>NZ_JAAKZY010000340.1 GCF_011045015.1 Streptomyces scabichelini | reverse complement strand
GGTCGGGGGCGGCGACGAAGGGGAGGGCGTCGGCGCGGGCGAGGTCACCGAGGATGAGAGGGAGGCTGGCGTCGGGGGTGGCGAGCGCACCCTCTACGACGCCTTTCCGACGAAGGCGGCGCTGTTCGGGCACACCCTCGGGGTTGCGACCGTGGGCGACGAGGAGCCGGTCGCCGTACCGGACCGGCCGGAGATACGGGCTGCCCGTGAGGAAACCGACCCCCGCGCGGCGATCGCCGACGCCGTCGCGTATGCCACCGATCTGCTGGAGCGCGCCGGAGACCTGATCATGGTCAGCGTCGAGGCGGCGGGCGCGGACCCGGACATGCGCGCAGCCGCCGACGCGGGCTCGCAGGCCACCCACGAGGTCTACCTGGCGCTCACCACGGCCCTTCACCAGCAGGGCGCCCTGCGCCCGGGCCTCGACGCGAACACCGCTGCCGACATCTTCTACGCCCTGGGCTCCCCTCATATGCACCAACTGCTGCGCCGTTACCGCCGCTGGCCGGCCAAGAGCTACCGCGCCTGGCTGGAACGCGTACTGACCAGCGAACTCCTGGGATGACACCTGCTCCCCCACCGTCGCGACGATCATTGCCGTCGAAGACTCTCCATGGCTCTGCTCCACCGCATGCCCTTCAGCGGTCGGCCAGAGCGCGGGCACGGAGGACGGCGGCTCCCGGTCCTGTGAGCCGGGACAGGGCGGCGTGGCGGCCGGAAACAAGGAGCAGCAGGTCGGCGATCGGGCCGTTGATCTCGGCGCCTTCCCCGCTCGACCACGGGACATCGGTGGCCACGAGGCGGAAGCCGCGCAGCCGCTTGCGGGCGCGGAATGGGAAGCCCATCCTCCAGGTGTGCTCGGCGGAGTAACGGGCGGCCTCCAGCGGCATCGGGCGATCGATGCCGAGCGGGATGGCGATGTCCTGACCGTGGACGAGGACATCCATCATGACGACGGCGAGTTTCTGGCCCGGCGCCAGGTGCCGGGATCCGGATGCCGCCTGGAGTGCGGCCACGAGCTCGACCGGGGGGCGTGCCGCTTCCCGCCGGGCGGTGTTGTCGACCATGCGGTTGAAGCTGCCGCGCGCGCGGACGGCCTCGATCAGGATCGGCACCAGCCGGGCTCGCGGTCCGCTGCTCAGATGGGCTGCCACTTCGCGCACGGTCCACCCCTCGCAGAGCGACGGGCAGGTCCACTGCTCTTCGGTCAGTGAGGCGAGCAGATCGGCCAGACCGGCCCGTTCGTCATCGATGACCTGCCACATCGCCGCCTTCTCCATGCCCACTCTCCCAGCTTTTTTGGTACGATGACCTGACCTGTTAAGTCAGCCTCACTGACTAAACTAGTGAGAACCTCTGACCATCGTCAAGTCAAGGAGTGGCGTGGCCGAAGACCTCAACATCGGGCTCCTGCTCTTCATCCCCTACCGGGCCTTGGAGAATCGAGTCCTCGCCGCCGTGGCCGCAGCGGGCCACAACGACATCACACCGGCACAGGCGAAGCTCCTGCAGCGCGTCAACGACAACGGCTCCAGGCTCAGCGAGCTCGCGGAAGCCGCCCAGGTGACTAAGCAGACCGCCGGCTACCTCGTCGATCAGCTCCAAAACGCCGGATACGTGGAACGCACCCCCGATCCCACCGACGCCCGCGCCCGCCTGGTGCGCCTGACGGATCGCGCACGCTCCCTGCGCCCCATCGGCGACGGGGCCATCGCCGAGATCGAGGCGGAGTGGACCGCCCACCTCGGCAAGCGCCGCATGGACCAGCTCTGCGACACCCTCGCCCGGCTTCGCGAGATCACCGACCCCTATATGGAACGCTGAGCCCCCACCGCCGGCCGGAACCGGGGCCGAAGATTGTCGCTGGCCGGCTCTGCCCGGCGCGGATGCTGCGGTCCTCTCGCTGCGTCAGCTCATCGACGCCCTCGCCGCCGACTCATAGCATCTCTCAGCTTCAGGCAGAGCCCCGTCTCGACTGTCCGAAGTCCGGGGGGAACGGCGTATCGGCAGCAGGTAATTCCAGTGAGGGCCCCATGCCAAGGCGACAGCCGGCGGCACTGGCACTGCCGCGAGACCCGTATGAAAGCCGAGAACCTCCGCGGTCCTTCCTCGAGCGCCTTCGAGAGCCTCCTGCGGTACCTGGAATGGGCCACGGACGCGGCACGCATGCTGCGCTCTCAGCTTGTTCTTTTTCTTCCGGCCTCGAACGGTGTCCCGAACGAGGTCACTCACCTGGGGATTCGCCGGACACGAGGGCGGCCTTCGTCTGATCCTGTGCTCCGTCACGAGGAGAACCAGTCGAAGGCCGTTGTCATGAGTGTGGTGTGCCCGGATGTCCGGCGGGAAGCGTTCGCGGAAGCGTCACGCTTCCGAGCAGAGTTCTACGAGTGTCTAACCGCCCGGCGTGACGAAATGTTCGAACTGGCCGACGCGCTGTTGTGCGCCGACGGGCCGGTCACCTCGCCGGTGGACCTGACGATGGTGCCCGAGCACCGGCGTGGGCACGGCACGTTGTACGGAGCTCTCAACCGGGGCCGGATCGACGTCGAGAGGCTGCGGACCTTGCTCGCCGGGCTGCCGTTGCCACGGTTCGAGGGCGGGCGCCTGGTGCTGGCGGTCGACGTGTCGCCGTGGCTGCGCTCGGACGCGCCGTGCTCGGCAGACCGGCTGTTCTGCCACGTCTACGGCCGAGCGAAGTCCGCCTCCCAGTTCATCCCGGGTTGGCCGTACTCCTTCGTCGCCGTCCTCGAACCGGGAGCCACCTCGTGGACGTCGATCCTGGACGTGGTCCGGCTCGGACCCGAAGACGATGCGACCGCCATCACCGCCACCCAACTCCGCGCCGTGACCGAGCGGCTCATCTCAGCCGGCCAGTGGGTGCCCGGCGACCCGGACATCACGATCGTCATGGACGCGGGTTACGACGTCACCCGCCTGGCCTGGGTCCTGCGGGATCTTCCTGTCGAGTTGGTCGGGCGGATCCGCAGTGACCGGGTGATGCGGCTGCCGAAGCCCTCGCTCAAGGAGTACGCCCTGGCCTATCCCCAGGGCGGGCGGCCGCCGAAGCACGGCAAGGAGTTCCGCTTCGCCAAACCCGAGACCTGGCCCGAGGCGGCGATCACCACCATCACCGACACCACCAACTACGGCAAGGCCGAAGCCCAAGCGTGGGACCGGGTCCACCCGAGGCTGACCCACCGCTCGGCCTGGCTGGAGCACGACGGTGAACTCCCCATCGTCGAGGGCACCTTGGTCCGGTTGAAGGTCGAGCACCTCTCCAAGGAACGGGAAGCGCCGCCGGTTTGGCTGTGGTCCTCCAAGACCGGCGCCACTCCGGCAGACGTGGATCTGTGGTGGCAGGTGTTCCTCAGGAGATTCGATCTTGAGTACACCTTCAGGTTCGGAAAGCAGATTCTCGGCTGGACCACCCCGAAGGTCCGTACTCCGGAGGCCGCGGACCGGTGGACCTGGCTCGTGGTCGTCGCCCACACCCAACTCCGCCTCGCCCGGCCGCTGGCCGCCGACCTCCGTCGGCCCTGGGAGAAGCCGACCAAGCCTGAACGCCTCACCCCGGCCCGGGTCCGCCGAGGGTTCAGGAACATCCGAGCCCACCTGCTCTGTCCGGCCCGTGTTCCCCAACCTCGCGGCGCTGGTCCCGGACGACCGCCCGGGACGAAGAACCGCCATCCCGCACCCCTCTACGACGTTGGTAAGACCGTCAAACGCCCCGAGACCCTCAAGGCCATCGGCAGACCTGGCCGATCTTGGTAGATAAAGAACAAGCCTAGTGCATCCGGATACCACCGTCGACGTTGAACGCCGCGCCGGTGATGTGCCTGGCCCGGTCGGAGGCGATGAACGCGATCATCTCCGCGATGTCGCGGGGAGTCTGGTACTCGCGCTGGGGAACGAGGTTGCGGAAGTGCTCCTTGGCTTCCTCCAGTGTCATGCCTTCCCGCTTTGCCCAGTCGTCGAAGTCGTGCATTCCGGTCTCGAGCAAGCCCGGGTGCACGGAGTTCACCGTGATGCCGCGCGACGCGTATTCCGCCGCCAGAGCATGGGTGATCCCGATGATCGCCGCCTTGGACGCGGTGTAGGGAAGAATGAAGGGCGTTCCCATCTGACCCACGATCGAGGAGAGGTTGATGATCCGCCCGCTGCCTTGCTCGATCATCCCGGGCAGGAACGCTCTAGTGGTCACGAAGGTCCCGCGCGCGTTGGTGTCCATCACGCGGTCCCACTCCTCGTCAGAGATGTCGGTCACCGCAAGCGTGGGCGAGTTGACCCCGGCGTTGTTGACGAGGATGTCCACCCGACCGAACACGTCCTTGGCGCGCGCAGCGAGAGCGACCCCGGAGTTGCTATCGCGAACGTCGTGCTCCACGCCGATCGCTTCGCCCTCGAGCGCAGCCGCAACCTGCGCGGCCTCCGAGCCGCGCAGATCAGCCACCACGACCCTGGCGCCCTGCTCTGAGAGGCAAGCAGAGGTTGCTCGGCCAATGGCGCCGGCGCCACCCGTCACCACCGCCACGCGTCCATCGAGGTCCGGCATCATGCGCTCCCTTCGATGGAACCGACTGACGATCGGTCAATATCGAACGGGCGAGCGATCGCGAGGTCGAGCGGACAGCCCCCGTTCCGTTGCGTTGCCGCGGACCCCATCGAACGTTGCACTACGAACCTCCCGGTATCGACTCGAGATGTGACCTGCCAATGGACACTAGTCTCACGTGTTACATCCTGCTAATAATGATTGGTGATCTCTGTGTATTGACGAGGACAATGCCTCGTCGCCGAGTGGCTCGTCGTACGAGGCCGTTGCCGCAGGTCCCGGAGCCGAGGACGTCACCCACGTTCACCCAGGTGCCGCGGGATGCGTACGAGATGAGCTCCTCGAACGTCCAGCTCATGTTGCTCAACAGGTCCTGGCCGACCTCGGTGCCGTTGACCGACACCCGCATGTCCAGCTGCAGGAAGCCCTCGTCGTCGCGGTAGGCGTCCAGCTCGTCGGCGGTCACCAGCCACGGTCCCAGGGTGGTGGCGAAGTCCTCCTTTGACGGGCCCGAGGCCCACCTTCATCTCGCGGCCTTGCAGGTCCCGCGCGGACCAGTCGTTGAGAACGGTGTGGCCGAACACGTGGTCCCGTGCTTCGTCAGGGGTGAGTGAGGCGCCGTCTGCCGATGGCGGTGGCCACTTCGAGTTCGAAGTCCAGCACGTGTGAGCCCGGCGGGACCGGGACGTCGTCGTGCGCGCCGATCAACGCATAGGGGTTGGTGAAGTAGAAGGCCGGGGCCTCATACCACTCCGGTACGACCACGCCGCCTCCGCTGACCGACCGCACGACACCCTCGACGTGCTCCTCGAATGCCGCGAAGTCCCGCACGGTCGGCGGTTCCAGCGGCGGCAGCAGCCGTACGGAATCGATCGGTGTCGGGGAGGAGTTGTCGAGGGCGGCGGCACCGGCCTCAAGGGCGGCCGGCAGTCCGGCCCGTACGAGGTCCAGGACCGTCGTCGTACCGGGGAGGGCGTGCAGCCCCTGCTCGCCGACGACCCCCGCGGAGGAACGGCCGGCGCTTTCCCAGGTGGCGAAGCGCATGGTGTGCGTCCTTTCCGGGGGCTCTACTTGATGGCGATGGGGTTGACCGGGGCTCCGACGGCACCGGTGACGGGGAGGGGGGCGGCGGTGAGGAAGAAGTCGTAGATGCCGTCGGCGGCGCAGTCGGCCGCGAGGGCGTCGAGATCCCATATCTCGCCGATGAAGAGGCCCATGTGCGGGATGGCCACTTGGTGCAGGGGCTGGAAGGCCCGATCGAATTCGTTGGGCCGGACCTCGAAGCCCCAGGTGTCGGTGGCGATACCGGCGATCTCGCGGGTGTGCAGCCAGTCGGCGGTGGTGAACGAGAGGCCGGGTGCCGGCCCGCCCGCGTAGTCGCCCCAGCCGTCGCGACGCGTCCGCGCCATCTGTCCCGTACGGACCAGCAGCAGATCACCCCGGCCTACTCGGGAGGATTCGCCGTGTGCGGCGATCGTGGCTTCGAGGTGCTCGGTGGTGATGGCGAAGCCGTCCGGCAGTTCGCCGTTGGTGCCGATCGCTCGGCCGACGTCGAGCAGCACTCCTCGGCCTGCTATCCGGTCGGCCACGGTCTCGATACCCGTGAGCTGATCGCCTTCGCTGGTCACCACCGCGGAGGCGCGTCGTCCGTTGTAGGCCATGCCGTGGTCGAAGATGTGTCCAAGGCCGTCCCACTGCGTCGACGCCTGCAACGGCATGAACACCACGTCGTCGGCACCGCCGATGCCGTGCGGGAACTCCGGCGGACCGAACTCGGCGTCCAGGCCCGAGGAGAGCATGGTGTGCACGGGATTGGTCCTGCGGCGCCAGCCTTTCTGCGGACCGTTCGTGTCGAAGCGCTGGGCGAGGGAGAAGGAGACCCCGCGCCGGATCAGGGCTGCGCCCTCCCGCCGTTTGCCCTCGTCGAGGAAGTTGAGGGTGCCCAGTACGTCGTCCTGTCCCCAACGCCCCCAGTTGGAGCAGCGCTTGGCGGCATCGGCAATCGCGCCGGCGGGGTTGGCACGGTCCAGTTAGTCCGGGGTCACGCCGGGTTCCTTCCGATGAAGAACTCACGGAACGGGTCCATGCTGGGTTCGAGGCCGGCGTCGAGGAGTCCCTTGCGCAGGGCGTGCATCTGGGCGTCGTGGATGCGCTGGGTGGGCTGGCGCAGCGGTCCGCCGTTGTAGCCCTGCAGCCACCCCTGGAACTTCCATGCCTGCCGGTTGATGAAGGCACCGCCGTTCAGCACGGGAGCAAGGCCGCCCTTGATCTTGCGGGCCGGATGCAGCTGCCAGTAGATGTCGGTGGCGTCGTCGTACTTGCCCTCGCGCAGCAGCTGCATGACGCGCGGGATCATGGGCCCGTAGTATTCGTGGTCGCTCGTGGCGGACAGCTGGATCGGCATGACCTGTGCCAGCGGGATGAGCTCGCTCTCGATGGGCACCGAGATGACGACCTCGTCGCCGAAGAGCCGGTGGCACTCGATAGCGCTCTGAATGCTGGGGAAGCCGCCCTCGGCCTTGATGACCGCGATGTTGGGGCAGTCGTCGATGAGGCGGCGGATGAGCCGCGTCGGGATGTCCGAGGGGTGCACCCGGGGACTGAACCCCCACAGGAACATCGGGAACAGCATGACCGCGAGGTTCGTGGCGTCGCAGACGGCCTTGGTGTAGTCGTAGATCTCCTGTTCCGACTCCGGGTAGAAGTTCGGCGGGTAGGACAGGAGCACCAGGTCGGCACCGGCCTCTTCGGCGCCGCGCACCGCCTCGATGTTCTGCTCCAGGGTGCTCCAACTGCCGTGGTGGACCACGACGAAGTCGTCGCCCGCCTCATCACGGACGATGCGCAGGAAGTCGAGGTACTCGGGCAGGGTGATGCTGACCTCGGAGACGCCGAGGGTGCCGAGGAATCCGTGCTGCTGGGCGAGCCTGATGTCGTGCCTGATGCCCTGCTCGTTGATGCCGCGAAGGTCGGCGGTGAACGACGGGATCGTGCAGTTGACGGCTCCGACGAGCTTTTCGCGGGCCCAGTCCCGGGCCTCGGTGCGGGTGTATGCGGGCATGGTCGTCCTTTGCCTCGGTGCGTGGGTGATGGGGGTGGTGACTCAGCGCCTGGCGGGTTGGTCTCGGCGCGCTCGTCTGTGCTGCGGTGTCCGGCGCGGCAGTCGGCTCAGGGCGCGCCGGCGCCTTCCCAGGCGAGGTACTTCATCTCCAGGTACTCGTCGATGCCGTAGACGGAGCCCTCCCGCCT
>NZ_JAAKZY010000033.1 GCF_011045015.1 Streptomyces scabichelini | reverse complement strand
GGTGTGGGGTGCGGGATCTTCGGCCGGTTCCGGGGCCATGACTCCCAGTCGCGCGGGTGCTGGTCCGCGAGTTCGGCCTCTCCGTGGGGCACGTCCGCGAAATCGGCTCCTTCATGGACGGGCTCGTCCGAGTACACGGCTTCGTCGGCGAAATCACCATCCCCGTAAGGGGGTTCATCGTAAGGGGGTTCGTCGTCCTCGGGCGGAGGGGGCCAGTCCGGATCGTCGTACGGGGCGTGGGCGTCGTGGGCGGACGGGTGGGCCGCCTCGTGGGAGTACTCGGACTCCAGGTGGGCCAGCACCGTTGCCGCGGCTGCCCGTCGGCGGGACAGCGCCGCGTCGTCCAGCGGGAGTGGCCATGCGTGGTCGCCGGTGGCCTCGTGCAGCGCAGGGTTCTCCTCGTCCTCCTCGGGTTCGTCCGCCCAGACCTCGATCTCGCCGTGTCCGGCCGCACAGTGCTCGTACAGGGCCTGCAGGAAGGCGGAGGGTCCGCGTGGTTTCTTCTGGGAGGGGCCCCACCAGTGGCCTGAGCCGAGGAGCAGGGAGCGGGGGCGGGTGAACGTGACGTAGCCGAGGCGGAGTTCCTCGGTGTGCTGGTGGTCCTTCATGGCCTCGTGGAAGGCCTTCATGCTCCTGGAGTCCCACGCGTCGATGTCGGGCAGTGTGTCGGCGTCGCCGCGCAGTTCGTGCGGCAGGACCTTGCCCTGGGCGGTCCACTTCTCGCGGCCCTGGGTGCTGGGAAACGTGCCGGTGACCAGCCCGGGTACAGCGACGACGTCCCATTCCAGGCCCTTGGACTTGTGGGCGGTGAGCACCTTGACGGTGTTCTCGCCGCCCGGCAGGGCGTTGTCGAGGCCCTTCTCGTACTGGGCGGCCGTGCGCAGGAAGCCGAGGAAGGCCAGGAGGGTGGCCTCACCGTCGTTGGCGGCGAAGGACGCTGCGATGTCGAGGAAGTTGGACAGGGTTTCGCGGCGGCGGGCGGCCAGGGCGTGCGGGGACGCGGACAGTTCCACCTCCAGGCCGGTCGTGGCGAGGACGCGGTGCAGGACGTCCATCAGCGGGTCGGCGAGCGAGCGGCGCAGGTCGCGCAGTTCGGCGGCGAGCCGGGCGAACCGCACGCGCGCGTCCGGCGAGAAGGGCAGCCCGTCGTCGTCCCCGTCACCCCCCAGCGGCGTCTCCAGGAACGTGTCGAGGGCATCCGCGAGCGAGATCACCTCGGCCGGATCGACCCCCTCGACCGCTGCGGCGAGCCGGCGGTCCGGATCGTCGTCGGCGCCCACGCGCGCGTGGGACACGAGGAGCCGTGCGCGGCGTCCCAGGAGGGCGAGATCGCGGGCGCCGATGCGCCAGCGCGGGCCTGTGAGGAGGCGGACCAGGGAGGCGTTGGCGCCCGGGTCCTGGAGTACCTCGCAGACGGCGACGAGGTCGGCGACTTCCGGGAGGTGCAGCAGCCCGGAGAGGCCGACGACCTCGACGGGGATGTCGCGGGCGACGAGCGCGCCCTGGATCTCCGCGAAGTCGGTCGCGGTGCGGCACAGGACGGCGATCTCGGCGGGCGCCTTTCCGGTGCGCACGAGATGGGCGATGGAGTCGGCGAGCCAGTCCATCTCCTCGGCGTGGGTGCGCAGCAGCGCGCAGCGCACCACGCCGTCGCGTTCGGCACCAGGGGCCGGTCGGAGGGCCTCCACGCCCGCGTGCCGGGCGCGCAGAGGCTCCGCGAGACCGTTGGCGAGGTCGAGGAGGCGGCCGCCGCTGCGGCGGTTCTCGCTGAGCGCCTGGCGGGTCGCGGGGCGGCCGTCCGCGTGCGCGAAGTGCTCGGGGAAGTCGTCGAGGTTGGCGACGGACGCGCCGCGCCAGCCGTAGATCGCCTGGCAGGGGTCGCCCACGGCGGTCACGGGGTGACCCGTGCCGCCGCCGAACAGGCCTGCCAGGAGGACGCGTTGGGCGATCGACGTGTCCTGGTACTCGTCGAGGAGGACCACCCGGAACTCGTCGCGCAGGATGTCGCCGACTTCGGGGCGGGTGCGGGCGAGCGTCGCCGACAGGGCGATCTGGTCGCCGAAGTCGAGGAGGTCGCGGTCGCGCTTGGCCGCCCTGTAGTGGCTCACGAGCTCGGCCAGTTCACGGCGGGCGGCAGCCGTCTCCGGGACCTTGCGCAGGTCGGCGTTGGTGAGTTTGGCGCTCTCCAGGTCGCGCAGCAGCGAGGCGTCGTACGCGCGCAGCTCTTCGGGGCGTACGAGATGTTCGGCGAGTTCGGAGTCGAGCGTGAGGAGGTCGCTGACCAGGTCGGGGAAGGAGCGGGTGAGCGCCGGATACGGCCCTGGGGCTTCGCGCAGTACGCGGGCGGCCAGCTGGTAGCGGGTGGCGTCGGCCAGGAGGCGCGCGGTGGGCTCAAGCCCGATGCGCAGGCCGTGGTCGGTCAGCAGGCGGCCCGCGAAGGCGTGGTACGTGGAGATGACCGGCTCGCCGGGCGGGTTGTCCGGGTCGATCACGTCGGGGTCGGTGACGCCGGCTTTGATCAGAGCCTTGCGGACGCGCTCGGCGAGTTCACCGGCCGCCTTGTTGGTGAACGTCAGGCCGAGGACCTGTTCGGGGGCGACCTGCCCGGTGCCGACCAGCCACACCACGCGCGCGGCCATCACCGTGGTCTTGCCGGAGCCGGCTCCGGCCACGATCACCTGCGGGGCGGGCGGTGCGGTGATGCAGGCCGTCTGCTCCGGGGTGAACGGGATGCCGAGGAGCTCCTTGAGCTGTTCGGGATCGGTGATACGGGCTGGCACCTCAGAGAGGCTAGCCGCGCCCACTGACAGCGGGGGCCGCAACGGCCGCCGGGCCGGAGGATGCGCTGGTCAGCACACGTGGTGCGGTACGTCACTTCCGGTATCGCTTGACGACGCGGCTCCCCGGTGCGGGGGTCACTCGACCACGTGGCGTCCCTCGGGCCGTGCACTGCACGACGCCCGGAATGCGCAGTGCGAGCAGTGCTGCCCTGTGGTCGGTGTGAACCGTTCGTCGAGGACCTTGCCCGCGGCGGTGGCGAGGAGGTCGCCGATCCACTCCCCGGCCAGGGGCTGTTGGGCCTGCACCTTCGGCAGGGTCTCGCCGCCGTCCTTCTGGGGAGCGCCCTGGCGGAGCTGGACGAGTTCGGCGCCGCCGGGGTCGGGGCGTTCTCCTTCGAAGGCTTCGTCGACGGCACCCTCACGGACGGCCAGCTGGTAGACGGCGAGTTGCGGGTGGTGGGCCACGTCGGCGGCGCTCGGTGCCTGTTTGCCGGTCTTGAAGTCGACTACGTAGGCACGGCCTTCGGTGTCCCGCTCGACGCGGTCCATGGAGCCGCGGATGCGTACTTCATAGGAGCCCGCTTCGAGGGTGACGTCGAAGTCGTGCTCGCTGGCGACCGGCGTACGGCCCGAGCGGTCCAGCACGTGCCACTTCAGGAAGCGTTCGAGCGCCACGCGCGCGTGCTCCTTCTCCTGCGCCGACTTCCAGGGTGCGTCGAAGGCGAGTGCGTTCCACACGGAGTCGAGGCGCTCCATGAGGACGGCGAGGTCGGCGGGGCTGCGCCCGGAGGCGACCTCGTCGGCCAGGACGTGCACCACGTTGCCGAAGCCCTGGGCGGCGGTCGCGGGGGCGTCGGCCTTCACCTCGCGGCCGAGGAACCACTGGAGGGCGCAGGTGTTGGCGAGCTGGTCGAGGGCGCTTCCGGAGAGCACGACGGGCTGGTCGCGGTCGCGCAGCGGCACCTTGCTCTCGGTCGGCTCGTACATGCCCCACCAGCGGTAGGGATGCGCGGACGGCACGAGAGGCCGGCCGTCCTCGTCGCCGAGGACGGCGAGCCGGGCCAGGCGGCGGGCGGCGGCCTCCCTGAGGGTGTCCGAGACACGGGGGTCGACGATCGTGGCGCGCAGTTCGGCGACGAGTGCGGCGACGGACAGGGGGCGGCGGGGGCGGCCGGTGACGTCCTTGGGTTCGACGCCGAGTTCGGTGAGGAAACGGGACGGCTGGTCTCCGTCGTCGGCGGGGGCCTTCACGGCGGTGACGACGAGACGTTCACGCGCGCGCGTGGCGGCTACGTAAAACAAGCGGCGTTCTTCGGAGAGCAGCGCTCCGGGGGTGAGCGGTTCGGCAAGGCCGTCGCGTCCGATGCGGTCGGCCTCCAGGAGGGAGCCGCGGCGGCGCAGGTCCGGCCACAGTCCCTCCTGGACGCCGGCGACGACGACCAGGCGCCATTGAAGGCCCTTGGAGCGGTGTGCCGTCATCAGGCGTACGGCCTCGGGGCGTACGGCTCTGCGGGTGAGCGTGTCGGCGGCGATGTCCTCGGCCTCGATCTCCTCCAGGAAGTTGAGGGCGCCACGGCCACCTGTGCGCTCCTCCGCACGGGCCGCTGTCGCGAACAGCGCGCACACGGCGTCGAGGTCGCGGTCCGCGTTGCGCCCGGCCGCGCCCCCGCGCCGGGCGGCCCGCTCCAGGCGCTGCGGCCACGGTGTGCCGTCCCACAGCTCCCAGAGCGCCTCCTCGGCCGTGCCGCCGCCCGCGAGGCGCTCACGGGCCTTGCGCAGCAGCGCGCCCAGGCGCTGGGCTCCGCGCGCGTACGACGGGTCGTGCGCGACCAGCCGCTCCGGCTCGGCCAGCGCCCGTGCCAGCAAGTCGTCCGAGGGCGGCGGCACGAGGTTGCCCCCGGCGCGCTCCTCCTCGCGCAGAGCGCGGCCCAGGCGGCGCAGATCGGCGGCGTCCATGCCGGCCAGTGGCGACGCGAGGAGGGTGAGCGCGGTCTCGGTGTCGAGCCAGGGTGCTTGCGGAGCGGCGGCGTCGGGCTCGGAGGCATCGTCCGTGGGCACAGCACTGGCGCTGTCCGCGCGACCGGTGCCCGCGCGCGCGGACACGTCACTTCCCTCCTGTGAACCCTCTTCCTGTCCCTCCTCCGAACCCTCTTCACCTTCTTCGTCGGCGCCCACACCGGATTCGGCCCCGGCCGGCTCGGCCGGCGCCGCGTCATCCCGAAGCGCCGCCGCGGCCACCGCCTTGAGGGCCGTCAGCAGGGGCGCCACCGCTGGTTCGTGGCGCAGGGGGAGGTCGTCGCCGTCTATGTCGAGGGGGACGCCGCCCGCGGTGAGGGTGCGGCGGATGGTCGGGATGGTGCGGTGGCCGGCGCGTACCAGGACGGCCATCTCGCCCCAGGGCACGCCATCCTCCAGGTGGGCGCGGCGGAGGATGTCCGCGATGTTGTCCAGCTCCGTGCCGGGGGTCGGGTACGTGTAGACCTCGACTCGGCCGCCGTCCCGTACGGGAGCCAGCTCCCTGTGAGCGCGTACCTTCTCCGCCGGGAGGCGGGTCAGGGGCATGCGCCGCGTCAGCAGCCTGGTGGCGGCCAGTAGTCCTGCACCCGACCGGCGTGACGTCCTCAGGACTTCGACCGGCGCCGGAGTGCCGTCCGCGCGCGGGAAGGCCTCCGGGAACTCCAGGATGCCGTTCACGTCGGCGCCGCGGAACGCGTAGATCGACTGGTCCGGGTCGCCGAAGGCAACGAGAGTGCGGCCGCCGCCCGCAAGCGCGTGCAGCAGCCGTACCTGCGCCGGATCGGTGTCCTGGTACTCGTCGACGAGGACCACGTCGTACTGCGCGGCGAGCCGTTCGGCAACCTCCGGACGGCGGGCGAGCAGCACCGCGCGGTGCACCAGTTCCGCGTAATCGATCACTCCTTGCATGTCGAGAACGTCGAGGTACTCGGCGAGGAAGGTGGCCGCGGCGCGCCAGTCGGGGCGGCCGATACGGGAGGCGAAGGAGTCCAGGGCGTCCGGGTCGAGCCCCAGTTCGCGACTGCGGGCGAGCACCGCGCGGACCTCGTCGGCGAAGCCGCGCGTCGTCAGGCAGGCGCGCAGCTCGTCCGGCCAGCGCACATGGGCCAGGCCGAGCCGCTGCAGGCCGGGCTGGCCCGCGAGCAGTTCGCGCACGGCCACGTCCTGCTCGGGGCCGGAGAGCAGCCGCAGGGGCTCCACGAACAGGCCGCTGTCCTGGTGGGCCCGGACCAGGGCGTAGCAGAACGAATGGAAAGTGGTCGCCTGGGGTGCGCGGGCCGCCCCTATGCGCAGCGCCATGCGGTCACGCAGCTCCACGGCGGCCTTGCGGCTGAACGTCAGCACCAGGACCCGCTCGGGGTCCGTGCCGCGCGCGATCCGGGCCGCCACGGACTCCACGAGTGTGGTCGTCTTGCCGGTACCCGGACCTGCGAGGACGAGCAGCGGGCCCCCCTTGTGGTCAACCACCGCGCGCTGCCCTGCGTCCAGCAGAGGGGGATCTACCCGGACCGGCGGGGTACGCACCAGTCGGTAAGCGCCACGGTTCCCCTGTCGCCCCTGGAGGTGCGACAGGCGCCTGGTGGAAGAAGAGGAGCTCACGTGGTTCGCCGGTCCTGGTGGGTGTGCAATGTGTCACTGCCGGCGCGGAGCGCCGTCGTTGAGGGGTGGTGGTCGGGCGACGGGTGGGGGAACTGCCCCGCGTGGAGGGCGGTGGCCTCGTGGTGAAGGAGATGCGTCCCGTCGACGCTACGCCGGTGAGTGGTGTGGAAGGAGAGCTTCCGCTTGTTCCCTCGAATCCCTCACGACGCATGAGTCCCCCACGCCACGAACGTACGGCATGCCACAGACGTGCCCAATTTCCCCCGCACGGCCGACCGATCCCCCCTTCGGGCGTCCGATGGCGGAAGCTGTCAAGTGTGACGTTCCGCTCGCTGCCCGCCGTCCCATCGGGCTCGCTTCATGTCGACGCGCGGCAGATGGCCCTCGGAGGCCCTGCTCGCCTCCTTCAGAGGCGTGCCCTCCGCCCGGTAGTGGCCGAGAGCCTCCAGTTCGTGGCCCGGGAGCAGTACGCCGTCCGCCCGTATGACGCGCCACCACGGAACGGCTCCTCCGTAGAGGGCCATCACGCGGCCGACCTGGCGCGGTCCACCTTCCTCCAGCCATTCGGCGACGTCCCCGTACGTCATGACGCGCCCGGGCGGGATCAGCTCGGCGACCTCAAGGACCCGCTCCGCGTACTCCGGCAGGGCGTCCGCCGGAAAGCTCTCCTCGCTCATCCGCCCCATCCTGCCCCACCCCACCGACAACGTGACGGGTCGGCGACCGTGCGTATCCCTCGCCCCGGAGCGGCACGTCGGGCAGACTGTGCGCCCCCGCATTGCCCCCTGATGCCCCTCTGTGTCGGTGGGGCATGCCACCATCATGCGGGCGGTGACTGGTGATACGAGACCAAGAAGAGACGATGAAACAGCAGGGTGTGCACCCCGAAGACGCGGAGGGCACCTCTGAGGTTTCGTCGCGCCCGGACACCGGCGACGACTCGGACGAGCCCACCTCGGACACGTACAAGAAGAAGAGCGCCCCGGACGCCGACACGCCCCGCTCCGAAGCAGACGACGCCCACCCCGAAGACGTCGAGGACGCCCACTCCGAAGCGGTCGAGGGCGACGAACCACTGCTTCCCGCGCGCGTGCACCGTCCTTCCGATCTGATGCGCCTCCTGGTGGGCATCCTCGCGGTCGTCGTACTGCTGGCGATCGCCGCGTTCGCGCACGGAACGACGTCGGGACTCGCCCAGGACATCAACAAGGGCACCGACGAGGCGCCCGACCTGCTGATCAAGATCGCGGGGCTCGCGTCGAGCATCGCGATCCTGCTGGTGCCGGTGGCCTTCGCGATCGAGCGGCTGATCAAGCGGGACGGTCTGCGCATCGCCGACGGCGTCCTGGCCGCGGTCCTCGCGCACGGTGTGACCCTCGCCACCGACCTGTGGGTCGCCAGGGCCGCACCGGACTCAATCCAGAAGGCGCTCACCCAGCCCTCGCCGGGCGACATCCACGCCCTCACCGACCCGGTGCACGGCTACCTCGCACCCGTCATCGCGTACATGACGGCCGTCGGCATGGCACGGCGGCCACGCTGGCGTGCGGTGCTGTGGGTGGTGCTGCTGCTCGACGCCTTCTCCATGCTGGTCACCGGCTACACGACACCGTTCTCGATCATCCTCACGGTGCTGATCGGCTGGAGCGTGGCCTACGGGACGCTCTACGCGGTCGGCTCGCCGAACGTGCGGCCCACCGGGCGGACGCTGATGGCGGGCCTGCGGCACGTCGGCTTCCACCCGGTGAGCGCGGCCCGCGAGGAGACACCGGAGACCGCGGAGAGCGGGGACCGCGGGCGCCGGTACTTCGTGACGCTTGAGGACGGCCGACCGCTGGACGTCACGGTGGTCGACCGCGAGCAGCAGGCACAGGGCTTCTTCTACCGCGTGTGGCGGCGTCTGACCCTGCGAGGCATCACCACGCGGCGCAGCCTCCAGTCGCTGCGCCAGGCGCTGGAGCAGGAGGCGCTCCTGGCGTACGCGGCCATCGCGGCCGGGGCCAACGCGCCCAAGCTGATCGCGACCTCCGAGCTGGGCCCGGACGCCGTGATGCTCGTCTACGAGCACACGGGCGGGCGCACGCTCGACTCGCTGCCGGACGAGGAGATCACCGACGAGTTGCTGCGCGACACCTGGCACCAGGTGCAGGCGTTGCAGTCGCGGCGCATCGCGCACCGCAGGCTGGCGGGCGACGCGATTCTGGTGGATCGTTCCGGCACGGTGATCCTCACCGATCTGCGCGGCGGCGAGATCGCGGCCGGTGAACTGCTGCTGCGCATGGACATCGCCCAGTTGGTGACCACGCTGGCCCTGCGGGTCGGCGCGGAGCGCGCGGTGGCGTCGGCGCTCGAGGTGCTCGGCCCCGACACGGTCGCCGACTGTCTGCCGATGCTGCAGCCCATCGCGCTGACGCGCGCCACGCGCGCGACGCTGCGGAAACTGGCCCGGGAGCGGGCGCAGCGCGAGCGGGAGGCCGTACTGGAGGCCTCTCGGCATGCCAGGCCCACGCGCACCGAGGAGGCCGAGGAAGACACCAGGCCCGTACTCGAAAAGCCCGACAAGAAGGCCGTACGGGCCGAGAAGCGCTCCGAGAAGCGGGCGATCGACGAGGCCCTGGAGGAGGCACGCGAGGAGGATCTGCTCACCCAGATCCGCCACCAGGTGCTGCTGATCAGGCCGCAGGCGCCGGTCGAGCCGGCCCGCCTGGAGCGCATCCGGCCGCGCACGCTGATCAGTTTCATCGCCGGTGCCATCGGCGGGTACTTCCTGCTGTCGCAGCTCACGCACATCGAGTTCGGCACGCTCTTCGACAACGCCGAGTGGGGCTGGGTGGCCGCAGCCGTGCTCTTCTCGGCGCTGAGCTACTTCGCGGCGGCCATGAGCCTGCTGGGCTTCGTGCCCGAGCGGGTGCCGTTCCTGCGGGCCGTGGGGGCGCAGGTCGCCGGGTCCTTCGTGAAGATCGTGGCGCCCGCGGCGGTGGGCGGTGTCGCCCTCAACACGCGTTTCCTGCAGCGCGCGGGGGTGCGGCCGGGGCTCGCGGTGGCGAGCGTCGGGGCCTCGCAGCTGTTCGGTCTGGGCAGCCACATTCTGCTGCTGCTCTCCTTCGGTTATCTGACGGGGACGGAGAAGACGCCGTCGCTGTCGCCGTCCCGCACGGTGATCGCGGGCCTGCTGACGGTCGCGGTACTGGTGCTGGTGATGACGTCGATTCCGTTCCTGCGGAAATTCGTCGTCACGCGCGTGCGGTCGCTTTTCGCGGGTGTCGTGCCGCGCATGCTCGACGTGCTCCAGCGTCCGCAGAAGCTCATCACGGGCATCGGCGGCATGCTGCTGCTGACGGCCTGCTTCGTGATGTGCCTGGACGCGTCGATCAGGGCGTTCGGCAGCGAAGACATGCCCACGCTCAGCATCGCCAGCGTCGCGGTCGTCTTCCTCGCCGGCAACGCGCTGGGCTCGGCGGCCCCGACCCCCGGCGGCGTGGGCGCGGTCGAGGCGACACTCACGGTCGGTCTGATCGCCGTCGGTCTCCCCAAGGAGGTCGCGGCACCCGCGGTGCTGCTCTACCGGCTTCTCACGCTGTGGCTGCCGGTGCTGCCGGGGTGGCTCTTCTTCAACCATCTGACACGCAAGGGTGCGCTCTAGTCCCGCCTGCGTCCCCACGGACAAATCCCCCTCACCCGCACGGCCCGCGCCCCGAGCGCCCCCTCCGGCACGACCGCAGGATGGGAACATGCCGAATGCCGCCCAGCTGCACGCCACTGCCCTGGCCGCCGCCCTTGTGCTGTCCGCGACCGTCGCCGGATGCGACAGCGACTCCGACGACAAGGACGAGGATCTGTCGGCGCAGCGGCTGAGCTGGAAGGACTGTCCGGCGCCGTCCGAATCCCAGGGAGGCGGAGATGCCCCGTCGCCCCTGCCCGACGGCGACGTGTGGCAGTGCGCGACTCTGAAGGTGCCCCTCGACTGGGACAAGCCGAAGGGGGACACCATCGGGCTCGCGCTGATCCGGGCTCGGGCGAGCGGCGCCAAGGAGAAGCGCATCGGCTCGCTGGTCTTCAACTTCGGCGGCCCTGGCGTCTCGGGAGTGACCACGCTTCCCCCGTTCGCCGAGGACTTCGCGCAACTGCGCACCCGCTACGACCTGGTCAGCTTCGACCCACGCGGGGTCGGCCGGAGCGCGGGCGTGGAGTGCGAGAGTGACGAACAGCTCGACGAGTACTTCCAGCAGGACGCCACACCCGACGACTCCGCCGAGCGGAAATCGCTCCTGGACGAGACGAAAGAGTTCAACTCGGCCTGCGAGAAGAACTCCGGGAAGGTCCTCCCGCACCTGCGCACCACTGATGCGGCTCGCGATCTGGACCTGATGCGGCAGGTCCTCGGCGAAGGCAGGCTGCACTACTTCGGCTTCTCGTACGGCACCGAACTGGGCGGTGTCTACGCCCACTTGTTCCCCAAGAGAGTGGGACGAACTGTCTTCGACGCCGTCGTGGACCCGACACGGAGTCCGGAGCAGGGTTCGCTCGGACAGGCCAGGGGCTTCCAGCTCGCGCTCGACAACTTCGCCGAGGACTGCACCTCGCAGGCGGAGGACTGCCCGGTCGGCGGCAACGCACAGGACGTCAAGAACCGGATCGCCCAACTGCTCAAGAGCCTCGACAGCAAGCCGATCCCGGGCATCTTCCCGCGCGAGCTGACTCAGACCGCCGCCGCCAGCGGCATCGTGCAGGCGCTCTACTCCCAGGACTTCTGGCAGTACCTCACCGAGGGGCTCCAGCAGGCGTACGACGGTGACGGCACCGTCCTGATGGTGTTGTCCGACGCCATGAACGGACGCAACGAGGACGGTGAATACAGCAACATCACCGCAGCCAACATCTCCATCAACTGCGCGGACTACAAGCCGCGTTACACCACCGCCGACGTGGACGCGAAGCTTCCGGAGTTCCGCCAGGCCTCTCCCCTGTTCGGCGACTATCTGGCGTGGGGTCTGCTCGGCTGCACCGAGTGGCCCGTGGCAGGAGCCGCCGACCACCCCGACGTGAGCGCGCCCGGGTCGGCACCGATCGTGGTGATCGGCAACACCGGCGACCCTGCCACGCCGTACGAGGGCGCCCGAAAGATGGTGGACGCGCTGGGCGAAGGCGTCGGCGTCGAGCTGACGTACAAAGGCCAGGGGCATGGTGCGTACCGCAGCGGGAACAAGTGCGTGCTTAACGCGGTGAACGGCTATCTGCTGGACGGCAAGGTCCCGCCGGCAGAGCTGGTCTGCTCTTAAATCCGCAGGTCACAGCGTTATCCACAGGCGACCATGGCTTGACGTCCCGTCTGCCTACTATGGCCTGACCGTCATTCGCGGCTCGTGCGGATGACTCGCGAGGGGGTAAGGGGCATATGGCGCGTTTCGTACGATCCACGGCGCTGGCCGCGGCCGCGGTGCTGGTCACCGGGCTTGCGGCGGGCTGCGGTGGCGGCTCGTCCGACGAGGGGAGCGACGACGGCAAGGCCGGCGACACGCCTTCCGCGGCTCCACCGACCGGTTCAACGGCGAAGCTGCCCGCCTCGCTCACGTCGCAGAAGCTCGACTGGGGCGACTGCGAGGCCTCTTCGGACGGACCCGCGCCGGGCGACGACTGGCAGTGCGCGACGCTCAAGACGCCGCTGGACTGGGCGAAGCCGAAGGGCGAGACGATCGAGATAGCGCTCATCCGCGGCAAGTCCACCGGCGAGGGCTCACGCATCGGCTCGCTGCTGTTCAACTTTGGTGGCCCGGGCGGCTCGGGCGTCTCCATGATGCCGTCGTACGCGACTCTGACGTCCGAACTCCGCGAGCGGTACGACCTGGTGAGCTTCGACCCGCGCGGGGTCGCGGCCAGCGACGGTGTGCGCTGCCGCAGCGACAAGGAGATCCAGGCGGCCGAGTCGGTCGACTCCACGCCGGACACCGCGGCCGAGGAGACGTCGTACTTCAAGGACGCCGCCGACTTCGGCAAGGGCTGCGAGGAGTCGGCCGGCAAGCTCTTGGCACATGTCTCGACGACCGACACGGCCCGCGACATGGACCTGATGCGCCATGTGCTCGGTGACCGGAAGATGCACTACTTCGGCATCTCGTACGGCACCGAACTGGGCGGTGTGTACGCCCACTTGTTCCCCAAGAACGTGGGCCGCCTGGTGCTGGACGCCGTCGTCGACCCGAGCGCCGGCACGATCGGCCACGCCAAGAACCAGACGCGCGGCTTCCAGCGCGCGCTGGACAACTACCTCAAGTCCACCGGACAGGACCCGCAGGAGGGCTCCCAGAAGATCGCCGACCTGCTGAAGAAGATCGATGCCGAACCGCTGCCGACATCGGGCGGACGCAAGCTCACGCAGACGCTGGCACTCACCGGCATCGTCCTGCCGCTCTACAGCGAGCAGACCTGGTCCAGCCTCACCAGCGCGCTGGATTCCGCGGAGAAGGGCGACGGTTCGGAGCTGCTGACGCTCGCGGACAGCTACAACGAACGTGACGCGACGGGGCGCTACGGCACGACGACGCATTCACAACGGGTCATATCGTGCTTGGACGGCAAGGAGCGGCCGACGCTGGAGGAGACGAAGAAGCTGCTCCCCGAGTTCCGGAAGATATCGCCCGTCTTCGGCGAGTTCATGGGCTGGGACACGGCCGGCTGGTGCCACAACTGGCCGGTGGCCGGTCAGTACGAGACGCCGGAGGTCAGCGCGCCCGGAGCGGAGCCCGTTCTGGTCGTCGGCAACACTGGCGATCCGGCGACGCCGTACGAGGGCGCCCGCAAGATGGCGGACGAGCTGGGCAAGGGCGTCGGTATCGAGCTCACCTGGAAGGGCGAGGGGCATGGTGCGTACGGGAGCGGGAGTTCCTGCGTCGACGACACGGTGAACGCGTACCTGCTGGAGGGGTCGGTGCCGGAGGACGGGAAGGTCTGCGAGTCGTAGCTCGAGCGGTCTGCCACCCGCTCTCGCTCGAGCGGGCGGCAGACCATCGGCCGACACGGAAACCTGCCCGCGCCACAGGGACTTGCTCAACCCGTGCCGCATGGACCTGCTCAACAGAAAGGGGCCCGGCACACCCGGTGCCGAGCCCCTCCCCGCAAAGCCTGCGCCTAGTACACCGGCTTCTCGGGCTCGATCTGGTTGACCCAGCCGATCACGCCGCCACCGACGTGCACCGCGTCCGCGAAACCGGCGGACTTGAGCACGGCGAGGACTTCCGCACTGCGGACACCCGTCTTGCAATGCAGGACGATCTTCTTGTCCTGCGGAAGGGTCTCCAGGGCGGTGCCCATGAGGAACTCGTTCTTCGGGATCAGCTTGGCGCCGGGGATCGAGACGATCTCGTACTCGTTGATCTCGCGGACGTCGATGATCTCGATCTTCTCGTCGTTGTCGATCCACTCCTTGAGCTGCTTGGGAGTGATCGTCGAGCCGGCGGCCGCCTCCTGGGCCTCCTCGGAGACGACGCCGCAGAAGGCCTCGTAGTCGATGAGCTCGGTGACGGTGGGGTTCTCGCCGCAGACCGCGCAGTTGGGGTCCTTGCGGACCTTGACCTGGCGGTACTGCATCTCGAGGGCGTCGTAGATCATCAGTCGGCCGACCAGCGGCTCGCCCGTGCCCGTGAGGACCTTGATCGCCTCAGTGACCTGAATGGAGCCGATGGACGCGCACAGCACACCGAGGACGCCGCCCTCGGCGCAGGAGGGGACCATGCCCGGCGGCGGGGGCTCCGGGTAGAGGCAGCGGTAGCAGGGACCGTGCTCGGACCAGAAGACGGAGGCCTGGCCGTCGAAGCGGTAGATCGAGCCCCATACGTACGGCTTGTTGAGGAGCACGCAGGCGTCGTTGACCAGGTAGCGGGTCGCGAAGTTGTCCGTGCCGTCGACGATCAGGTCGTACTGGCTGAAGATGTCCATCACGTTCTCGGCCTCGAGCCGCTCTTCGTGAAGGATCACGTTCACGTACGGGTTGATGCCGACCACGCTGTCGCGGGCCGACTCGGCCTTGGAGCGGCCGATGTCCGCCTGGCTGTGGATGATCTGGCGCTGCAGGTTCGACTCGTCGACCTCGTCGAACTCCACGATGCCGAGCGTGCCGACGCCCGCCGCGGCCAGGTACATGAGGGCCGGCGAGCCCAGGCCGCCGGCGCCCACACAGAGCACCTTGGCGTTCTTCAGCCGCTTCTGCCCGTCCATCCCGACGTCGGGGATGATCAGGTGGCGGGAGTACCTGCGGACCTCGTCTACGGTGAGCTCAGAAGCTGGCTCGACCAGGGGTGGCAGCGACACGGGGACTCCGTTGGTCGGTCAATCACTACGGTTGTTCTTGACGTAACAGTGCCACGCCCATCTTCATTCCGAGACACCCGTTCCGACCCGCGAGACGATTTCGTCCCAGTAGCCGGGCATGGTCTCCCAGGGGTCGGTGCGGCCGTCGCGGTCGGTTCGGTCGGTGAAGTAGATCGTCGAGGCGCCCTGCCAGCGGGCGATGCGCAGCGCCTCGTCGAGATGGCCGCGGGGCACGCTGTGCACGAAGTGACAGAAGCGTTCGGGCGGGTATGCGGCGGTCCATTCCGCCACCTGCGACCAGCGGTATTCGCTCCAGGGACCGGAGAAGGTCACCAACTGGTCGGCGGTTTCGGCATATCCGGGGTACGGGTGGGAGCCGTGTCCGAGGACGATGTGCCCCTCGCCGAGGAGCGCTCGCAGGGTCGTGGCCGTACGGCTCACCTCGGGGAGCGCTGTCCGGTCCGTGGGACAGCGGTCCAGAAGGAAGCCGTCGACCCGGTACCAGTCGAGATAACGGTGCGCGTCCGAGATCAGCTCACCGAAGTTGCGTTCGCCATACGTCACATCCAGGTGCCCCAGCACACGCACACCCGCATTGCGCAGTCGCCCCGCCGCGGCGAGGCAGTGCGGGTCGGGGCGAATGCCGGGACCGTCGGCGACGTTGAGGACGACCCAGTGCAAGGGGGTGCCGGGGCGGGTGAGTTCGCCCCATTCGACCGGGGCGACGAGGGGGTGCGCATAGCCGGGGACACCGAAGCCGAGACGTACATCGGTGCTCGCGGTGCCCGTTGCGGTGCTGGTCAGATACGACATGCCGCCTCCATCCAGATATCGGCGAGCGACTCTTCGAGGTGGATCCGGGGCCGCCAGCCGAGCCGGTCGCGTGCGGTGCGCACGTCGGCCTGCTGCCAGCTGCCGCAGCCGTCGGGATAGGGGTACGCGGCTGGGGCCGTGTGCTCGGGTTCGGAGCGGGGGTGACCGATGGATGGCCTGACGAGTCCGGGCGGGCCGTCGAGTTCGTGCAGGGCGCCGCCGTAACCCGCCACGCGCGCGAGGACGGCGGCGGCGTCCCGGAGGCGTACGGCACGTCCGGAGCCGATGTTGATGACGCCCTGCGCGGCGGAGAGGGAGGCGGCGTGGACGGCGCGTGCGACATCGCGTACGTCGATGAAGTCGCGCTGGACGCCGAGTCCGCCCATCTTGAGTTCGCCGTCGCCGGACTGCATGGCGCGGCGCATGGCTTCGGCGAGGCGGCCGAGGGGCGAGCCGGCGGGGGTGCCGGGTCCGGCGGGCGAGAAGACCCGCAGGACGACGGCGTCCAGGCCCGAGCCCAGGACGAGTTCCGTGCCGGCGAGCTTGCTGACGCCGTACGGGCCGCCGGGGCGCGGCACGGCGTCCTCGGCCGTGCAGGAGCCGGGCTGGCTGGGGCCGTATTCCGCGCCGCAGCCGATCTGGACGAGGCGCGCGCCGCAGCCGCTGCGGCGCAGGGCCTCGCAGACGGTGGCGACGGCGACGGTGTTGTGCCGGGTCAGCTCGCGGGCTCCGCCGCGGGTGGCGCCGGCGCAGTTGATGACGACGCCGGGGTGCACCGCGTCCAGGAAGCGGGTCAGTGCGCCCGGGCTGCCGCTGGCGAGGTCGAAGCGTACGTCCGCGTCGTCGCCCCGGCCGAGCGCGGTGAGCTGCACGGCCGGGTCGGCGAGGAGGCGGTCGGCGACGTACCGGCCCAGATATCCGTTGGCTCCGATCAGCAACACCCTCATCGGGCGGCTCCCGGGGTGGATTCTCCGATACGGAGGGTGATCATCTCGTGTTTCTCCTTCGAGGGTGTTGCGTGGGTCGTCAGGGAGGTCCGCGGTGTCGGCTCCGCGGGAGGGTCGTGCTCGGCGCGGGGGCCGGGTGCCGAGCGTGGGGTGCGGTTCACGGCGTCCCACCGTGTGCCGCGTGGGCCGAGGCCCGGGTGAGGGTCCTGGTCGCGTGGACCAGGAGTACGAGCGCCGCGGCCCCGCACACGAGGGCCGGCACGACGCCAGGCCCCCAGGCGCCGACCGCGGTCTCGACGGGCATGGCCAGGAGCGAGCAGCCGGGCAGGCGGCCCGCGAAGACACTCGCAAGGGCCGTCGCCTCGATCGCGCCGGCGGCGGCGAGGATGACGGCCGGGGCGTGCGTGAAGCCGTGCACGGTGAGCAGCCGGGCGAGCAGCAGGAGCGCGCCGAGGGTGCCGGTTTCGGTGTACCCGGCGTACCCGGTGTACCCGGCTGGCTCGGCGGAATCGGCGGGTTCGCCCAGCAGCGCCCCGCACAAGGCGAACAGTCCGCCCAGGGCACAGAGGAACAGCCCGAACGTGCCCAGGAGCAGGGGCCGTACGGAGGCGGCGAACTCCTCCAGGGCACGGCTGGCGGCCAGCCTGCGCCGGGAGCGTACGGCGAAGAGGTGGGCACACCAGGCCGCCGGGGCGCAGGCCAGAGCAAGGGCCAGGCCGGACGCGAGGGCCACCGGCCAGGGACCGTCGAGGTCACCGTTCGGCAGGCCGTCCGGGCCGCCCGCGATGGCGGCGCCGAGCAGTCCGTCGCCGAGAACCGCGTACGCGAGGAGCCAGCACGTCCACGCGCGCGTGCCCGTTGTCGTGTGCCACGCGCGCGTGGCGTGCAGGGGGCCGCTGCGGAGGGCCATACGTAAGCCCAGCGCGACGGCGAGCACGCCCACCGCGGCGACCGCGAGGCGCGGCCATCCCTCGGTGAGCCGCAGCCCGGTCACGGCCGCCGCGCACAGGGCGCCCGGCAGCAGGGCGAGGACGGCCCAGGCGCGCACCCTGGGGACGACGACGGCCGCCGCCCCCGGCGCCGTCTCGCCGTCGCGGGGCACGCGCGCGTACATCTCCTCGGCCAGCGAGAACACGTCCCGGTGCCGGAAGCGGGCCACGGTCCGGTCGGTCAACCCGTGCGACTCGAGGCCCGCCGCGATCTCCAACGGATCCACGGCCCGCTCACACAGCTCTCGGTGACGGTGCATCAGGGCCTTCACAGGGTCCACGGTGACTCGGCTGGTGGACTCGTCCGGCGCATCCAGCACATCCGGCATATCCGGTACATCCGGGACTCCATCGGCCGCCAGCCGCTCCTCCGAGCGCGCGTCCCACCCTCCGGGGCTCCCCGGCGCCCCAGGCGGATCCACGTCCCGTCGCCGCCCGCTCATCGCGTCCCCTCCCGGGCGGGCACCGGCTTCTGATCCGAGGCGAACTTCTGAGCCAGGGCAGGCTCCTGAGCCGAAGCGGACTTCCGAACCGACGCAGAACCGGCATCCGCCGCCCCCGAACCCACCGCCGCTCCCGAACCCACCGGCGCCCCCGCCGCCCACCGCGGGCCGCTCGCCGGTACGTACCGAGCCCGGGACGTACCGGACGCACCAGGGATACCGGAGGCACCGGAGGCACCAGACGCCCCGGACGTCCGGGACTCGGCCCACCGCCCCGGCACATGGGCCTCGGCCGGTACGGCGAAGGGCAGCGGTTCACCGGTGCCGTCGGCGGCGCCTCGCCGTACAGGACAGTGCGAGACGATCTCCAGGTAAATGCCGTGAAATGCCGCAACGTTCTGCTCAACGGTGAACAGTTCGAGGGCACGCGCGCGTGCCGCAGCGCCGAGAAGTGCACGCCGCTCGGGGTCGCCCAGCAGGGCGACGCACGCTTCGGCGAGCGCCCGCGGATTGCGCGGCGGCACCACAAGACCTGTACCGCCGATGACCTCCACGACCGCGCCGACGTCCGTGGACACCGTGGCGCGTCCGCAGAACATCGCCTCGACGAGGCTGATCGGGAAGCCTTCGGCAACGCTCGACAGGACGACCACGGCCCCGGCCGCGTACGCCTCCGCGAGGTTCGGCACCTCCGGCCCGCCGATCTCCTCGAACGACACCGGGTTGTCGCCGACCGCATACACGCCCTCTGCCTCGTCCGGGAAGAGCTGCGCGGCCAGCGCCTTGCACTGGGCCGCATACGCCGCGCCGTCCGGCTCTTCGGCGGGCGGAGCGACGATCCGCAGCCGCGCCTTCGGCCGCGCATTGCGGACCTCCGCGAAGGCGTGCAGCAGCGCGATCAGGTCCTTGGCCGGTTCGATCCGCCCGACCCAGACCAGAGTGTCCGGATCGGCGCACTCCGCTCGCTCGCCCACGCCCCCGAAGCGGGACGCCTCCATGCCCGGATAGACGGTACGGAGCTTGGCTCGGTCGGCGCCGCAGCGCTCCTGCCAGCGGCGGGCGTGCGTGTTGCCGGGAGTGATGAGCGCGGCCTGCCGGTACACCTCGGCCGCGAGCCTGCCGTGGAACGCCGCGAGCAGCGCCCGCGCAGGACCGGACTCCTCACGCGAACCCAGGTAGTGCGCCCGCAGTCGCACGCCGTACTCCGTGACCAGCAGCGGCACGCCGTGGAAGTGCCGTGCCAGCAGCCCGGGCAGGGCCGCCGCACCCCCGGACGTGGCGTGGCACAGGTCGACGGAGCCGAGCCCGTCCGTCTCCTCGTACCAGTCGAGCGACAGGGGCCGCAGGGTGCGCTCCAGACGGGCGGCGACGGTCAGCAGGTCGGGCACGCGTGCGCCCCGCGCGGCGTGCAGTGCGCCGGGCGCGCGGCAGGCGCTCTCCAGGGCACGCACGGCGGTTTCGGAGCGCAGGGCGCCGATGAGGCCGCCGCCCTCGTCCCGGGCGAGTTCGGCCAGCCCGTACAGCGCATTGCCGAAACGGTCCGCCACACTCGCCGAGCCGTCCTCGGAGCTGTCCGATGCGGCGGCGCCCCCCGCACAGACAGCCGCCGCCAACTCCCCATAGAGCTCGGCGAACCGCCGCCGCGGCCGTCGTCCGTACCCGACGCCGTCGTCGTCCGTGGTCCACAACGGCGCGGTGCGTACGCGGCCGACCTGGGGCGGGAGCCGGCTCCAGCCCTCGCCCTCCTGCCGCTCGCTCCGGCTGAGCGCGTAGATGTCGAAGTCGTGCTGCCCGAGCCCGCGTACGAGCCGGTCGCACCAGAGCATGGCGTCACCGCTCACATACGGATAGCCACCCTCCGTAAGCAGTCCGATGCGCACGAGTGCACCCCTGATCTCCCGTATGGGGAGCCGCCGTTGACCCGGCGGCTCACAGCGGAACGAACGTACGCGGACATAGCCGTGGCGCGATGGACGGTTGTCCATCGCGCCACCAAAAGGGGTGAACGGTCGTAACTTTCCCGCGCGGATCGCGTTTCGTCGCGCTAAGAGACCGGTCGAGTACGCATCGTCATGCTACGGCCAGTTCTTGAACGTGCCCGGAGCGCATCGCGATCCCTGTGCGCCGTATCCCTGTGCGCCGCGGCTCAATGCCCGTCAATTCGTCAATTCCCGGGAAACGGCCAGGGGTTGGCCCGGCAGCGGATTCCGTCGTGTTCGAGGAACTTGGTCTGCTGTTGCATGACGGGCGCGAGTTCGCCGTCCTTGTCGCAGGTCACATGGGGGAAGCCGAGCCGGTGACCGATCTCGTGGTTGATCAGCATCTGCCGGTACGCGTACATCTTGTCGCCGTACGTCCGGGAACCCTGCGCCCAGCGATACGCGTTGATCATCACGCGGTCGGTGGCCGCGGAGTCGCAGGAGACGTTGTCCTCGGTGGTGTCGAGGCCCGACTTGGCGCACCAGAACGCGGTGGTGCCGGGGCTCGCCAGCGTGATGACGAAGTCGGGCTTCCCGGTGGAGATCCGCTCGAAGGTACGGCCGCCGCCGTGGGCCCAACTCCGTTCGTCGTTCAGGGTTTTGTGCACGGCCTGCGCGAAGAGCCCGCCGTCGAGACCGAGGCCTTTTTCGACGTCGACGCGGTAGGTGAATTTCTGTCCTGTACCGGGCGCCTGGTCGAATCCGCGGATCGCCTCGAATTCCCCGCCACCCTTGAGCTTCGCGTCCAGCGGGTACTTCTCCGCCATCAGTTGGCCGTACGTCAGCGGGGCCGCGTCCGCCTCGGACGGGGGCACCGGCCGGTTGTCGCCGCGCCCCACGGAGTCCTTGGCCTCCCGGTCCGCGCCACCCGCCGTCTGCGGGCGCACGGAGGCGTCCTCGCGCCCGTCGGTGACCTGACCGGCCACGACGACGGCGAGCACGGTGGTGACAGCGGCGGCCGCGATCCCGGTGAAGGTCCAGCCCTTGCCGCCCTTGGCCTTCTCCGGCCGTTCGGCCTCCGGGGCCGTCTTGTGCTGAACGTCCTCGGCGTCGGGGTCCCAGTCGGTGACAGAGGCGTACGGGTCCGCGCGCAGCGCCTGGGCGGCTGAGCGGGGCGCGAAGAGGTCGTCGTCCTCGTCGAAGGCGTCGACGTAGGCCTGGCGAGGGCCCGACGGGGACGGCGGCGCCTGCCGCTGCCGGGGAACCGTGGGCCCCGGCCGCCCCGGAGCGCCACCCTGCGGCACGCCGGGCATGCCTGGCGCCGGCCCCTGAGGCGCGCCATATCCCGGCGTCGGCCCCTGAGGCGCGCCGTGCCCCGGCGCGGCCCCCTGAGGCGAGCCGTACCCCGGCGCACCCGTGAACACCCCCCAGCCACCGCCGTGTTCACGCTGCTCGGGATGCCCGCCACGGACCCGGGGGACACCGTGGGCGGGGGTGCCGTCGGGGAACCGCGGGACGCCATGAGCGGGCGTACCGTCAGGAAGCCGAGAAATGCCCTGAGCTGGGGTTCCGTCAGAAAACCGGGGAACCCCACGCGCGGGCGTGCCATCCGGCAGCCGAGGAACACCACGAGCCGGAGTGCCATCAGGAAACCGCGGAACCCCACCCGCCGGTGTCCCATCCGGCAGCCGAGGCATGACCTGAGCCGGCGTCCCATCGGGAAACCGCGGAACCCCACCCGCCGGTGTCCCATGCGGCAGCCGAGGCATGCCCTGAGCCGGCGTGCCGTCAGCGAATCCGGGAACCCCCTGCGGAGGCGTCCCCCCGCCCGGAGCCGGACGCGGCGTCCACCCCTCGGGCAGCCGCGGTACCCCGCGCGCCGGAGTGCCGGGGCCGCGCCCCATCGGGGGTGGTTGCGGCTGCGGTTGGGGGCGCGAGGGAACCCGGCGTTGTCCCGCGCTCGGTTCCGGACGATCTCCCGGAACCACGGGTATGCCGGCGGTGTCGGCGGTGTCGCCCTTGGGGGCCGACCCGCGTCGGCTGTGACGTCCCACGCGCCGCCTCAGCTCCCCGCGCTCTTCGTGGTACTGGTGTCGGCCGACTCGCCCGTTTCCGCGAGGAGTTCGCGGATGGCGGTGGCCACGGTCTCGGGGTACTCCATCATCGCGACATGCCCCGCATCCGGGAGCGTCAGCAGCCGGGAGTCGCGGAAGGCGCGCGCCGCCCGCTGTGCCTTGCGGAACGACACGAGCTGGTCGCGGCCGCCGTAGATGAGCAGCGTCGGGGAGAGCACCCGCTCGGCCTGACGCCACAGCCCGTGCTGGCCGCCCAGCGTGTACGCGTTCACGATGCCGCGCGCCGACCGCGCCATGGCGTCCCAGAAGTACGGGAGGGCGAGCCGCCGCTCCATCTCCTCGACGGCGTTGCGGAACCCCTCGGGCGTCACCATCGCGGGATCCCCGTAACAGAGCGCCATGACGCCCCGTACGCGCTGCTCGGCGGACCAGTCCTTGGTGAACCGCGTGAAGGCGCTCGCGACTCCGGGCAGGGCCAGCAGCGCCGTCGGCACCGCCGAGCGCTGCACGAAGATCTCCGGCAGCGCGGGCGACACCAGCGTGAGCGTCCGGACGAGATCGGGCCGTACGGCCGCGACGCGCGTCGTGACCGCACCGCCCATCGAGTTCCCGATGAGATGCACCGGTCCGCGGCCGGCCGAGTCGAGATAACGGATGACCGCGCGCGCGTGCCCGGTCACCGAGTAGTTGCCGTCGTCCGGTGGCGGCGAGTCGCCGAAGCCCGGCAGATCGAGGGCCTCACTGTCCAGGAGGCCGTCCAGGAGCGGCATCAGCGCCGACCAGTTCTGCGAGGAACCGCCCAACCCGTGCACGTACAGCGCGGGCGCCAGCCCCTCGCGGGCCGGCGGTCTCGACCTGACCGTCAGCGTGATCCCGGGCAGCCCGACCGATCGCAGCCGCTCACCCGCCGCCACCCTGACGGAACCGACTTTCGGCGCGACAGAGGTGGCCAGCACGGACGGCAGTTCGGTCGAAGACATGCCGCAATGTTACGAGACGATCACGTGTGGGATCGTGTGTTCGCCATCACAAGTACCGGCCGGATTCCCGTGACAAGCCCGGATTCCGTGACAAGCGCGACGAACCGCCGTCACACGTCCCGTCCGGATCGCTCCCGGATGCCCATGACATTGCGCAGCGGCTCGACCTGGCATCGCGTGGCCGCTCGACCTGGCATCGCGTAGCGGCTCGATCTGCTCTCTCATACGCTTCGTACACGAGGGCACTCGTACGTGTGCAAGTACGTGCGCAAGACAGCACTCGGACCGCTCGGGAAGAGGACACATGACCGTCGACCCCACCGACCCCGAGATTCTCGAGGAACCCGAATCCCCCGAGTTCGACGTGGAGGCCCCCGAGGCCGACGCCGCCGAACAGCACGCGGATCTCGCACCTCGCCGGGACGAACCCCTGACGGGCTCGGACCCGGACAACGCGAACGAGGCCGACCGCGCGGAGCAGGCCAGAATCGTCGAACTCGACGAGGACGACTATCGATGACCCGGATACGGCACGATGACCGGTGACCGCTCGGGGGCGCGAATCGGCAGCCCGGCCTGCCCGCCATGCCCCTGTTCGGGGCACTTTGTGCGGCTTTCACCGGCGTCCGGTCCGTGAAATTCTCCGCTCGCACCGCGCACACCAGGGTTACTGAAAAGTACGATGGCCGCGCGGCGCACACCGCATGTGGACAATTTTGGGAGGCGGCGTGACAGCCATCGAGCAGACAGAGGCGGCACGCCCGCGGGGCACACGCCTGCCGCGCCGTGCCCGACGCAACCAGCTCCTTGGCGCGGCCCAGGAAGTGTTCGTCGCGCAGGGATATCACGCGGCCGCTATGGACGACATCGCCGAGCGCGCGGGAGTCAGCAAGCCGGTTCTCTACCAGCACTTCCCGGGCAAGCTCGATCTCTACCTGGCCCTGCTGGACCAGCACTGCGAGTCCCTGCTCCAGGCGGTACGGGGCGCCCTCGCCTCGACCACCGACAACAAGCAGCGCGTACGGGCCACGATGGACGCGTACTTCGCGTACGTCGAGGACGACGGCGGCGCCTTCCGGCTGGTCTTCGAGTCGGACCTGACGAACGAGCCCGCGGTGCGTGAGCGCGTGGACAAGGTCACATTCGAGTGCGCGGAGGCGATCTCCGAGGTCATCGCGGAGGACACCGGCCTGTCCAAGGACGAGTCGATGCTGCTCGCCTCGGGGCTGGGCGGGCTGGCTCAGGTGGTGGCGCGCTCCTGGCTGCACAGCGACCGCAGTGTGCCGCGCGAACAGGCGGTGCAGCTGCTGGCCTCACTGGCCTGGCGCGGCATCGCCGGTTTCCCGCTGCACGGCAGCGAGCACCACTGACGGCGTCGCGAGCACCCCTGACGGCGCCTTTGTTCCCGTCCGCTGTTCGCTCCTGGCGTTCTTGGACGGAGCGTGTACGTCCCCTCACCGGGCTAATGTGTGCTGCGTACGGCGCGGACGAACGCGCACATCAGTGACCGTCGGAGGGACATAGCCGTGGAGGTCAAGATCGGCGTGCAGCACGCGCCTCGCGAGATCGTTCTGGAGAGCGGTCAGACCGCCGAGGAGGTCGAGCGGGCGGTGTCCGAAGCGCTGGCCGGCAAGTCGCAGCTGCTGAGCCTCGTGGACGACCACGGCCGCAAGGTCCTGGTTCCGGCCGACCGTCTGGCGTACGTGGAGATCGGCGAGCAGGCTCCGCGCAAGGTCGGCTTCGGCGCGCTGTAGGCGTACGTCGTAGTCATCCGTTCGCGGGTTTCGCGTCCGTTCGCGGGTTTACGTCGCGCCAGGGGCCCGGTGGCTTGAAGCCACCGGGCCCCTGTCATGCCGTCTGTTGTCATGCGGTCTGTTTCACGTCCCGCGATCTCCACAGATGGAGCACAGATCCCCCACAGGGGAGGATTGCGTTCCGCAGGTCACGGGTAGGACGGGCTACGACTGGAGTGCACACAGCCGTGCGGGAGGGACCCCACCATGTTCTTGGAAGCGTTCGGCTCCGTGATGCTCGGTCTGGCACTGGCCTGGTTGGCGGTGTACCGCCTGCCGCACCGTCTTCCGGCCCGCCGCCTGGTCCTGCCGACAGGTGTCGCCGGAGGTCTCTTCGGTGCCTTCCTCATGCACAGCGCGCTGGGCTCCGGCCACTTCCTGCCGGTCATGCTCGGCGCGGTTGCCCTCTCCGCGGCCTCGCTGTCCCTGCTCCTGCGCCCCGCGGGAAGACTCCGCCGCCACTCGGCGACGGTGTGAACAGGGGTCCTGACGACTCCGATCCACCCGACGCCCACTGAGGCGCGCCCCTTGAGGGGCGCCGCTTAAGGGGCGCGGGGCTGAGACATTGTGCGGCTCCGCCGCGTGGGCGCGCCCAGCCCCCACGCACCCGCAGACAACGAACCGCCCCACCCAAAAGCTCAGGCGGCCAGCCCAAGCGCAGCCATCCGCTTCGTGTGAGCTTCGGTGATGCGCGAGAACATCCGGCCGACCTCCGCGAGGTCGAAGCCGTCCGCGACGCCGCCGACGAGCATCGTGGACAGGGCGTCACGGTCGGCGACCACGCGCTGGGACTGGGACAGGGCCTCGCCCATCAGCCGTCGCGCCCACAGTGCGAGGCGTCCGCCCACGCGCGGGTCCGCCTCGATCGCGGCGCGCACCTTCTCGACGGCGAAGCTCGCGTGCCCCGTGTCGTCGAGGACGCCAAGCACAAGCCCCCGCGTATCGGAGTCGAGCCGCGCGGCGACCTCGCGGTAGAAGTCGCTGGCGATCGAGTCGCCGACGTACGCCTTGACAAGGCCCTCCAGCCAGTCCGACGGCGCCGTCTGCCGGTGGAAGCCGTCGAGCGCCGCGACGAACGGCTCCATCGCCTCCGTCGGCTCCGCCCCGATCGCGGCGAGCCGGTCCCGCAACTGCTCGAAGTGGTGGAACTCCGCCGACGCCATCTTCGCCAGCTCCGCCTTGTCGGCGAGCGTCGGCGCCAGCTTGGCGTCCTCCGCGAGCCGTTCGAACGCCGCCAGCTCCCCGTACGCCAGCGCTCCGAGCAGGTCGACGACCGCGGCGCTGTACTGAGGGTCGACGGAGGCCTTCGTCCAGTCCTGGGCGGCGACTCCGGTGTGTCCGGCGGAGGTGTCGGCGGCAGTGTCGGCGGTGTTGTCGGGCGTCGTCATGAAGCGCACAATAGCCCGCTCACAGCAACACGGAAGGCCCTGGTCAATCAGTGTGACGACCACTACGTGACCAAATCGACCATCGCATGTGCGCGATTCCGGGGTATGGTGGTAATGCGCCCGCTGAGCTGATCTACGTATCTCAACGGGCCATACGAATGAGGATGCCCGGTCGGTGGCCCGATCGGCTCCGACCCGACAGCTCTCCTCGTCCGTACGACACAGTGCGTACGGCGTCCGGAGGGAACCCTCAGCGGCAAGAGCGCTCGAGCGTTCGGCAGTGGTCCCGTGCCACCCAAGGCCCGCCCTTCAAGCGGCCTACGTCCCCGGCACGGTTCAACGACCCCCGCGCTCGCCTCGTGCCGCGCACACAGAAGAGGCAGCACCCTGACTACAACTTTCCGAGAGCTCGGAATCCTTTCCGAGACAGCCGAGGCCCTCGAAGCCGTCGGCATCATCAATCCCTTCCCCATCCAAGAGATGACGCTCCCCGTCGCCCTCACGGGCACCGACGTCATCGGCCAGGCCAAGACCGGCACCGGCAAGACGCTGGGCTTCGGCCTTCCGCTCCTCGAGCGCGTCACCGTTCCCGCCGACGTCGAGGCGGGCCGCGCCCAGCCCGAGCAGCTCACCGACGCCCCGCAGGCACTCGTCGTGGTCCCCACGCGCGAGCTGTGCACCCAGGTGACGAACGACCTGCTCACCGCCGGCAAGGTCCGTAACGTACGCGTTCTCGCCATCTACGGCGGCCGGGCGTACGAGCCGCAGGTCGAGGCCCTCAAGAAGGGCGTCGACGTCGTCGTCGGCACCCCGGGCCGTCTGCTGGACCTCGCGGGCCAGAAGAAGCTCAACCTGAAGCACGTCCGCGCGCTGGTCCTCGACGAGGCCGACGAGATGCTCGACCTGGGCTTCCTGCCCGACGTCGAGAAGATCATCAACATGCTGCCGGCCCGCCGTCAGACGATGCTGTTCTCGGCGACCATGCCGGGTGCCGTCATCGGTCTCGCGCGCCGCTACATGTCGCAGCCCACGCACATCCGCGCCACGGCGCCGGACGACGAGGGCCAGACGGTCCGTAACACCGCACAGTTCGCCTACCGCGCGCACAACATGGACAAGCCGGAGATGGTCTCGCGGATACTGCAGGCCGACGGCCGCGGTCTCGTGATGGTCTTCTGCCGCACCAAGCGGACGGCGGCGGACCTCGCCGACCAGCTGCAGCAGCGCGGCTTCGCCTCCGGCGCGGTCCATGGCGACCTCGGCCAGGGCGCACGTGAGCAGGCGCTGCGGGCGTTCCGCAACGGCAAGGTGGATGTGCTCGTCTGCACCGACGTGGCCGCGCGCGGCATCGACGTCGAGGGCGTGACGCACGTCATCAACTACCAGTCCCCCGAGGACGAGAAGACGTACCTGCACCGCATCGGCCGTACGGGCCGCGCGGGTGCCAAGGGCATCGCGATCACTCTCGTCGACTGGGACGACATCCCGCGCTGGCAGCTGATCAACAAGGCCCTGAACCTCGGCCTCAGCGACCCGCCGGAGACGTACTCCACGTCCCCGCACCTCTTCGAGGAGCTGAACATCCCGGCGGGCACGAAGGGCGTCCTGCCGCGCTCCGAGCGCACCCGCGCCGGGCTCGCGGCCGAAGAGGTCGAGGACCTCGGCGAGACCGGCGGGCGTGGCCCGCGCGGCCGCGGCGGCCGCTCCTCGGCCCCGGCCCCGGAGCGCGAGCATGACCGCGAACGCGAGCGCCCGGCGCGTACGCCGCGTCGTCGCCGCCGTATGCGCAACGGTGCGCCGGTCGACGCCACGGACCCGACGGCCACCGCGGAGGCCCCGGCCATAGCGGAGGCCCCGGCCACCGAGCAGCGCACACCGCGGCGCCGCCGCCGGACGCGTGCCGGGGAGGCGGCCGAGGCGGCCGTCGCCACGGCCGAGGGAACCACGCCGGAAGTCACCGAGGCCGCCGAGGCCACGGAACCGCTGGAGTCGGCCGAGCCGAAGCCACGCCGCCGCCGTACGCGCAAGACGACGGAGACCGCGCAGTCAGCGGCCACAGTCGTCGAGGACGCGACAGAGGCGTCGGTCGAGGCGACCGAGGTGGCCGCACCCGCCGAGACCAAGCCGCGCCGCCGTACCCGTAAGGCCGCCGAGGCGGCCGTGGACACGGCGGACAGCACAGCGGTCGAGGTGGCTGCGACGGAGACCAAGCCGCGCCGGACCCGCAAGGCGACGGCCGAGGCTGTGGTGGACACCGCTGAGGCGACCGAGGCGAAGCCCCGTCGTCGTACGCGCAAGGTTGCCGCAGTCGCCGAGGCCGACATCCCGGCCCAGGCGACGGAGGAGCCCGCGGCCACGCCGCGTCGCCGTACCCGCAAGGCGGCCGAAACGGCCGTGGACACGGCGGAAGGCACGGCGGTCGAGGCGGCGACGGAGACCAAGCCGCGTCGCACACGGAAGACCGCGGCTGCCGCCAAGGCCGCCGACGCCACCGAGGCCGCCGTGGAAACAGCCGAGGCGAAGCCGCGTCGTCGCACCCGCAAGACGGCGGAGGCCATCCCGGTCCAGGCGACCGAGCCGGTCACGGTCACGGACGAGGCCCCGGCCAAACCCCGCCGCACCCGCAAGGCAGCGGTCGCGCCCTCCGACGCGGAAGCGCCGGAGGCCAAGCCCCGCCGCCGCACGCGGAAGACGGCGGCAGCCACCGAGGCAACGGAGAGCTGATAGCTGAGCTTCTCCCGACGGCCCGGCCCCAGCACTTGGGGCCGGGCCGTTGCCGTTGCCGTTCCCACCGTGCCGCCAGGGCAGCACCCGGTACGCCCCCGTGGCACCCGGCGTCGAAGCAAAGGGAACCGCGCTCCTGCTGCCAGGGTTCACCGGCAGCAAGGAGGACTTCATCGCGATGCACGAACCGCTGGCGGCGGCCGGATACCGGACCGTCGCCGTGGACGGCCGGGGCCAGTACGAGACGCCGGGACCGAGAGACGACGAAACCCCGTACGCACAGGACGAGCTGGCGCGGGACGTACTCGCCCAGGTCGATGCGCTCACCGACACCACCACGCTCACCGGGACTCCGCGGGAACGCGTCCACCTCGTCGGCCACTCGTTCGGCGGACTCGTCGCCAGGGCCGCCGTACTGCTGGACCCCACCCCGTTCCGCTCGCTCACCCTCATGTCATCGGGGCCGGCCGAGATCTCCCCCTCACAGCAGCAGCGCGTCAAGCTGCTGCGGGACGCGCTCTCCGTGATGAACATGGCGCAGGTGTGGGACGCGATCCAGGCGCTGGAGCCCCCGGAGGACGCGGCCGGCCAGAAGGATCTGGACGCCGGACTCGACGACCTCGAAGAGCTACGGCAGCGCTGGCTCGGCAACAGCCCCGCTCAACTCAACGCCGCGGGCCGCCAGTTGTGCGCGGAACCCGACCGCGTCGCCGCCCTGGCCGCCGTACCGCTCCCCTTTCACGTCATGTCGGGCGAAGCCGACGACACCTGGCCGGTGCCCCTCCTGGACGACATGGCCGTACGCCTCAAGGCCCACCGCACGGTCGTACGGGGAGCCGAGCACTCCCCCAACTCGGACCGCCCGCTGGAAACGGCCGAAGCCCTGGCCGCCTTCTGGAGCCAGACCGAAACCAAGTAAAAGACCCAAGTAAAAGACCAAAGCACAAGTCAAAGATCCAAGTAAAAGACTCAGTACTGCGCCTGCAAGTGCCCCCAGAACCCGTCCCGCAGCGCCCGCCGCAGATCCGCCTGACCCCGCAGCGAGTACTGCAGCAGCCCCTCCGCCTCCACCAGCAGATCCTGGTCGACAGGACCGGGCAGATACGGATGCCCGGGCAGCAGGTCCGCCAGTGCCTCCCGGCCCCGCGCCCCCAGCCACTTCGCGGCGATCTGTGCCCCCACGAACCGCACGTCCTCCCGCGTGGGCCGCGCCGCGGCCGAGGCGTCGTACGAGGCGGCGGTCCGCCGTGAGAGGTACGGCTTGAAGAACTCGAGGTCGAAGGTCCGCTGGCTGTCGACCTCCCAGAGCAGGGGCTCCGCCTGGTTGCGCCCCTCCGGCGCCTCGATGCCCCAGAGGTGGACCCGCGCCCCGTACCCCTGCGCCGCCTCGACCGCGGAGACCAGGTCCTCGTCGCCCCCGATGAGCGCCGCGTCGCTGATGGCGCGATGTCTGGCCAGTGACTCCAGGTCGCTGCGGATCAGGGAGTCGACGCCCTTCTGCTGGTTGCTGGCGTTGAGGTTGCCCAGCCGGACCTTGACGTCGGGGAGCTCGGCGATGGACTGCTGCTCCGCCGTGTGGATGCGGCGGCGTGCCCCGTCGTACCAGTAGACGCGCAGCAGCCTGCTGTCCGCGAAGATCGTGCGCGCCCTGTCGATGAGCGCCTCGATGAGGCCCTCGGCGTCCAGATCGAAGGCCCGGCGGTCCTCCGTGCCGGCCACGAGCCGCCCCGCGGCCGCGTACAGATATCCGGCGTCGACGAAGATCGCATGGGTGGACGGCGTCTTCGCCACCTCGGCGAGCATGCGCTGGAGCAGCTCGTTCGTGCGGTCGACACGCGCACTGAGGGCGGCCAGTGCGTCGATGCCCGCGGAGTCGTCATTCATATGCGCCTCATTGTCGCAGGACGTCACTGTGTGAACACAAGCGGTCCACTACCAGCTAGTAATTAGGCTTTCGAAAAATTTATTTAGCGTAGGGAATGTTTGTAACGAGCATCCCGTTGACTCAATGGGGAACGCAGGGCACAGAAGCCCCGCGAACCACCCACCAGTAGTTCTCCTCCAGGAGGATGACCAGACGAAGGGAGAAGCCATATGCGCTTCGAAATCATGCGCCTCGACGACGTCGACGGCACCGCCGTGGACAGCACCGTCGTGGACGCCGCCTCCGTCAACCGGATCGTGCAGCAGGCCGCCGCCATCGGCCAGCGCATCCTGATCCGCCCGGCCGAAGCTCCGGCCTCATAACACGCGGACGCCCGACAGCACTTCAGAACCCCGTACGGTAACGATGCCGTACGGGGTTCTGCGTGCTCGGGCCAGGCCTTGACCAGGCGCTTTTCAGCTCCCCTTGCAGGTGCTTTTCAGCTCCCCTTGATCACCTGCGTGACTCCGTTGATGATCTGCTGCACGGCGATCGCGGAGAGCATCATGCCCGCGAGCCGGGTCACCAGGACCACGCCGCCGTCCTTGATGACGCGGATGATCAGCAGCGAGTACCGCATCACCAGCCACAGCACGACATGGATGGCGACGATCGCCGTCCACACGGACACCTGCGCCGCGACGCCGTCGGCCTTCTGCACCGCGAGGATGACGGACACGATCGCGCCCGGTCCCGCGAGGAGCGGTATGCCCAGGGGTACGAGGGCGGCGTTGACGTCCTTCGTCTGCTTGGGCTCGTCGGTCTTGCCGGTGAGCAGATCGAGGGCGATCAGCAGAAGCAGCAGACCGCCCGCGATCATCAGGGCGGGCACGGACACATGCAGGTAGTTCAGGATCTGATGCCCGAGCAGCCCGAACACCGTGATCACGCCGCCGGCCACGCAGACGGCCTGGAACGCCATCCGCTTCTGCACCTTCGCGGGCCGTCCGGCCGTCAGCGCGAGGAAGATCGGGGTGATCCCAGGGGGATCCATGATGACGAAGAGGGTCAGGAAGAGCGAGCCGAAGACGGCGAGGTCGAACACGGTGAGCCTTGGTGTGGGAAGGGGTGCGACAGAGAGGGGCAGAGCCCCCGGGACGGGAGAGGGTCAGACTCCCGCTGCCCCGCCCGCGCCCGGCACCGGAAACGCCCCCGTGGCCCGCCGCGTGATCTCCCCGTAGATCTCGGGGTCCGTGGTGAACTCCCCGAGCACACACGTCTTGCGGCTGCCGTGATAGTCGCTGGACCCGGTCGCCAGCAGCCCCAACTCGGCCGCAAGGCCCCGGAGCCGGCCCCGGGTGGCCGGCTCGTGGTCCATGTGGTCGACCTCGATCCCGTCGAGCCCGGCCGCCGCGAGCTCGGCGATCGCGGACTCCGGCACGACCTGTCCCCGCTTGGCCGCGGCGGGATGCGCGAAGACGGTGACGCCGCCCGCGGCCTTGACCAGCCGGATCGCCTCGAAGGGATCCGACTCGTGCTTCTCGACGTACGCGCGGCCGCCGTCGGCGAGCCATTCGGGCGTGAAGGCGTCGGAGACGCTGGGCACGACGCCCAGCTCGACCAGCGCGGTCGCGATGTGCGGCCGCCCCACGGACCCGTCGCCCGCGATCCGCGCCACCTGCTCCCAGGTCACCGGCACGCCCAGCTCCTGGAGCTTACGGATCATCCCGTGGGCCCGCGGCACCCGGTCGTCGCGTACGAGCTCGCGCTCGCGCAGCAGGTCGGGCTCGTCAGGATCGAAGAGGTACGCCAGCATGTGCAGGCCCACGCCGTCGAGGCGGCAGGAGAGTTCGGCACCGGTGACGAGGGTGAGACCGTCCGGGACCGCGGCGATGGCCTCGGCGTATCCACGGGTGGTGTCGTGGTCGGTCAGCGCGACGACGTCCAGACCGGCCGCGGCGGCATTGCGCACCAACTCGGCCGGGGTGTCCGTACCGTCGGAAGCGGTGGAGTGGGTGTGCAGATCGATGCGCACGTGCACCCCTCCTTGCGCCTAAACCGGCGCCGCTCTCGCGGACGTGGTTGCTCGCCGCGGTGGTTACTCAATCAATGGTTACGGTGCCTCGCCGGTTTTCACACAAGCGAAGCAGAGCCGATCTTCTCACGGCTCAAGAATGCGCGGTGACAGAGCCCCGCACGGCAGCAGGTCCACCTCCGCGCCCGCGTCCCGCAGGTCGGTCAGTACCAGCTCGTCATACATCAGCAGCCCCGACTGCTCGGGCCAGACGACCGCCCACAGCCACAGCCCACGGGCCTCGCCGGCGAAGACGGCGCGGTCGTCGGGGGAGCCGGAGACGAGCCAGAGCGGGGTCGGACGGCCCGCCGCGAGGACCTTCGCCTGGGCCGGCTTCTCGACGTTCATGTACGGGCCCGGGTCGGGGCCGTCGACGCCCGCGTACCGCGCGCCGAGGCCGACGCCGAGTTCCTCGGCGATGAGCACCAGCTCTCCCACGCCGCCGAGCGGGCCCGGTCCCGAGCACGCCACGGCCGTGGCACGGCCGCCACTGCGGTCGTCGCCCGCGAAGGCCGCGCCCGTGAACAGCCAGCCGACCGGCAGCGGCCAGGGCATCCACACCGGTACGCGCGCACGGTGCACCACGACGCTGAGGGCCTCGACGCTGGGCGGGATCACGGGCTGCAGCGGGTGCACGGGACCGTGCACATCACACTGCCAGGAGTCGGCAAAGAGTCCGGGAGCCCTGACCCGGCCACCACACTTCGGGCAACTGGGTTCGCCCCTCATAGGCCCCAACGGTCCTCCAGGGCTGTCGCCGCGTCAAGGACGATCACCCGTCCGGCGTGCCCATGACCGGGAAAAATTAGATGTAGCTTGCACTAATTAGATTCGCTAACTTATTATGTGTATCCGTCAACGATGAAGGAGCAGCCATGAGCACCACAGGAGGTCCCGCCGACGGGGACCCGTTCGATGCGGGAGCCACGGGAGCCACGGGCATCCTGCGTCAGCCGAAGGCGGTCTGGGCGACCGCCGGGGCGTCCGTCGTCGCCTTCATGGGGATCGGGCTCGTCGATCCGATCCTGCCGTCCATCGCCAAGGGCCTGGACGCCACGGCGAGTCAGGTCTCCCTGCTCTTCACCTCGTACTTCCTGATCACCGCCATCGCCATGCTGATCACCGGCTTCGTCTCCAGCCGGATCGGCGGCCGCAGGACCCTGCTCCTCGGCCTCGCCCTCGTCGTGGTCTTCGCCGCGCTCTCCGGCACGTCCGGATCGGTCGGCGAACTCGTCGGCTTCCGGGCGGGCTGGGGCCTCGGCAACGCGCTGTTCGTGTCGACGGCCCTCGCCGTCATCGTCGGCTCGGCGGCCGGTGGGAGCGCCGCGGCGATCCTGCTGTACGAGTCCGCCCTCGGCCTGGGCATGGCCTGCGGGCCGCTGCTGGGCGCGCTGCTCGGGGACGCGAACTGGCGCTATCCGTTCTTCGGCACCGCGTTCCTGATGGCCGTCGGGTTCCTGTGCATCACGGCGTTCCTCAGGGAACAGCCGAAGCCCGCGCGGCAGACGTCGCTGCTCGACCCGGTCAAGGCGCTCGGTCACGGCGGGCTCGCCTCGGCCGCCGCCTCGGCGTTCTTCTACAACTACACGTTCTTCACCGTGCTGGCCTTCACACCGTTCGTGCTGGACATGAGCCCGTACCGGTCCGGGGCGGTCTTCTTCGCCTGGGGTGTGCTGCTCGCGGTGTTCTCGGTGGTCGTGGCGCCGCGCCTGCAGGAGCGGTTCGGCTCACTGAAGGTGCTCGGCGGCTCGCTGGTGCTGCTCGCGGCCGACGTCCTCGTCCTCGGCTACGGCAGCCACACCACCGCCGTCGTCTGCACGATCCTGTCCGGCGCCCTCATCGGCGTGAACAACACCGTCTACACCGAACTCGCCCTCGGCGTCTCGGACGCACCGCGCCCGGTGGCGAGCGCCGGCTACAACTTCGTGCGCTGGTTCGCGGCCGCGGCGGCCCCGTACTTCGCGCCGAAGATCGAGGAGTGGAGCGACATGCACATGCCGTTCGTGGTCGCGGCGGTCACGGCCGTGCTCGGTGCGCTCGTCGTCCTCGTACGCCGGAACGCGTTGACTCACGAAGCCGAGGAGCTGGAGCCGCGGCACGCGACCGAGGACGGCGTCAGCGTCTTCGCCAACTGAGCGAGTTGCCGGCTGGGCGAGTTGCCAACTGAGTGGATTCCCGGCCGAGTGGATTCCCGACTGAGCGAGTTGCCGGCTGAGCGAGTGTGACATTCCCAACTGGCCGGTTCCGGCGAACGGTTGAGGGTCAGTCCAGGGACACGGACTTGCGCGAGGGGTCGCGCAGGTCCGTTCCGCCGGTGAGCCAGCGCTCCTGGAGGGCCTGCGCGCCGTGCACCCGCTTCCACGCCGCCTCGTTCGGCGTCATCGGGAGCAGTGGCAGAAAACGTACGGGATCGAGGGGGGCGTCCAGGTCCAGGTCCTCGACCAGGCCACCCGGCTCGGCGACGAGCACGGAGGTGAAGGGAGCGCCGGGCCACAGGGGTTCACCGACGTCGAGCGAGGCGCCGGGAGCCACGACCAGGCCCTCGACCTGCGGAGAGGCGGCCAGTACGGCGAGCGGGCGGAGCACCTTGTCGGTGTCGGCGACGCCCGCGCGTACGGAGAGGACCAGCTCGGCGCGCGGACCCTTGAGCGGATCGGCGAGGGCCGCCGTCGGGTCGGCCATCGGCTGGGCGGACATGCCGAGCGTGGCGTAGCGGATGACCTCTTCCCCGGCGGCTCCGCCGCTGAAGCGGAGCACCTCGATGCGGTCCGTGCCGAGAAAGGTGACCGCGGCGCGCGCGTCCGGTTCGCCCAGCGCGGTACGCAACCGGGCCTCCACCAAAGGAAGAACATCAGCCATACGGCGAGCATAAGCTGCGTCTTTTCGGGGGGTTACCACCGATCCCCGGGCCGACAAAAGGCAAAGCGACGACTTGACACGCCGGTCGGCTGATAGTCTTGGCCGCTGGTCGGGGCAGCACGCAGAAGCGTCGCTCTCGAGTCCCGACGCAAGACACTCCCCTGAGGGGGATGGACCTCCCCTACGGGGGACCGGCCGGAGGAGGTGGGGCTCCATGGATCGAAGTCGACCGTGCAGTACCACCCGCTCTTCCGGCTGCTGAGTTCCTCAAAACCCGAGCTCTACTGGCTGCCGCCTCCCGCACTCGCGTCATGCGTGTCGGTGCACGACGGAAGAGCACTTCGTTTTGCCTGATCTGTCTGAGTTTTCTGATCTGTATCAGTAGCGAAGCTGCCACCGCGACGGTGCGGTGCTCCCCGCTTTGTGGACGTGCCAAACATCCGCAGTCAGGACGTCCCCATTCCGGGTAGCTTCAACCGTTGCCGGGCGGCTCTCGTTCGCGAAGGAGCCTGCCATGTCGATGATCCGAGACCTGCGCGCCGCGGTCCGCCCCTCGCTGCGCAAGGACGGCGGCACGTACGACACCACCCGCGCGGCCGGAACGAATTCGGCCGTCGTGGACTGCGCCATCTACCGCGACGGCGCCCGCGTCCCGTTCCCCGCCGCCCTCACGCCCCATGAGGCGATGCTCCAGGTGCGCCGTGACGGCGGTTTCGCCTGGATCGGGCTGCACGAGCCGACGGAGGACGAATTCTCCGTCATCGCCGGTGAGTTCGGGCTGCACCCGCTCGCCGTCGAGGACGCGGTCCACGCCCACCAGCGGCCCAAGCTGGAGCGCTACGACGACACGCTGTTCACCGTCTTCAAAACCATCCACTACGTGGAGCACGACGAACTCACCGACACCAGCGAGATCGTGGAGACCGGCGAGGTGATGTGCTTCACCGGCCGGGACTTCTTCATCACCGTGCGGCACGGCGGACAGGGCTCGCTGCGGGCGTTGCGGCACCGGCTGCAGGACGACCCCGAACTGCTCGCCAAAGGGCCGTCGGCCGTGCTCCACTCCATCGCCGACCATGTCGTCGACGGGTACATCGCGGTCGCGGACGCCGTGCAGGACGACATCGACGAGGTTGAGACGGCGGTGTTCTCGCCGGGGCGCAAGGGCGGGACCTCGCGCGGTGTCGACTCGGCGCGGATCTACCAGCTCAAGCGTGAGGTACTGGAGTTCAAGCGGGCGGTGTCGCCGCTGCTGCGGCCGATGCAGGACCTGAGCGAGAAGCCGATGCGGCTCGTGGACCCCGACATCCAGAAGTACTTCCGCGATGTCGCCGACCACCTCGCCCGCGTCCAGGAGCAGGTTCTCGGCTTCGACGAGCTCCTCAACTCGATCCTCCAGGCCAATCTCGCGCAGGCCTCCGTCGCGCAGAACGAGGACATGCGCAAGATCACGTCCTGGGCGGCGATCATCGCCGTACCGACGATGGTGTGCGGGGTGTACGGCATGAACTTCGACTACATGCCGGAGCTGCACTGGAGGTTCGGGTACCCGCTGGTGATGGGGCTGACCGTGACCATCTGCTTCGCGATCCACCGCACGCTGAAGCGCAACGGCTGGCTGTGAGCGGGCTGGATACCCTTGCTCCCATGACGGAAGAACTGCTCGACCAGGCCCTCGTCGAGGAGGCCACCAAGAAGTCCGCGCTCATCTGGGTGCGGGGCGGCGGCGCAGCGGTGCCGGACCGCGCCCTGTGGCACGTGTGGCACGACGGGGCGGTGTGCCTGGTCGGCGACGGGCCCGGTGAGCAGCCGTTGCCTGGACTGGCCGACGGCGGCGACGCGGTGGTCACCGTACGCAGCAAGGACAAGGGCGGGCGGCTCGTCTCCTGGTCGGCGAAGGTCGTGGAACTGGCGCCCGGTTCCCCCGAGTGGGACGCCGGGGTCGCCGAGCTGAAGGGCAAGCGGCTGAACGCGCCCGATGGCGAGGCCATGACCGGTCGCTGGGCGCGGGAGTGCCGGGTGCTCCGCCTGGAGCCGACGGGGGGTACGGCGCCGTTGCCTGACGGCTCGCTCGCGGCGCCGCCGTTGGCGACGTCCGCGACGACTCGGCAGCCGATTCCGGCAGGGCTTCATCGGCTGCTGTTCCGCAAGAAGCGGTAGCGCTCCGCTGGGGGCCGGTTCGAAGCTGCGGGTTCGTTGTGGCTGGTCGCGCAGTTCCCCGCGCCCCTAAAGGGGCGCTCGGAGTCGCACATTGATACAGCCCGGCGCCCCTTCCGGGCGCTGCCCCTTGCGGGGCGCTCGTGCGTCCTTACGACGTCGGTAGCTGCTGTCCGTAGTCCACCATCTCGTTCTTCGCCGGTTCCTCCAGGGTGAAGTCCTTGCCCCACTCGGTCAGGCGGAGCGTTCCCGCTCCGCCCGCTCGGGCCAGTACCAGGGGATAGGGCTTGCCCTCCAGGGAGACGTCCAGGGTGCCGCCGGAACCCTTGTCGCCGGTGATGCGGATCGTGCGGATGCCGAACCGCTCGTGGTGGCCGTCCGTGGCCAGGGTGCCGTGGAGGGTGAGGAGGCCGTCGAGGAGTACGTCCTTGTCGGTGAAGCCGCTGAAGCGCTTGTAGGCGGGGTCGCCCTGCGGGACCTTCACGTACATGCCGTCGAGCTTGTCGGCGGCCTCCGTGTCCGCGTGGCCGCCGTCGCCCTTGTCGCCCTGCCCGTCCTCGTGGTCCCAGAAGTCCGCGTCGGCCTTCAGGAACAGGTGTTCGCCGACCCGCAGCAGCCGGAAGGTCGTGCCCTGCGCGGTGACCGAACCGGTGCCGCCGTCGGCCTTGAGGCGCATGTCGAGCTTGTACGTACGCCCGTTGCTGACGACCGAGCCGGAGAGATGGACCGCGTCCGCGCCCCGGGCCGCCTTGTTGGTCCTGGCCTGGATCTCGTCGGCGGGGAGCTTGCCGACCCCGTTCGTGCCCGCGTTCGGGTCCTCGCCGCCGCACCCGGTCAGTCCTGTCCCCGTCACGACCAGTGCGCACATCGCGCTCATGAGTGCGGCCCTGTGGGTACGGCCCTGGGGAATTGCAGACACAGGTGGGGGCGCCTCTCGTGCGGGAGTCCTCAACGGCGTACGGCAGCGTACCCGTGCCGTCTCGGCACTCCGGAGGCAGTCCGGCCGGGACCCCCGCCGGGGCGTGCCCAGTCGGGACGGGCTAGCCTGAAGCCCGCAAAAGCGGATATATCGATAAGGGATCGTTAAGTAGGGAGGAGGTGTGTGGCATGGCCGCAGGCGCTCCCCGGATCTTCGTTTCGCATCTCTCCGGCGTCGCCGTCTTCGACCCGAACGGCGACCAGGTGGGCCGGGTGCGCGATCTCGTCGCCATGCTGCGGGTCGGGCGCCGCCCGCCCCGGCTGCTCGGCCTCGTCGTCGAACTGTCCACGCGCCGCCGCATCTTCCTGCCCATGACCCGGGTGACCGGCATCGAGTCGGGCCAGGTCATCACCACCGGCGTCCTGAACGTCCGGCGCTTCGAGCAGCGGCCCACCGAACGGCTCGTCATCGGCGAACTGCTCGACCGACGCGTACGACTCGTCGAGAGCGACGAGGAGGTGACGGTCCTGGATGTGTCGGTCCAGCAGCGGCCGGCGCGCCGCGACTGGGAGATCGACCGGGTCTTCGTACGGAAAGGGAAGGGCGGCACGTTCCGGCGGTCCAAGGGAGAGACGCTGACCGTCGAGTGGTCCGCCGTGACCGGCTTCTCGCTCGAGGAGCAGGGGCAGGGCGCCGAGAGCCTCCTTGCCACCTTCGAGCAGCTGCGCCCCGCCGACCTCGCGAACGTGCTGCACCACCTCTCGTCCAAGCGACGCGCGGAGGTGGCCGCCGCCCTCGACGACGACCGGCTCGCCGACGTCCTCGAAGAGCTGCCCGAGGACGACCAGATCGAGATCCTCGGCAAGCTCAAGGAGGAGCGCGCCGCCGACGTCCTGGAGGCGATGGACCCCGACGACGCGGCCGACCTGCTGGCCGAGCTGCCGGAGGAGGACAAGGAGCGGCTGCTCGCGCTGATGCGCCCGGACGACGCGGCGGACGTACGGCGGCTGATGGCGTACGAGGAGCGGACGGCCGGCGGTCTGATGACCACCGAACCGATCGTGCTGCAGCCGGACGCGACGGTCGCCGACGCACTGGCCCGGGTCCGCAACCCCGACCTCTCCCCCGCGCTGGCCGCCCAGGTGTACGTCTGCCGCCCGCCCGACGAGACGCCGACCGGCAAGTACCTCGGCACGGTCCACTTCCAGCGGCTCCTGCGCGACCCCCCGTACACGCTGGTCAGCGCGCTCGTCGCCGATGATCTCCAGCCCCTCGGTCCGGAGACACCGCTGTCGGTCGTGGCCGGCTTCTTCGCGGCGTACGACATGGTCGCGGCGCCCGTGGTCGACGAGAGCAGGTCGCTGCTCGGCGTGGTGACCGTGGACGACGTACTCGACCACATGCTGCCCGAGGACTGGCGCGAGACGGAGTTCCACCTGGAGGAGGCGGCCGAGAAGACGGCCGAGGAGGCGGAGAAGGCCGCTGAACGGGCCGAGGGGGCCGCTCATGGCTCCTGAGCGCGACCCCCGCGAGCGGGTGCCCATGGGCGTCACCGGGCGCCCGCGCATCCGGCTGGACCAGCCGCTGCCGCCGCGCCGCAGGCTGCTGCCCGAGTGGGACCCGGAGGCCTTCGGACGGCTGTCGGAGCGGATCGCGCGGCTCATCGGCACCGGACGGTTCCTCGTCTGGATGACCGTCGTCATCGTCCTGTGGGTGCTGTGGAACGTCATGGCGCCCGGCGACCTGCGTTTCGACGAGTTCCCGTTCATCTTCCTGACCCTGATGCTCTCGCTGCAGGCCTCGTACGCCGCCCCGCTGATCCTGCTCGCGCAGAACCGGCAGGCCGACCGGGACCGGGTCAATCTCGAACAGGACCGCAAGCAGAACGAGCGGTCGATCGCGGACACCGAGTATCTGACCCGCGAGATCGCCGCGCTGCGCACCGGTCTCGGTGAGGTCGCCACCCGCGACTGGATCCGCTCCGAGCTCCAGGACCTGGTCAAGGAGCTGGAGGAGCGCCAGCGGGACGGACGGGTCGTATTCCCGGCGGAACATCCGCGCGGACGTGATGTAGGCGACCGCTGACAGACTTTCCGGGGGCGGGTGAAAGCGCCGTACCATCGTCCGTATGGCTACGGAAGACGCGGTGCGCGCAGCGCTGGCGACGGTGAACGACCCCGAGATCCACCGACCCATCACCGAGCTGGGGATGGTCAAATCGGTGGAGATCGGTGCGGATGGCGCGGTCGCGGTCACCGTGTACCTGACCGTCTCGGGCTGCCCGATGCGCCAGACCATCACGGACAGCGTGACGAATGCGGTCGCGGCGGTCGACGGTGTCACGCGCGTCGACGTCACGCTGGACGTGATGAGCGACGAGCAGCGCCGCGAGCTGGCGTCCGCGCTGCGCGGCGGGCAGGCCGAGCGCGAGGTCCCGTTCGCCAAGCCGGGCTCGCTCACACGCGTGTACGCGGTGGCCTCCGGCAAGGGCGGCGTCGGCAAGTCGTCCGTGACCGTGAACCTGGCGGCGGCGATGGCCGCGGACGGCCTGAAGGTCGGTGTCGTGGACGCCGACATCTACGGCCACTCCGTGCCCCGCATGCTGGGCGCCGACGGCGTTCCGACCCAGGTCGAGAACATGATCATGCCGCCGTCCGCGAACGGCGTGAAGGTCATCTCGATCGGCATGTTCACTCCGGGCAACACGCCGGTCGTATGGCGCGGCCCGATGCTCCACCGCGCGCTCCAGCAGTTCCTCTCGGACGTCTACTGGGGCGACCTGGACGTCCTGCTGCTCGATCTGCCCCCGGGCACGGGCGACATCGCGATCTCGGTCGCGCAGCTGGTTCCGAACGCCGAGATCCTGGTCGTGACGACCCCGCAGCAGGCCGCCGCGGAGGTCGCCGAGCGGGCCGGTTCCATCGCCGTCCAGACCCACCAGAAGATCGTGGGCGTGGTCGAGAACATGTCCGGCCTGCCCTGTCCGCACTGCGGCGAGATGGTCGACGTCTTCGGCACGGGCGGCGGCCAGTCGGTCGCCGACGGCCTGACGCGGACGACGGGCGCGACGGTCCCCGTGCTGGGCAGCATCCCGATCGACGTCCGCCTCCGCGAGGGCAGCGACGAGGGCAAGCCGGTCGTCCTGACCGACCCCGACTCCCCGGCGGGCTCGGCCCTGCGCTCGATCGCGGGCAAGCTGGGCGGCCGCCAGCGGGGTCTGTCGGGCATGTCGCTGGGGATCACGCCGAGGAACAAGTTCTAGGGATTTCGGTACGGCGACGGGGCGCCCTGAAGGGGCGCCCCGTCAGGGGCGCGGGGCTGCATCATTTTGCGGCTCCGCCGCGTGGGCGCGACCAGCCACGACGAACCGGCAGCCAACTGACGTCCTACGACGAAGGGAGGGCGCCGTCACCCGACGGCGCCCTCCCTTCGGCTCAGCCCCGCCGGCTAGGCGTACGCCGCGACGTCCTTGACCACCGAGAAGCCAAGTCCGTACGCGCTCATGCCGCGGCCGTACGCGCCCAGGTGGACGCCCTGCTGCGTGGACCCCGCGAGGACCCAGCCGAACTCCGACTCGCGGTAGTGGAAGGGGGCGGGGACCCCGTCCACGGGGAGGGACAGCTTCGACCAGGCGGAGCCGTTGAGGTCGTCCGCGAGGACCCACGCCGTCTCGGTCTGCTGGTCCAGCCAGTCGTCGCGCAGGGTGTGATCCATCTGGCCGGGCCACGTCAGGGTCAGCAGCCCCACGCCCGCGAGCCAGGCCGCGGAGGACACCGAGGTGGCCTCCAGGAGCCCGGTGCCGTCGGCGCTGCGCCGCACGGGGTTGGCCGCGACGGTGACCACCACCGCGAAGCGCTCCGTGTCCTCCGTGGCTTCACTGCGTACGGACGGCTCGTCGCCGTGCCCGATCGAGCCGTGCTCGACGGCACCGTCAGCTGCGGTGCCGACCTGCATCAGCCAGCGCGGTCCCGTGAAGGCCTCATCGAGGCCGTACCACGGGAAGGGCGCCAGCAGGTAGCCGTCGACCGTGCTCCGGGCGGAGGGGACCTGTTGTCCGCCCTCCGCGTCCGGCGCCTTCGCGCCTACCCGACTTGTCGTCTCCATTGCCCGGACGCCTCCTCGCTCTCGTCGAACCGAAACGGCCCGCCCCCCTTCGGGCGTCCCTCCGGTCCGCACAACAACTAGGCAGGATAGCCACAGGTCCGGGGCGAGCCGTGAAACCGGTCGGCGGGTGGGTCGCGTACGCGTCAGCTTCCGGCCGCTGTGAGCAGGCAGAACTCAGTGGCGCAGGCTTCTTGAAGCCCGGGGGCAAACGGCCCAGGGGGCGCACGCCTCAGGTCGCGTACACGTCAGGTTGCGTTGACGTCAGGTCGCGTACGCCTCAGGTCGCGTCCGCGTCGAACGGGGGGCGCTCGTCCGGCTCGGGCTTCTCGCGCTTCTTCGTCATGTCGACGGTGCCGCTGGAGGAAGCCGAGGAGGCGGAGGACGCGACAGACGCGGCGGACGCTGCGGATTCGGACTCTCGGCCGTGTACCGCGTCCGTGACCTCGGCCATCTCCTTCTTCAGGTCGAAGCCGTTACGGATCTCCTTGAGCCCCAGGTCGTCGTTGTCCAGCTGCTTGCGGATGAACGTCTTGGGGTTGAGGTCCTCGAACTCGAAGTCCTTGAACTCCGGGCCGAGCTCCTCACGGATGTCCGCCTTGGCACTCTCCGAGAACTCACGGATCTTGCGAATGGTGCGCGTGACGTCCTGGATCATCTTCGGGAGCTTCTCCGGGCCGAAGACGAGCACGGCAAGGACAACGAGCGTCACGAGCTCGAGCGGTCCTATGTCATTGAACACCTTGCAGCTCCTAGCGATGTCCTCGGCCCGCGGCGGGTCTTTCCGTGGTCCGGGCCGGGTCCACGGTACCCGCCGTTCCTGTCTGTCCGGTACTGTCCCGGCGTCTCGTTCGTGCCGTTCGTGTCAGTCTGTCGTGCGATTCCTGTCAGTTTCTGTCAGTCTCCGACGGCGGAGCCGAGGACGAGGGTGACCTTCTTCTCCTTGCCGTCGCGCTCCAGGGTCAGCTCCAGGCGGTCGCCGGGGCGGTGGGCGCGGGTCTTGACGATGAGCTCCTCGCCGGAACGGACGCGCTGGCCGTCGACCTCGGTGATGACGTCGCCCGCCTCGATACCGGCCCGGTCGCCGGGACCGCCCTTGTTGACCGGCGGGCCACCGTCCCTGCCCTTGGTGCCCACGCGGGCGCCGTCGCCCGCGTACTCCATGTCGAGCGTGACGCCGATGACGGGGTGGGTGGCCTTGCCGGTGTTGATCAGCTCCTCGGCCACGCGCTTGCCCTGGTTGATGGGGATGGCGAAACCCAGACCTATCGATCCGGACTGGCCGCCCTCGAGGTCGGAGCCGCTGTCGGCGGAGCGGATGGCGCTGTTGATGCCGATGACGCGGGCCCTGGAGTCGACGAGAGGGCCGCCCGAATTGCCAGGGTTTATCGGAGCGTCGGTCTGCAGGGCGTCGACGTATGAGACGTCACTTCCGTCGCCCGACTCCCCGCCCGCGGTGATGGGCCGCTCCTTGGCGCTGATGATTCCGGAGGTCACGGTGTTCTCGAGGTCGAACGGTGCCCCTATGGCCACGACGGGGTCGCCGACCTGGACATTGTCGGAGTTGCCGAGCGGCAGGGGCTTGAGGCCGCTGACACCGCCGACCTTCACGACGGCGAGGTCGTAACCCGTGTCGGCGCCGACGAGTTCGGCCTTGGCGGTCTGGCCACCGCTGAAGGTCACGGAGATGTCGCCGCTCGCTCCGGCGGGCTTCACCACGTGGTGGTTGGTGAGGATGTGCCCTCGCTCGTCGAGCACGAAGCCGGTGCCCGTGCCCTGTGCCTCCGACCCGCGCACATGCAGGGTCACCACGCTGGGCAGCGCGCTGGCCGCGATCCCGGCCACGCTGTCCGGCGCCCGGCCCTTGGCCTCCGTACCGGCCTGCGGCAGCACGACGTCATCGATCCCGCCGTTCCGCTCCAGATACGCCCCGATGGCACCGCCCACGCCTCCGGACACCAAGGCGATGAGTACGGCTCCGAGGACCAGCATTCGCTTGATCCGCTTACGCCGCCTGCTCTTGCTGTCGACGGCGGCCCCGTTCTGCTGGAGGGGGGCGGCGGCCCAAGGGTCGTAGTGCTGCCAGGGGGGTGAGGGCTGAGGGGCTGGAGGTTGAGGGACTTGGGCTGGAGCTGGGGGTTGGGGGCTTTGGACCGGACTTTGCTGGTGGGCCTGGGTCTGGGCCGTGTGAGGGCCGGGCGGGACCGGGGCCGCGGGCGGCACCGGCGCCGCGGGTGCGGGCATCTGGGCGCTGTGGGCGGGGCCCGCCCCAGGTGCGGCGGTGCCGTGCATCGGAGCCGCGGCCCCAACCGGGCCCTGCGGCGGCGGACTCACCGCCTGCCCCGGCACACCATGACCCGGGGTCACCCCAGGTGCGGCGGTGCCGTGCCCCGGAGCCGCGGCCCCCACCGGGCCCTGCGGCGGCGGACTCACCGCCTGCCCCGGCACACCATGACCCGGGGTCACCCCGGGTGCGGGGGCGCCATGCGTCGGTGTCGGCGCCGGAGCGGCCGTACCGTGCGCGGGAGTTGTCGCCGGATGCTGCACCGGCGGCGCGGGCGCGTAGGGACCGGGTTCACCGTACGGAGGTGTGCTGTACGGGTCCGGATCGTGCAGGGGCTTGGGCCGCTCACCGGAAGCACGCTCAGCGGGTCCGCGGTCACCGGGCGCGCCGCTTGCGCCGCCGCGCATGTCGTCCGGCGCGTAGTTACCGGGCGCCGAGCCGTCGGGCAGCGGAGCGTCCGTCACCGAGCCGGCCGAGACCGGACCATCCCGCATGGGGTCGCCCGACACCGAACCGCCGGACACCGGGCCACCCCCAGGCGTGGGCTCCGCCTCGTACAGCCCGCCGTACGAACCGCCGTCAGCGCTGTCCCGGACAGGCGTAGCCCGCGCGGGCCGCTCCAGCTCGAAGTCCCCCTGGGTGTCATCCCCGCGAACCCCGCTCGGAGCGTCCTCCGCGTGCTCGTCCGGGGCCGGGGCGCCGTCAGTCGCGGCCGCCCCCGTCCCGTCCCCCGCGGAAGCGGAGCGCTTCGCCTCGTCCATGCTCTCCCCACACCTGGCCCGCGGCGCAGCGCGTCGGCGGTCGCCGCGGATTGTCGACTCCGCGCCCTGGGTCCCTCCGGCGGGCGCGGCCCATCCCTGGATTCAACCAGGTTCACGGGCCGCCGCGCAGAGGTCGGGTTCAGCGGGCGGAGGGAGGCGGAGGCCAGGCGGACGAGTCGGGCAGCGGCAAGGTCGACAGCCCGGGCGCCGCGAACTGCGACGCCGTCGACCATGCGGTCAGCGTGACCGGCGGGGCTGTGTCGAGGGGACGTATGAGCGGGGACATCGCGGCAGCGCCGGCCACCACGGGGGCCGTCAGCGCGTCCAGTGACCGCGAGTCCTGCTGCCCGGCCGACTGGGCCCCTCCGGGAAGCCGCGGCGCGGACACCTCGGTCGGCGCGACCTGCTCCTCGGTGAAGGAACGCTGCCCCTGTGCGATCAGCGGCCCGAAGCCACGGCGACGCTGCTCGGGCGTCGCCGCGCCCGTGCCCTGCGTACGCATCGGTGTCACATTGCTGCCCGAGCCGGACCCGCCCCGTGCGTCCGCGGTGTCGGGCACGCCGGTCGACACCCCGCCGAGCGCCACCGCGGCCAGCGATACGGCGCCGGCCGCGACGAACGCGAAGCGCAGCCCGCGGGAGGCCGATCGGTCGGCCTCCCGCCTGGTGATGTCATGGATACGGAACCCGTGCTGCTCCGAGGGCAGCACGGCGGCATGCGGGCCGGACGGCACGTACTCGAACGGGTCGTGCTTCACTCCGAAGGCTCCGGAGGATCCGAACCCTCCTCCGCCCAGCCGGGAGCCGCCCCCGTCGGAGTCACTTCCCCCGGGCAGCCCCTGAAGGCGGGCCAGGAAGCTCTCGGAGGGTGGTGGTGGAGCCGCTTCCGCGAATACGTTCTTCAGTCGTCGCTGCTCATCGGCCTCGGCCTTGCACTTCGCGCACGTGGCGAGGTGGGCCAGGACGCGCTCGCGCGCCTCATGACCGAGCTCTCCGTCCACCAGGGCGGAGAGTCGGTCTCCCAGGTGCTGCTCTGCCGGCGTAGGACGTGATCCACTCACGCGGTCGCGCCCCCTCCTCCCAGAGCGGGCACTCCGGTCACCACGAGGCCGCGGCGCTCGGCGCGGGCCTCGGGCGACCGGTGGGCGAGGGCCTTGCGGAGCTGTGAGCGGCCGCGGTGGATCCGGCTGCGGACCGTGCCGAGCTTGACGCCCAGGGTCGCGGCGATCTCCTCGTACGAAAGCCCCTCGATGTCACAGAGGACGACCGCGGCGCGGAACTCCGGTGCGAGCGTGTCGAGTGCCTGCTGGACGTCCGCGTCGAAGTGCGTGTCGTTGAAGACCTGCTGCGGGGACGGCTCGCGGCTGGGCAGTCGCTCGGCGGCGTCGTCGCCGAGCGCGTCGAAACGGATGCGCTGCTTGCGGCGCACCATGTCCAGGAAGAGGTTCGTGGTGATGCGGTGCAGCCAGCCCTCGAAGGTGCCCGGCGTATACGTCGACAGGGAGCGGAAGACCCGGACGAAGACTTCCTGGGTCAGGTCCTCGGCGTCGTGCTGGTTGCCCGTCAGGCGGTACGCGAGCCGGTAGACCCGGCCGCTGTGCATGCTGACGATCTCCTCCCAAGTGGGGGGAGTCCACGCCTGCGAGTCCGCGTCGGACGTGAAGGTCGCGGTCTGAGCGGAATCGGCAGCGCGGTACTTGTCAGCGGTGTTGGTCACGGATTTCGGCTCACCTACCGATCTGAGCAGGCGCCTCAGCACCCCTCCTCGATCCCCAGGCGCAGCCGCACCTCCCCTGTCGGCTCTGGTGGTGTCCAGTGGAGCCCCTACCATAGCCACCTCGCCCGTTAGCTCCGGATAAGCGGTTTTACGAGAAATTGATACGCGCTTCCGCGATTGCGTCAGCACTTGCTCGGTGTCCTGATCCATCTGCTACCCCCGCGTCGTTCCCCACCCCCTCTAAACGCCCGGTCCCATCTGCGGGTTCCCGACGCCAACGGATACAGTCACGCCCAGGCAACCACGGGGACGGGAGAGGGTCATTACCGGCAACCGGCAGACGAGCTGGGCGTTCGCCGACGCCTTTGTCGCCGAGGACGACGCGCTGCACTGGGCCCGGGACCGGGCCCGGGAGGCAGGGCTGCGCTCGGTGTCGCCCGGCACGGGCGCCGCGCTGCGGTTGCTCGCCGCCACCGTGGGGGCCAAGGCGGTGGCCGAGATCGGGACCGGAACCGGAGTCTCCGGAATTCATTTGCTGCACGGCATGCGGCCGGACGGGGTACTGACCACCGTGGACCTGGAGCCGGAACGCCAGCAGTTCGCCCGGCAGGCCTTCCGCGCCGCCGGCTTCGCGAGCAATCGCGCGCGTTTCATTCCGGGCCGCGCCCTCGATGTGCTGCCCCGGCTCGCGGACTCCGGATACGACCTCGTCTTCTGCGACGGGGACCGTATGGAATGCATGGACTATCTCGCTGAATCGTTGCGCCTGCTGCGCCCGGGTGGTCTCGTCTGCTTCGAGGGCGTCTTCGTGGACGGCCGGACCGTGGACTCCGGCCCGCAGCCGGCGGAGGTGCTGCGCCAGCGCGAGCTGCTGCGCGCGGTCCGCGAGAGCCAGGACCTGGTGCCCTCGCTATTGCCGGTGGGCGACGGTCTGCTGTGCGCGGTCAAACGTTAATTTTTTGGGCTCGGTTCGCCTCCGGGGCGCAAAAGCCGGTGTCGAGAGCACGACCGTGCTCGACCCTCCTTCGTCGGGCACTCCGCGCTCCCCCGCTCTCGGCTTCGCTCGAGCGGGGGGACCCCCATGCACTCTCGACACCGGCGCGCCCTTCGGCTCACTCGCCGTAAGGCACCGAATGTTGCACTGGCCCTTTAAAGCTGCAGTGGCCCTCGACAAAACAGCTCCCCGGCACCACTTTGTGGGTGCCGGGGAGCTGAAAGGGTATGGTCGCTTCCGCTCAGCCGACGACCTTCTTGAGGGCGTCGCCGAGCGCGTCGGCCTCGTCAGGAGTCAGCTCGACGACGAGCCGACCGCCGCCTTCGAGCGGAACGCGCATGACGATGCCCCGCCCCTCCTTGGTCACCTCGAGCGGGCCATCGCCCGTCCGCGGCTTCATGGCCGCCATGCTCGTTCCCCTTCCTGAAACCAGCTCATCGTCGCCGACGGCCCCTGGGAGGGCACACGTCCTCTAGGACACGCGTCACCGGCATCGAACACATTGCTTCCAAGCCATTATCCCGCATCTCAGGACCCGATGACCAACATCAGTCGGCATCGCTTGCGCAACGCGCTCGAGCAAAACCACTCAATTCGCCGATGTGACTGCGATACTGCGCCACCGCATCGACTTTCTGGCGCCGGAATTCTTTGACGCAGGTCACATGTCTGAACGCAGCCACTCTTCATGATCTCCGCCATGCTGTCCTCAGACGACGACGAAGCCGTGAAATCGGAGGGGACCCACCATGGCCGACACCGTGCTCTACGAGGTGAGCGACGGACTCGCGACGATCACGCTGAACCGCCCCGAGGCGATGAACGCGATGAACACCGAGACCAAGGTCGCCTTCCGGGACGCGGCGCAGGCGGCAGCGGCGGACGACTCGGTACGGGCCGTGCTGCTCACCGCCGCCGGTGACCGGGCGTTCTGCGTGGGCCAGGACCTGAAGGAGCACGTCGGCGGGCTGCTCGCGGCGCGCGAGTCGGGGGGCGACCAGAACGGCGGGGGCGTCATGAGCACGGTGCGGGAGCACTACAACCCGGCCCTGCGGGCCCTGACCGGGTCGGCGAAGCCGGTGGTGGCCGCGGTCAACGGGGTCGCGGCCGGAGCCGGCTTCGGCTTCGCGCTCGCCGCGGACTATCGCATCGTTGCCGATTCGGCTTCCTTCAACACGTCGTTCGCCGGGGTGGCGCTGACCGCCGACTCGGGGATCTCCTGGACGCTGCCGCGCGTCGTCGGTCCCGGCCGGGCCGCCGACCTGCTGCTCTTCCCGCGCAACATCACCGCCCAGGAGGCGTACGACCTCGGTATCGCCAACCGTGTCGTGCCCGCCGCCGAGCTGGCCGCCGAGGGCCTGAAGGTGGCCCGCACGCTGGCCGAGGGCCCGACCCTGGCGTACGCGGCCCTCAAGGAGTCCCTCTCCTACGCCCTGTCGCACTCCCTGGACGAGGCCCTGGAGAAGGAGGACGAGCTGCAGTCCCGGGCGGGTGCCTCCGAGGACCACATGATCGCGGTGCAGGCGTTCATCAACAAGGAGAAGCCGAAGTACCTGGGTCGATAGCGGCTCGGACTGCGCGGCGTGCGACTCAGCGGCCGCGCGCCACGCAGTCCGCCAGGTGGTCGTCGACCAGACCGCACGCCTGCATCAGCGCGTACGCCGTGGTCGGCCCGACGAAGCGGATGCCGCGCTTTTTCAGGGTCTTGGAGAGGGCCGTCGACTCATCCGTGACCGCCGGGACGTCGGCCAGCGTTGTCGGGGCCGGGCGGGTGGCCGGGTCGGGGGCGAAGGACCAGATCAGTTCGTCCAGCTCCCCGGAGGGCCAGTCGGCGAGCACGCGCGCGTTGGCGAGCGTCGCCTCGATCTTGGCGCGGTTGCGGATGATGCCCGGGTCGCCGAGCAGCCGCTCCTTGTCCTTGTCCGTGAAGGCCGCCACGTCCGCGATCTTGAAGTCGGCGAAGGCCGCGCGGAAGCCCTCGCGGCGGCGCAGGATCGTGATCCAGGACAGGCCCGACTGGAAGGCCTCCAGGCACAGCCGCTCGTACAGCGCGTCGTCGCCGTGGACGGGGCGGCCCCATTCCTGGTCGTGGTACGTCACGTAGTCCTCGGTCGACAGGGCCCAGGGGCAGCGCAAGGCACCGTCGGGGCCCTTCAGGGCGTCGCTCACCGGTGGTCCTCCTCGGTGTGCTTCTCCAGGGAGGTGTCCCGGGCCGCCCTGGCTCCGGCGAGCGCGGCCTCCAGGTCGGCGATCCGGCTGTCCCGCTCGGCCAGTTCGGCGGCGAGGCGGCCCAGGGCGTCGTCCACATCCACCATGCGGTAGCCGCGGACGGCCATCGGGAAGCGCAGCGTCTCCACATCACCGCGGTGCACCGGGCGGTCCAGGGGCAGAGGGTCCACGAAGCGCTCGGGCGGGGCTTCGGGCAGGGCGGCGCTGTCGCCGCCGCCCACCACGGCGAGGGTCACCGCGCCGACCACCACGACGAGGGCGACGACCAGGAACAAGAACATGAACATCGCTGCGGTCCCCCACGCTCTGTTGTCGACCGTTGCCGACTCTTGCCGACGCGGGACGCGTCGGCTCGGAAAGTGTCAGGCTCCGATCGTGCCATGCGACTCTGACAGTTAGGGTCGCAGGCGGCGGAACTGCGACAACCGCCGAGAACGACAGGAGAGATCACAGGGCATGCTCAGGCTGGGCAGGCGTGAGTTCGACGCGCACGAGCCGGTGATCATGGCGATCGTGAACCGGACCCCGGACTCCTTCTACGACCAAGGGGCCACGTTCCGCGACGAGCCCGCGCTCGCGCGCGTGGAAGAGGCGGTGTCAGAGGGTGCTGCCATCATCGACATCGGCGGGGTCAAGGCCGGTCCCGGTGAGGAGGTGACGGCCGAGGAGGAGGCGCGACGCACGGTGGGTTTCGTCGCCGAGGTGCGGCGTCGCTTCCCCGACGTGATCATCAGCGTCGACACCTGGCGGCACGAGGTCGGTGAGGCGGTCTGCGAGGCGGGCGCGGATCTGCTCAACGACGCGTGGGGCGGGGTCGATCCGCTGCTCGCGGAGGTCGCCGGGCGGTACGGGGTGGGGCTCGTGTGCACGCACGCGGGGGGTACGCGGCCTCGTACCCGGCCGCATCGGGTCGAGTACGAGGATGTCATGGCCGACATCCTGCGGGTCACCCTTGGGCTGGCCGAGCGCGCGGTCTCGCTCGGGGTGCCGCGGGAGTCCGTGCTCATCGATCCCGGGCACGACTTCGGCAAGAGCACGCGGCACAGTCTGGAGGCCACGCGTCGGCTGGGCGAGATGGTCTCCACGGGGTGGCCCGTGCTGGTCTCGCTCTCCAACAAGGACTTCGTCGGGGAGACGTTGGACAAGCCGGTCAAGGAACGGGTCCTCGGAACCCTCGCCACGACGGCCGTCTCGGCGTGGCTGGGGGCGCGGGTGTACCGCGTCCACGAGGTCGCGGAGACGCGCCAGGTGCTGGACATGGTCGCGTCGATCACCGGCCACCGGCCGCCGGCTGTTGCCCGGCGGGGGTTGGCGTAGCCCGCGCGGGTGACGCCAGGGGGAGGGTTTTCGCCCCCGCCTCCTTCGACACCAACGCCACCGCCTCGTCCACGTCGTCCGTCAGGTGGAACAGCAGCAGGTCCTGTTCCGAGGCCTTGCCCTGGGCGATGAGGGTGTTCTTGAGCCAGTCGACGAGGCCGCCCCAGTACTCCGTGCCGAAGAGGACGATGGGAAAGCGCGTGACCTTCTGGGTCTGGACGAGCGTGAGGGCCTCGAAGAGTTCGTCGAGGGTGCCGAGTCCGCCGGGCAGGACCACGAAACCCTGCGCGTACTTGACGAACATCATCTTGCGCACGAAGAAGTAGCGGAAGTTCAGCCCGATGTCGACGTACGGGTTGAGCCCCTGCTCGAAGGGCAGCTCGATGCCGAGCCCGACCGAGATCCCCTTGGCTTCACAGGCACCCTTGTTGGCGGCCTCCATGGCGCCCGGTCCACCGCCCGTGATGACGGCGAAGCCGGCTTCCACCAGTCCGCGGCCGAGCTTGACCCCAGCCTCGTACTCCGGCGAGCCCACCGGCGTACGGGCCGAGCCGAACACACTGATCGCGGGCGGGAGTTCGGCGAGCGTGCCGAAGCCCTCGATGAACTCCGACTGGATACGCAGCACTCGCCAGGGATCGGTGTGCACCCAGTCCGAGGGCCCGCCCGCATCCAGCAGCCGCTGGTCCGTCGTACTCGCCTGCACCTGGCCACGCCTGCGCAGCACAGGGCCGAGCTGCTGTTCCTCCGGCGGCTGCTTCTTGCCCTCCGGGTCACCAGTAGCCATGTCCGCTCCCTCCGCTTGCCGTCGTTCCACCCCAGCGTAGGTCTACGCGGGTTACGGAGGGGGGACGCCGGCATGTCCGCCATGAACCGCCACCGCGTACGGGTCAGGACGTCAGCCAGGCCCGCAGCCGCTCCTCACCCGCCAGGATCTTTTCCGTTTCGACCCGTTCGTCCCGCTTGTGCGCCAAGTGCGGATTGCCGGGACCGTAGTTGACGGCCGGGACGCCGAGCGCGCTGAAGCGGGAGACGTCCGTCCAGCCGTACTTGGGCTGCGGGGTGCCGCCGACCGCCTCGATGAAGGCGGCGGCCGCCGGGTGGGACAGACCGGGCAGCGCCGCCCCGCTGTGGTCGTCGACCACGAACTCCTCGACTCCGCAGTCCGCGAACACCTCGTGGACGTGGGCCAGGGCCTCCTCCTCGCTGCGGTCGGGCGCGTAGCGGAAGTTGACGGTCACGACGCATTCGTCGGGGATGACATTGCCCGCCACGCCGCCCGAGATCCCGACGGCGTTCAGGCCCTCGCGGTACTCCAGGCCGTCGATCACGGGGTAGCGCGGTTCGTACGAGGCCAGGCGGGCCAGGATCGGGGCGGCCGCGTGGATGGCGTTCGAGCCCATCCAGCTGCGCGCGGAGTGGGCGCGCTCGCCGCGCGTCTTCAGCAGGACGCGCAGCGTGCCCTGGCAGCCACCCTCCACCTGCCCGTCCGAGGGCTCGAGCAGGACCGCGAAGTCGCCCTCCAGCCAGTCGGGATGGGCTTCGGCCACATGCTTCAGACCGTTCAGGTGCGCGGCCACCTCTTCGTTGTCGTAGAAGACGAAGGTGAGGTCCCGGTTGGGTTCGGGGACCGTGGCCGCGATGCGCAGCTGGACGGCGACGCCCGACTTCATGTCGCAGGTGCCGCAGCCCCACAGCACGCCGTCCTCGTCGAGACGCGAGGGGACGTTGTCGGCGATCGGCACCGTGTCGATGTGCCCGGCGAGGATGACGCGCTCGGCCCGCCCCAGGTTCGTACGCGCGACGACGTTGTTGCCGTACCGGTCGACCGTCAGATGCGGCAGGGCGTGCAGCGCGGCCTCGACGGCGTCGGCCAGAGGCTTCTCGCTGCCGCTCTCCGAGGGGAAGTCGACGAGCTGCGCGGTGAGCCGGGCGGCGTCAAGAGTGAGGTCAAGTGGGGTGTCGGCCATGCGGTCGACCCTAGCGCGGCGGTCCGGGCGGCCGGCCTGCCGCCCACAGGAGCCATCGCGCGGCAGCTGTACGAACCCCTGCCTGGCAGCCGCTTTCCCTGCCCAGCAGCCGCTTTGAGCCATCCCCCGCAGCCTGTTGACCAAATGTCCATAGTCTCGTCACCGGGCTCTGGGGCCTTCGCTACCTTGTTACTCGTGCGTGAACCCGTCAGTCCCGTCCGTCGCCGCCGCCTCCCCCGTTTCGGAACGGCCCTCGCGATACTGCTCGCCCTCGCGGCGTACCTCACGGTCCAATACGTCACCGGTGGCACGGGAGTGCCGCGCTGCACGGTCGCCTCGGGCAAGGGCAACGGCGCGTCGTACGAGTTCACGGCGGAGCAGGCGGTGAACGCAGCGACGATCTCGGTGGTCGGCACCAACCGCGGCATGCCCGAGCGGGCCGTCACGATCGCGCTCGCGACGGCGCTCCAGGAGTCCGGTCTGCGCAACATCGACCACGGCGACCGGGACTCGCTGGGCCTGTTCCAGCAGCGGCCCTCGCAGGGCTGGGGCACCGAGACGCAGATCATGGACCCGACATACGCGGCGAGCGAGTTCTACGAGCACTTGGCCAAGGTGCCGGACTACTCGGGGCTGCCGCTGACCGTCGCCGCACAGCGCGTGCAGCGCAGCGGCTTTCCGGAGGCGTACGCGAAGCACGAGCCGGACGCCGCCCTGCTGGCCGCGGCCCTGACGGGGCGCGCGGCGGCGACACTGACCTGCGAGGGGCGCCCGGATGTGCGGCCCGGCGGTCCGGACGCGGTGCGCGCCGCACTTGTACGGGACTTCGGGCAGGACGCGTTCCAAGAGGCGGGCGCGGGGCGCGAGATGAGGGCCGAGGCGGGCGCCACGCCGTCGGCTTCCGCCACGGCTGCGGGCGGTCCCGCGCGCTCCCGCACGGTGACCATCCCCGTCCCGGACACCCCTGCCGCCGAGGGCGGGCAGCGGCAGCGCGGCTGGGAGCTGGCGCACTGGGCCGTGGCCAACGCCTCCGCGCTGCACATCCAGAAGGTCTCCCACGCGGGCCGGGTCTGGATAGCCGGGAACACCGGGAGCGAGTGGCGCGCGGACGGCTCGGGTTCCCGGGCCTCCACAGGCGAAGTCCGAATCGTCACTGGGCAGTAGTACGAATCCTCACCCGTTGGAGGGACGCTCGTGCGCGCCATGTCCACGGCGCGCACGGGTTTTCGTCCGGCCACACCCGAATCGGCCTACTCCCATGGGAGCAAAGGGCCGTAAGGATTCAGCACACTTTCTCACCGGACGTTTTTTGCCCGGTTTTCTCCGCAGCCGATAATGCGACGCATTGCCAACTCTTTACGTTGGGCCACCGCAACCTTCGTGGACTTCGAGCGGTAGTCACTGCGTCCGAGCCCGGGACGATCAACAGCCGGTCGGTCGACAGCCAGTCGACGACTGCCAACTGCCGGGCAAGGTCGCACACTTCACCGTTTCTCTCCCGTCTAAGGAGCATCATGTCCCTCCCCCTGACCCGCCGGATCGCCCGTACCGCGCTGCTCGTCGCAGCGGGAGCGGCTGCCGGGGTCGGTGCGGCCGGCTCCGCCAGCGCGGCGCCCCAACTGCCGGCGGCCCCCGACCTCGGCGGGATGTCCGCCCTGGACAGCGCGGGCACCACCGTCGACGGTGCCGCGCAGAAGACCACCGACCTCGCGGGCGACGCGGGCAGCAAGGCCGTCAAGAAGGCCGTGCCGGCCGCGGGCAAGACGGGTGGCAAGGCCGTCAAGACCACGGGCAAGGTCGTCAAGAAGACGACGCCCGTCGCACAGCAGGCCGCCGGGGATGTCGCCGGTTCCGCGGGCGAGGTGCTCGGCGACACCGCGAAGTCGGGCGGGACCCTGCCGACCGACGGCCTCACCAAGGGCGGCATCCCCGGCACGGACACGCTGCCGGCGCAGACTCTTCCGCTCAACTGATACAGCGCTCGTACGGCGAAGGGGTCCAGGTGCACGCCACCTGGACCCCTTCGCCGTACGTATGACTCAGGCCCTACGTACGATTTCGCCGCTGTACGAGACCTACAGACGCTCCACGGCCGCCCGTACCCGCTCGTCCGTCGCCGTCAGCGCCACGCGGACGAACCTCTCGCCCGCCGGCCCGTAGAAGTCGCCCGGCGCGACCAGGATCCCCAGTTCCGCCAGATGGGCCACGGTGTCCCAGCAGGACTCGTCCCGGGTCGCCCAGAGGTACAGGCTCGCCTCGCTGTGCTCGATGCGGAAGCCGTGGCGCAGCAGGGCCTCGCGGAGGGGCGCCCGGCGGGCCGCGTAACGCTCGCGCTGTTCCCGTACGTGGGTGTCGTCACCGAGGGCGGCGACCACCGCGGCCTGGGTCGGCGCGGGCGTCATCATGCCGCCGTGCTTGCGGATCTGGAGGAGGTCACCGAGGACCGTCTCGTCGCCCGCCAGGAACGCGGCGCGGTAACCCGCGAGGTTCGACCGCTTCGAGAGCGAGTGGACCGACACGATCCCCTCGTACGAGCCGCCGCACACGTCGGGATGCAGGACCGAGACCGGGGCGGCCTCCCAGCCGAGCTCGATGTAGCACTCGTCGGCGAAGACGAGGACGCCGTGCTCGCGCGCCCAGGCGACGATGCGGGTGAGCTCCGCCTTGGACAGGACGCGGCCGGTCGGGTTCGACGGGGAGTTGAGCCACAGGAGCTTCAGGCCCTCGGGGTCCAGCTCCGTCGGGTCTTCGTACGCCACGTGGTCCGCGCGGGCCAGGCGGGCGCCGACCTCGTACGTCGGGTAGGCGAGACGCGGGTACGCCACCTTGTCACCCGGCCCGAGGCCCAGCTGGGTCGGCAGCCAGGCCACCAGCTCCTTCGAGCCGACGACCGGCAGGACGCCTCGGTGGGTGAGGCCGCGGGCGCCCAGCCTGCGCGCGCACCAGCCCGTGAGCGCGTCCCGCAGTTCCGGAGTGCCCCAGACCGTGGGATAGCCGGGTGAGTCGGCGGCCGCGACCAGAGCCTTCTGGATCAGCTCGGGTACGGGGTCGACCGGGGTGCCGACGGACAGGTCGACGATGCCGCCCGGGTGAGCGGCGGCCGTTGCCTTGAAGGGCTCCAGCTTGTCCCAGGGGAAGGCGGGAAGCCGGTCGGAGACTGCGGACACGGGTTCTGGCTCACTTTCTCGTACGCGTGTACGTGGAGCGCGTACGGCAAACGCCTCGGTCCCGTGCGGCGGCAGTGCCGTACGGGACCGAGGCGGCACACTCTCGTACGTACCGCTTACTGGTTCTGCGGCGGCAGCGCTGCGATGAAGGGGTGGTCGCGCTCGATCAGACCCAGCTTGCTGGCGCCGCCGGGCGAGCCGAGTTCGTCGAAGAACTCGACGTTCGCCTTGTAGTAGTCCTTCCACTCTTCCGGAGTGTCGTCCTCGTAGAAGATCGCCTCGACCGGGCAGACCGGCTCACAGGCTCCGCAGTCGACGCATTCGTCCGGGTGGATGTACAAGGACCTGGAGCCCTCGTAGATGCAGTCGACCGGGCACTCCTCGATGCACGCCTTGTCCTTGACGTCGACACAAGGCTGCGCGATGACGTAGGTCACGCTGTCGTTCCTCCTCGATAGGGCGCTGGCGGGCCTCCTCAGGCTCCGCCGCCTGGCGCGCGGGAGCGCGGCGTCGTCGATGCCCGCACCTAGTATCTCCGTTCTTGGGCATGATCCGAACAGGAGGGTTGGACTGAGCTGTGGATTTCTCCGCGCACATACGGCTCGAGGTCCGTATCACCCCCGCTGACGTGGGCAAACGTGTCTCGGTACGGCAGCTGGACGAAGACGCCCCGAAGGGTGAGAAGTTCACCGACACGGTTGGCGTTCTCACATCATGGGACGAAGGTGTGCTGCTGGTCACACGACGGTCCGGGGAGCGTGTCCGTATTCCGGAGGCTTCGCTGGTCGCGGGCAAGGTGGTGCCGTCCGCGCCTGCTCGCCGCCGGGGCCCTTCGGCGTCGTACGAGGAGCTGGCGCGGGTCGCCGCACGGGCCTGGCAGCCGGTGGAGCGCGCTCGCCTCGGCGACTGGGAGCTGCGGGCCGCCGCCGGATTCACCCGGCGGGCCAATTCGGTGCTGCCGCTCGGTGATCCGGGCCTGCCGCTCGACGAGGCGCTGTCGCTCGTACGGGACTGGTACGCGGCCCGTGACCTGCCCGCCTACATCCAGACCGCGACCGGGGCCGAGGGCACGCAGGAGCTGCTGTGCGCGGAGCTGGAGGGGCGCGGGTGGACGCGTGAGGTGAGCGCCGAGCTGTGGACCGGTGCGCTGGCGCCGCTCGGCGATCTTCCGGATCCCCCTCGCCCGGTGGTCCTCTCCCGCTCGGCGGACGAGGCGTGGCTGGACCGATATCAGCGCAAGGGCATAAGCGACGTGGCCCTCGATGTGCTGGGCAGCGGGCCTTCGGTGTGGTTCGCGACGGTGCCCGGCGGCGTCGAGCCGGGCGCCGAGCCAGGCGTTCCCGCCGCGATCGGGCGCTGTGTGGTGGACGGCCGCTGGGCCGGCTTCGCCGCGGTCGAGGTCGACGCTTCGCTGCGCCGCCAGGGCCTGGCCACCATGGTGATGGGCGCCCTGGCCCGCCAGGCCCTGGCCGAGGGCGCCTCGGCGGCGTGGCTCCAGGTGGAGACGACCAACGCGGGGGCACGGGCACTGTACGGGGGGATGGGGTTCGCGGCGCATCACACGTACCACCACTACCGCGAGCCGGAGGCGCCGGACAGCACCGCCGGCGGGCGCGCCGGAGGCGGGTAGGGCGGTGAAACTGTCGGTAAGGGCCACGCAGCGGTATCGATCGGCGTGAAAGGGCACGAGGCAGTTATGGGTCCCCCTCATCCTCCTGAGCCGGAACTGAGTGCCGCTTGGCGGCGGTCGTTCGCCGACGAGGCGCGGGCCGAGCGGCCCGATCTGTCGCTGCTGTGCCTTCTCATCGGCGCCGAAGCGGACGGGACGCTGGACGAGGCGGGCATCGACGCCGCGCAGATCGAGCTGGACCGGCTGGCCGGGGCGCTGCCGTTCCGGCCGGGTGGGCCGCGCTCCTGGGCCACGGCACTGGCCGAGCATCTCGGCGGGCGCTGTCGCTTCCGCGGTACGCCCGGTGACTACCAGCGGCTGGAGTCCTCGCTCCTGCACGCGGTGCTGCGGCGGCGGCGCGGGCTGCCCATCCTGCTCTCGGTGGTGTGGATGGAGGTCGCCCGCAGGGCGGGAGCGCCCGTGTACGGGGTCGCCCTGCCCGGGCACTTCGTGGTGGGCTTCGGCTCCCCGGAGGAACAGCTCCTGGCCGACCCCTTCGACGGCGGCCGCGTCCTGACCGGTACCGACACGGAGCTGCTCGTGGCGGGCGCCACCGGCGCACCCCTCGACCCCTCGATGCTCACCCCCGCCGACCCGCTGGACGTCGTCCTGCGCATCCTCAACAACATCCGCGCCTGGGCCGCCGCCCGCCCCGAACGCGGCGACGTCGCCCTGTGGGCCGTGGACCTCTCCCTGCTCCTCCCGTCCCACCCCGCCCGCCTCCGCTACGACCGCGCCCAACTCCTCGTCCAGCGCGGCGACTTCCTCACGGGCGCCACGGAACTCGACGCGTACGCCGATGTCGTGGCCCCGGTCGACGAACCGGCCGCGGACCAGGTACGCCAACAGGCCCGCGCGGCCCGCGCGATGCTCAACTGATCAGATCCGCGTACCCCGTACGGTGACGCCGCCGTCACGGCTGGGTACGGTGACTCCGCCCGTCGGCACGGCTGCGGAGGGGCAGCGGCGGGATGAGACTGACTGTGCTCGGCGGCACCGGTGCGTGGCCCACGGCCGACCAGGGATGCAGCGGCTACCTCGTGGAGCAGTCCGGCTTCCGGCTTCCGGCTGCTCGTCGATCCGGGGTACGCGACGCTCCCGCGCCTGCTCGATCACATCACCGCCGACGCGGTCGACGCCGTCCTGGTCACCCACGGGCACCCCGACCACTGCGCCGACCTGAACCCCCTGCTCCGCGCCCGGGCGCTCGCCGACGATCCACCGCCCGCGCTGCCCCTGTACGCGCCCTCCGGCGCCCTCGACGCGGTCCTGGCGCTCGACCGGCCGGGCATGCTCGCGCCCGCGTACAGCCGCCGCGACTTCGCGCCGGGCGCCGTGCTCACGGCCGGCCCCTTCACCGTCGTGACGGCGCCGCTCCCGCACCACGTCACGAACGCGGGCCTGCGCCTGACCACGGCGGACGGCGTCCTGGCGTACACCGGGGACACCGGTCCGAGCCCGGAGATCGTCCGCCTCGCCCGCGACGCCGACGTCCTGCTCTCCGAGGCGACGTACCCCCACCAGGTCCCGGACGAGGACGCCCCGTACCTGCTGACCGCCGTCCTGGCCGGGCGGTACGCGGCAGAGGCGGGCGTGGCCCGGCTGCTCCTGACCCACCTGTGGCCGGGAACGGATCCGGCGACCGCGGTGCGGGCGGCCGCCGGGGCGTACGACGGCCCGGTCGACGTTGCGACGACCGGGCTCGCCGTGGACATCGAACCGTCTGGTTCGGACTAGTTCGGACTAGTCCGAACTAGTTCGGATTCGTCTCGATCTCGCCGACGCGGTCCGCCGCCGACTTGCCGAGGAGCGCGGGCCTCAGCGCGCCGACCACGTCCTGGGGCGTGACCGCCGTCTTCTTCCCGTTGCCCCGTTGGATCGTCACGCCGTCGAACGTCGTGCCGTAGAGCTCCTCGAGCGCTTCGAGGTCGTACTGCGGCACGAGCTTGCCGTTGACGGCCTTCACTCCGAGGAACTTCCAGAGCGAGTTCTCCGGGCTGAACTGGATCTCCGCGGAACCGGCCCTGACGGTGACGAGCCCCGACATCGCCGGCTCGGCGAACTCCTTCATCATCCGGTCGACCTCGGCCTTGCTGACCGTGGGCTCCTTGGTCGTGGTGGGAACCTGCACGGGGTCCGGCTTCCCGGTCTCCACCTGCGCGCGGTACGCCTCCTCGACGGCCTGCGTCGACTGGGCGATGGCGATGCCCTTGCCCGCCTTGCCGTACACGGGGGTGGCCTTGCCCGACTCGAACTTGATCGTACCCTCGGCCGCCGTGCCGGTGCCGCCCGCTGCGCGCTCCAGGGCGGCCCGCAGCTTCTCCTCGTCGACGGGCATCTCGGGCTCGACGACGCGCTCGCCGCCGAACAGCGAACCGATCACCGACACGGGGTTGTAGTCACTGCCCGCTGCGGCACGCACCGTGGCCTGGCTGTCGAACTGGAGGCCGGCCTGGTCCGGCCTGAGTGCGACGGTGTCGCCGTCGACCGAGAGCTGGAGCGGCTTGGCCGCATCAGCCTTGAAAGCGTCATCGAGCTTCCTGACCGCCTCGTCGCGGGTGCCGCCGCCGATGTCGACGCCGAGCACGGTGGTGCCCTTGGGCACGTCGGAGTGGTTCATGAGCAGCCCGGCGCCGTACGCGATACCGGCGATACCCACCACACCCGCGCCCAGGAGCACCAGCTTGTTGCGCCCCTTCTTCTTCGGCTTCGCGGCGGCGGGCGCGGTCGGCGAGACCGGCTCGGGCAGCTTCGGGGGCTGGTGCGGCAGCGGGCCGTCGGAGTGCGCGCCCGGCCCGAACGGCGAGTTCTGGTGGGACGGGACGACGGGGATGCCGCTGGTGACGGTGTGCCCGGAGACGTTGTCACCGGCGCCGCCGTAGCCGGGCGGTTCGGGCGCCGGCTTCTGCGGGGTGAGGATCGCGGTGTCGTCGCTCATCCCGCCACCGGGACGGCCGGCGCCACCGGCCGGAGCACCGGAACTGCCCGGGCCACCGGGCCCACCGGGACCGCGCGAGGCACCCGCGCTGCCCGGGCCGCCGGGGATGCCGGAGCCGCCCGGTCCGCCGGGCCCACCGGGACCGCTGGGGCCACCAGGCCCACCGGGACCGCGCGAGGCGCCAGGTCCGCCCGGGGCACCCGCGCTGCCCGGGCCGCCGGGGATGCCGGAGCCACCCGGTCCGCCGGGCCCACCGGGACCGCTGGGGCCACCGGGCCCACCAGGACGGCTCGGATCACCAGGCCCACCGGAACCGCTCAGGCCAGCGGGTCCGCCAGGTCCACCCGGGCCACCCGCGCCGCTCGGGCCGCCGGGACCACCCGGGCCGCTCGGACCGCCGGGACCACCCGGGCCACCGGAAGCGCCGTGCATTCCCAAGCCGCTCTGACCGCCGGGCCCACCGGGACCGCTCAGGCCACCAGGCCCGCCAGGACCACCAGGCCCGCCAGGTCCGCCAGGACCACGGCCACCGGTACCACCGGGACCGCCGGGAGCACCTGGCCCCCCGCGCCCCCCAGGACCACCGAAGCCGTCGGAGACCCCGT
>NZ_JAAKZY010000339.1 GCF_011045015.1 Streptomyces scabichelini | reverse complement strand
CCCCTACCGCCCTCGTCACCATTGGACTCACCGCCCTGGCCCCCATCTCCTGGGGCACCACCTACGCCGTCACCACGGAGTTCCTGCCGGCCGACCGACCCCTGTTCACCGGGCTGGTGCGAGCCCTGCCCGCCGGACTCGTCCTGCTGGCCGTCGCCCGTAAGCTGCCGCACGGCGTCTGGTGGTGGAAGGCGGCGGTCCTGGGCGCGCTGAACATCGGCGCGTTCTTCCCGCTCCTCTTCCTCTCCGCCTACCGCCTGCCCGGCGGCATGGCGGCGGTCGTCGGCTCCGTAGGACCGCTGTTCGTCGCGGGCCTTGCGGCGGTCCTGCTCGCCGAGCGCCCGACCGTCCGTACGCTCCTCACGGGCCTCGCGGCGGCGCTCGGCGTCAGCCTCGTCGTACTGAAGGCGGCCGGTGCGCTGGACGTCATAGGCGTCACGGCGGCCGTCGCCGCGACCGCGTCGATGTCCGCCGGGACGGTGCTCACCAAGAGGTGGGGGCGTCCCGACGGCGTGGGCCCGCTGGCGCTCACCGGCTGGCAGCTGACCGCGGGCGGCCTGCTGATCGCTCCGGTCGCGCTGCTCGTCGAGGGGGAGCCGCCCGCGCTCGACGGCCGGGCGGTCGGCGGCTACCTCTACCTCGCGCTGGCCAACACGGCGGTGGCGTACTGGCTCTGGTTCCGCGGCATCGGCCGCCTCGCCGCCACCCAGGTCACCTTCCTCGGCCCGCTCTCGCCGCTGACCGCGGCCGTCGTCGGCTGGGCCGCGCTCGGTGAGGCGCTCGGGCCCGTACAACTGGCGGGCATGGCGCTGGCGTTCGGGGCGACGGTGGTGGGACAGCTCGGGCCGCGTACGACGGTACGTACGAGGGTACGTACGACGGTCCGAAAGCGGGCCGGTCGCTCTTCGGCGGTGGCGCGCGGGCACGGAACGCCGCGTTCCGAGGCGGAGGCGATAGCGTCACGCCGTCCCGTGTGACGCAAGGGCGGACAAGGGCGGAGCCGAAAGCGTCACGTCGCCCCTGCGTGACGTATTACGGCGCAATGGCGTAACAGAGCGCATTACCCGGAGGTGCCCCGTGGTCGAGGACGTGTGCCGCAGCTGTGGCAAGCCGCTGCCCTCGCGGGTCGGCCGGAAGGGCCGGTCCTCGGTGTACTGCTCGGCCGCGTGCCGGCAGAAGGCGTACCGGGAGCGCAAGGAGCCGCAAGCGGCCGCCACCGTGCAGGAGTTGATCGGTGACATCGGGCGGCAGGTGCGGGAGCTGGTGCCGCAGCCGCCCTCCGTCCTCTACTCCGGGGTGACCGAACTGACGTCGTCCGTGGGCAGGTTGCGCCGCGTCGCCCGGGTCGCGCGGGACGCGGCCAAGGAGCAGGCCCCGCCCCAGCGATCCGTCACACCCACCACCGTGACGGAAACGCCCCGGCCCAGGCTCACCGCCGACGAAGGCGACTTCGCCGCACTCGTCGAGCCCCACCGCCGTGAACTCCAGGTCCACTGCTACCGCATGACCGGCTCGTACGACGACTCCGAGGACCTGGTGCAGGAGACGTTCCTGCGGGCCTGGCGGGCCAGGGGCGACTTCGAGGGGCGGTCCAGTGTGCGGTCCTGGCTGTACCGGATCGCCACCAACACCTGCCTCGACTTCCAGCGCCGTACCCGCCGCCGCCCGCAGAAGTACGAGCCGCTGCCGGGCATGAACCACGGCAGGGCGGAGCCCCCGGCCCGTATCACCTGGCTCCAGCCGTACCCCGACGAGGATCTGCCGTCACGGGAGCAGGAACCGGACGCGGCCGCCGTGTCCCGCGAGACCATGGAGCTGGTGTTCCTCGCGGCGATCCAGCATCTGCCGCCCCGCCAGCGGGCCGTACTGATCCTCCGCGACGTACTCGACCTCCCGGCCGCCGACACCGCCGAGATCCTGGACATGACCGTGGCCTCGGTCAACAGCGCGCTCCAGCGGGCCCGCCCCACCCTGCGCACCCATCTGCCCCGCCACCGCACCGACTGGACGCCCGCCGCCGAGCCGAGCGAACGGGAACGCGCTGTTCTCAAGCGGTACATGGCCGCCGCCGAGCACGTCGACGTCGACGAGATGGCCGCTCTGCTGAGCGAGGACGTGAAGCTGACGATGCCGCCGAACCCGTACTGGTTCGTGGGGCGTGACACTTTCCTGGAATTCGTCACACAGAGCCTGGACCCGGCCTCTCCGATGTTCCTCGGCGACTGGCGCCATCTGCCGGCGCGCGCCAACGGGCAGCTCGCGGCCGGGGGTTACGTACGGCGGCCGGGCACCACGGTCTACCGCGCGCAGGTTCTCGACGTGCTGCGCATCAAGGGCGACGAGATCGTGGAGATCACGTCGTTCGAGCCGCACCTCTTCCCGGCGTTCGGGCTGCCGCTGCGGTTGTGACCCCCGCACACTCCGCATGCCCCGCACCGATGACCCGACGGCAGCGCGTACGTCTCTATGTCCGACCCGAAACGCTTCGAGGGAGGACCCCGACATGCTGCTCAACAACAAGACCGCGATCGTGTACGGCGCCGGCGGAAGCATCGGCGGCGCGGTCGCCCGTACCTTCGCCCGCGAAGGTGCGCGGGTGCACCTGGCCGGACGTACGCGCGAGACGCTCGACGCGGTGGCCAAGGACATCACGTCGGCCGGCGGCCACGCCGAGACGGCCGTCGTGGACGCGCTGGACGAGGCGGCCGTCGACGCGCACGCGGCGTCCGTGGCCGCCGAGGCGGGCGGCATCGACATCTCGCTCAACCTCGTCACGCGCGGCGACGTGCAGGGCGTACCGATCGTCGACATGGCCGTCGACGACTTCGTACGGCCCGTCGTCACCGGCATCACCACGAACCTCATCACCGCACGGGCCGCCGTCCGGCACATGGCCGAACGTGGTTCCGGCGTGATCCTCACGCTCAACAGCGGCTCGGCGCACGGCAGTCCGATGATGGGCGGTACGGGCGCGGCCGACGGGGCGATCGATGTGCTGGTCCGCAACCTCGCGATGGAACTGGGCCCGCGCGGGGTGCGGGCCGTGGGCCTGTGGGTGGCCGGAATCCCCGAGACGCTGACCCCCGAGAGCCTCGCCGCGACCGACAGCAGCCTTCAGCTGGACGAGGAGGGCCTGCGCGGCATCCTCGACAACCTGGCCGCCCTGCGGATGACCCGCCGCAACCCGACCCTCCCGGAGATCTGCGCCACGGCCGCCTTCCTCGCCTCCGACCACGCGGGCGGGATCACCGGGACGCTCGTGAACGTCACGGGGGGAATGTTCCCGGGCTGAACGTCGACGCTCCGTGGGGGCGCTCCGCTGGGAGGGCGGTGATTCATCCACGGGTCGGTGGGGGCTGGTCGCGCAGTTCCCCGCGCCCCTACGGGGCGCGTCGGGGACTGCGGGCCGGTGAGGGCTGGTCGCTCCCCCACTCTCGGCTGCGCTCGAGCGGGGGGACCCCCATCGCGGCGGAGCCGCAAATTGATACAGCCCCGCGCCCCTACGGGGCGCGGCCGGCCGACGAACGTGATCCGTCCGGCCCCGCACCAGCTCCGGCCGGCCCGACGGCTCCTGGATACGTGAAAGGGGCGCCCGGTACGACACCGGGCGCCCCCATACGCGTACGGCCTACTCCTGGGTGGCGGCCGCGTCCGCCGCCTGGGCCTTCAGTGCGCGTTCCACGCCCGAGCGGGATTCCGAGACCAGACGGCGCAGCGCCGCGTTGGGCTCGGCGGAGGCCAGCCAGGCGTCCGTCCTGTCCAGGGTGTCCTGGGAGACCTGCACGACCGGGTAGAGGCCGACCGCGATCTGCTGGGCCATCTCGTGGGAGCGGGACTCCCAGACGTCCTTGACCGCCGCGAAGTACTTCTCCGTGTACGGGGCGAGCAGTTCGCGCTGGTCGGTCTGCACGAAGCCGCCGATCACCGCTTCCTGCACGGCGTTCGGGAGCTTGTCGGACTCGACGACCGAGGCCCACGCCTCCGCCTTCGCCGCCTCGGTCGGCCGGGCGGCCCGCGCGGTGGCCGCATGGCGCTCACCGGCGGCCGTCTTGTCGCGCTCGTACTCGGCCGTGATCTCCGCCTCGTCGAACCGCCCCGCCACCACGAGCTGCTGCACGAACGTCCAGCGCAGCTCGGTGTCGACGGCCAGCCCCTCGATGGTCTCCCTGCCGCTGAGCAGCCCCTCCAGGAGGTCCAGCTGCTCGGGTGTGCGGGCGGTCGCCGCGAAGGCGCGCGCCCAGGCCAGCTGGTGGTCGCTGCCCGGCTCGGCCGCACGCAGGTGCTCGAGCGCGGCCACGGTCCAGCGGGTGAGGCCGGTCTCGCGCCAGGCCGGGTCCGCGTACAGGTCGAGGGCCAGCTTCACCTGGCGGTGCAGCGACTGCACGACGCCGATGTCGGACTCCTTGCCGATGCCGGACAGGACGAGCGACAGGTAGTCGCGGGTGGCGAGTTCCGCGTCGCGCGTCATGTCCCAGGCCGAGGCCCAGCACAGGGCGCGGGGCAGGGACGCCTCGAAGTCGCCCAGGTGCTGTGTCACGAAGGCCAGCGACTGCTCGTCGAGGCGGACCTTCGCGTACGACAGGTCGTCGTCGTTGAGGAGTACGACCGCCGGGCGGCGCTTGCCCACCAGCTGCGGGACGGGGGTCAGTTCACCGTCCACGTCCAGCTCGATCCGCCCGCTCTCGTCGTCGCGCATCAGCTTGCCGCTGGCGCCTTCTGAACTGTCCAGGTCGTACAGGCCGATGGCGATGCGGTGCGGGCGCAGCGTCGGCTCGCCCTTGGCGCCGACGGGCAGGGCCGGGGCCTCCTGGCGGATGGCGAAGGACGTGACGACGCCGTTCGCGTCCGTCTCGATCTCCGGGCGGAGGATGTTGATGCCCGCCGTCTGGAGCCAGTTCTCCGACCAGTTCTTCAGGTCACGGCCGCTGGTCTCCTCCAGTGCGCCGAGGAGGTCGGACAGCCGCGTGTTGCCGTACGCGTGCGTCTTGAAGTACGCCTGCACACCGCGGAAGAACTCGTCCATGCCGACGTACGCGACAAGCTGCTTGAGCACGCTCGCGCCCTTCGCGTACGTGATCCCGTCGAAGTTGACGAGCACGTCGTCCAGGTCGCGGATCTCGGCCATGATCGGGTGCGTGGAGGGGAGCTGGTCCTGGCGGTACGCCCAGGTCTTCATCTGGTTCGCGAAGGTGGTCCACGAGTGCGGCCACCGGCTCTCGGGGGCGTACGAGAGGCAGGCGATCGAGGTGTATGTCGCGAACGACTCGTTCAGCCAGAGGTCGTTCCACCACTCCATGGTCACGAGGTCGCCGAACCACATGTGGGCCAGCTCGTGCAGGATGGTCTCGGCGCGCATCTCGTACGCCGCGTCCGTCACCTTCGACCGGAAGACGTACTGGTCGCGGATGGTGACCGCGCCCGCGTTCTCCATCGCGCCCGCGTTGAACTCCGGCACGAAGAGCTGGTCGTACTTCTTGAACGGGTACGCGTAGTCGAACTTCTCCTGGAACCAGTCGAAGCCCAGCCGCGTGACCTCGAAGATCGCGTCCGAGTCCAGGTACTCGGCGAGGGAGGGACGGCAGTAGATGCCGAGCGGCACGGACCGCCCGTCCTTCTCGTACACGCTGTGGACACTGTGGTACGGACCGACGATGAGCGCGGTGATGTACGTGGAGATCCTCGGCGTCGGCTCGAAGACCCAGGTGTCGTCCTTGGGCTCGGGCGTCGGCGAGTTGGAGATGACGGTCCAGCCCGTGGGTGCCTTCACGGTGAACTGGAAGGTGGCCTTCAGGTCGGGCTGCTCGAAGGATGCGAAGACGCGGCGGGCGTCCGGCACCTCGAACTGCGTGTAGAGGTAGGCCTGTTGGTCGACCGGGTCGACGAACCGGTGCAGTCCTTCACCGGTGTTGGTGTACGCGCAGTCGGCCACGACCCGCAGGACGTTGCGCCCCTCCAGGATGCCCGGGAGCGCGATCCGCGAGTCCTTGAAGACCTGGTCCGGGTCGAGGTGGTCGCCGTTGAGGACGACCTCGTGGACGGTCGGGGCCACCAGATCGATGAAGGATTCCGCGCCGTTCTCGACCGAGTCGAAGCGCACCGTGGTCACGGACCGGTAGGTGCCTCCCTCCTGCGCGCCGGAGAGGTCGAGATCGATCTCGTACGAGTCAACGGTGAGCAGCTTCGCCCGCTGCTGAGCCTCTTCGCGGGTCAGGTTTGTGCCAGGCACGCGGTCATCTCCTCGGTATGTGGTAGTTGCGCCATCCTTCCATGGGAGCTATGGCGAATGCGATGTCCGTTTCCCGCCGGTGCCCTGGCCGGGCGGGGGCCAGCCTGGACTGCATGACCAGCTATCACGCACGTCCCATCGAACCGGCTGCCCTGAAGGAACTGCGCTCCACGGACGACGCGGGCCGTCCGATGGCCCCCTTCGCGGACGACGAGGGCGGCGCGCCGCTCCGTTGCTGCCTGCGCCGCAGCGAGCCCGGTGAGCGGATCGCCCTGGTCTCGTATGCCCCGCTGCGCCGCTGGGCGGCGGAGTCGGGTGCGGATCCGGGGGCGTACGACGAACAGGGCCCGGTCTTCATCCACGTGGACGACTGCGCGGGACCGTCCTTGACCGGCCACCCGTTCGCCAACGCCCATCGCACGGTCCGGCGCTACTCGGCGGAGGGCCGCATCCTCGGCGGCCGTCTCGTGGAGCCTCCGGCGACCTTCGACGAGGCGTTCACGGAGGCCTTCGCCGATCCCGACGTGGCACTCGTCCACGTACGGGCCGTGGAGTACGGCTGCTTCCTCTACGAGGTACGCCGCCCTTGACGCCTACGTCACGTCCGTCAGCGCCCGCCCGAACGCCCGCACCCGTTCGGTCTCGCCGTCCCGGTGCCAGACCATGCCGAGGACCGAGTCCGGGAGCCCGTCGACCGGGACGAAGGTGACGTCCTCGCGGCCGTGGTAGTCGGCCGTGGGCCGGCACAGCAGCATGGCGCCGCGGCCGGCGGCGACCAGCGTGAGGCCCTCCTGGAGGGTGGTGACCGCCGGGCCGGACGCGGCCGAGGGTGCGTGGGCCTCGCGCCAGTACGCGGGGGCGGGCGCGGCCGCCGCGATCAGCGGGGTGCCGGCCAGTTCGCCGGCGGTGAGCGAGGAGCGGGCCGCGAAGGGGTGGCGCAGCGAAACCGCCACGTTCTGCCGCTCCTTCGAGAAGACCGGGCCCAGGACGATGTCCGGTTCGGCCACCGGCAGCAGCACGATCGCCGCGTCCACCTCGCCGCGCCGCACGGCGCCGAACGGGTCGGCGAACGGGATCTCCACGATCTCCGTCACACACGCCGGATGCGCGCTCTGGAACGCGGCGATCGCCCGCATCAGGAGTGCGTCCGCCGTCCCCTGGAACCCGAGCCGCAAGCTGCCCTCGACCCCACGGGCACGGTCCTTCGCGTCCTCGACCGTCGCGCGCAGCGCCTCGTACGCGGGCCGCAGCTCCGCGAGGAAGCGCTCGCCGAGCGGTGTCAGACGCACCCGGCGGCTCGTTCGCTCCACGAGGCGGGCGCCGAGGCGGCCCTCCAGGGAGCGCAGCAGCTGGCTGACGCGGCTCTGCGATACGTAGAGACGCTCGCCGGCCCGGCCGAAGTGCAGCTCCTCCGCGAGCACGAGAAAGCATTCGAGCTCCCGGATCTCCAGCCCGCCCACAGCGCCCCTTCCGTCGATCGATGAGCCTGGCTCATACAAGGATGAGATCTTCGGCGTTGTTCCCGGCCGGGCGCCCGGCGAAGGGTGGGGGCATGTCTCATCTCACCCGGCCGACCGCGCCCCGAGGCGCGTCCACCGGCCC
>NZ_JAAKZY010000338.1 GCF_011045015.1 Streptomyces scabichelini | reverse complement strand
GTCCGGCGTTTGAGGACGAGGGGGTTCGGGGGCTGGCCCCCGAAACGGGGTCTGGGGCGGAGCCCCAGGAGAGTGGACGGGAACGGGTAGGGGCGGCGGGGGCGAAACCACCCAACGCCAACCCCCCGCGCGCCTAGAACCCCGCCGGCTCCGTATACACCCCCCACTCCTCCCGCAAGACGTCACAGATCTCCCCCAGCGTCGCCTCCACCCGCACCGCGCCCAGCATCGGCTCGATCATGTTCGAGCCGTCCCGCGCGGCGGCGAGCATGGCCTCCAGGGCGCCCCGCACGGCGACCTCGTCCCGGCCCGACCTGCGCTCGGAGAGCACCCGCACCTGCTCCCGCTCCACCTCATGACTGACCCGCAGGATCTCCAGGTCACCCGTCACGGACCCGTGGTGGACGTTCACCCCCACAACCCGCTTGTCGCCCTTCTCCAGAGCCTGCTGGTAGCGGAACGCGGACTCGGCGATCTCCCCGGTGAACCAGCCGTCCTCGATCCCCCGCAGAATCCCGGACGTGACCGGCCCGATGGGGTGCTGCCCGTCCGGATGAGCCCGCAGCCCCCGCTCCTTGATCTCGTCGAAGATCCGCTCCGCCTCGGCCTCGATCCGATCCGTCAGCTGCTCGATGTACCACGAACCGCCCAACGGATCCGCCACGTTGGCGACCCCGGTCTCCTCCATCAGCACCTGCTGCGTACGGAGCGCGATCTCCGCCGCCTGCTCGGAGGGCAGCGCGAGGGTCTCGTCCAGCGCGTTCGTGTGCAGCGAGTTCGTACCGCCCAGAACCGCCGCGAGCGCCTCCACAGCCGTACGCACGACGTTGTTGTACGGCTGCTGGGCCGTCAGCGAGACACCCGCGGTCTGCGTGTGGAAGCGCAGCCACTGCGCCTTCTCCGACCGCGCCCCGTACACGTCCCGCATCCACCGCGCCCAGATCCGCCGCGCCGCACGGAACTTGGCGATCTCCTCGAAGAAGTCGACATGCGCGTCGAAGAAGAAGGAGAGGCCAGGAGCGAACACGTCCACGTCAAGACCGCGCGAGAGCCCCAGCTCCACGTACCCGAACCCGTCCGCGAGGGTGTACGCCAGCTCCTGCGCGGCCGTCGACCCGGCCTCCCGGATGTGGTAGCCGGAGACGGACAGCGGCTTGTACGCCGGGATCTTCGACGCGCAGTGCTCCATCAGGTCGCCGATGAGCCGCAGATGGGGCTCGGGCTGGAAGAGCCACTCCTTCTGCGCGATGTACTCCTTGAAGATGTCCGTCTGGAGCGTGCCGTTCAGGACGGACGGGTCCACACCCTGGCGCTCGGCGGCGACCAGGTACATGCAGAAGACCGGCACGGCCGGCCCGCTGATCGTCATCGACGTCGTGACGTCACCCAGCGGGATGCCCTTGAACAGGACCTCCATGTCGGCGGCGGAGTCGATCGCGACCCCGCAGTGCCCGACCTCGCCGAGCGAGCGCGGATCGTCGGAGTCGCGCCCCATGAGCGTGGGCATGTCGAAGGCCACGGACAGACCGCCCCCGCCGTTGCCCAGGATCGATTTGTAGCGCTCGTTCGTCTGCTCGGCGTTCCCGAACCCGGCGAACTGCCGGATGGTCCACGTCCGCCCTCTGTAGCCGGTCGCGTAGAGCCCCCGCGTGAAGGGGTACTCACCCGGCCAGCCGATCCGCTCGAACCCGTCGTACGTGTCGCCGGGCCGTGGCCCGTACACCGGTTCCACGGGATCGCCGGACAGCGTGGTGAAGTCGGCCTCGCGCTTGCGTGAAGCGTCGTAACGGGCCTGCCAGCGTCGGCGGCCCTCTTCGATGGCGTCAGCGTCCATACCTTCGAATTTACTAGGACGTCCAAGTAAATGTCGATGGCAGACCGCCACGGACCACTCCGTGGCGGTGGGGTCAGGCTTTGGCGACCGCGGCCGGGTCCTCCACGACCTTGGCCTCCAGTTCGTGTGTGACCTTGCGCTCCACGAAGAACGCGGCCGTCGGAACCGTGCCCGCGAGCAGCACCCACAGCAGCTTGGGTACCGGCCACTTCGCCTTGGAGCCCAGGTCGAAGGCGAAGATCAGGTAGACGACGTACAGCCAGCCGTGCGCGATACTGACCACACGCGTGAAGTCCGCGGCGCCGTCCACGTCGAGCACGTACTTGCCGACCATCCCGAGGGTCAGCAGGACCAGCAGGACACCGGTGACATAGGCCATGACGCGGTAGCGGGTCAGCACGCTTTTTTTCATGAGTACGAGCGTAACCGGGGGTTTCGTACGATCTTCGGGCGCCCCCGGACCCGTACGCCCCGGTCCTATCCCTCGTCGAAATCGTGCGCGGCGATGCGCAGGGGCCGCAGCATCGCGAAGATCTCCATGCACTCCTCCGCGTCGTACACCCCGAGCCCGAAGTCCATCGCCATCAGGTCGCGGGTGGCGGCCTCGCAGACCTCGCGGCCCTTCTCGGTGATGGTGGCGAGCGTGCCGCGCCCGTCGTTGGGGTTGGGGCGCTTGTCGACGAGTCCGGACCTGACCAGGCGGTCCACGGTGTTCGTGACGGACGTCGGGTGCACCATGAGCCGCTCGCCGATCTTGGACATCGGCAGTTCGCCCGCCTTGGAGAAGGTGAGCAGCACAAGCGCCTCGTAACGCGCGAACGTCAGCCCGTACGGCTTGACGACCGCGTCGACCTCGGCCAGCAGGATCTGGTGTGCGCGCATGATCGAGGTGATCGCGGCCATGGACGGCACGGACCCCCAGCGCTGCTTCCAGAGTTCGTCGGCGCGGGTGATGGGATCGAAAGGAAGACTGAGCGGCTTCGGCACGGCAAAGACCCTACCGGCCGGTCATATCGCGGTCAGCCCCGTCTCGCGCCTCGGTCTCCACCGGCCGGCGACGGACCGGGCGGCCCCTCGGTGTCGCACCCCTGCCCCTTAAGTAACTTATGTAACGATAGCCGGACAAAATAACTGACCGTCACCTTTGCCCAAGGGGGCAGGATGTCCCGGCTGATCCGTATCTTCGTCGCGCTCGCGGCGCTCGGACTCGCGGCGGGCTGCTCGTCCGAGTCCGGGGTCGACAAGACCGCCGCCGTCCGCGAGGCGTCCCCGCAGGTGAACCCCGCCGGCGGTCCACCGTTCTGGGTCGACCCGGGAAGCCCCGCCGCCCGGCAGGTCCAGGAGTGGGAGCAGCAGGGGCGCGACGAGGACGCGCGGTTCCTGAAGCGCATCGCGGACCGGCCTGCCGCGCTGTGGCCCAGGGGCGACGATCCGGTGCCGATGATCGAGTCGGCGACCACGGCGGCGGCCGAGGGGCAGCTGCCGGTCGTGTTCGTCGCGTACAACATCCCGCACCGCGACTGCGGACAGCACTCGGCGGGCGGGGCACGGGACGCGGGTGCCTACCAGCAGTGGATCGGGCGGTTCGCGGCGGCCATCGGGGACAGCAAGGCACTCGTCGTCCTGGAGCCCGACGCGGTCGCGCACATCGTGGACGGCTGCACTCCGGCCGAGTACCACGCGGAGCGGGAGCAGTTGCTCTCGGAGGCGATCGTGCGGCTGAAGCAGCAGCCCAACACCAAGGTGTACCTGGACGCGGGCAATCCCGACTGGATCAAGGAACCCTGGAAGCTCGTCGAGCCGCTCAAGCGGGCAGGCATCGCGGACGCCGACGGTTTCGCGCTGAACGTCGCCAACTTCCAGACGGACGAGGACACGAAGGAGTACGGCCACCACCTCGCGCAGGATCTCGGCGGCAAGCCCTTCGTCATCGACACCAGCCGCAACGGCAACGGCCCCCTGCGCGGCGACCCCGCCGAAGCCTGGTGCAATCCCCCGGGCCGCGCCCTGGGCACCCCGCCCACGACGAAGACCGACGACCCCCTCGTGGACGCGTACCTCTGGATCAAGCGCCCCGGGGAGTCGGACGGAGAGTGCCGCGGCGGGCCGGCGGCGGGCCGGTGGTGGGCGGAGTACGCACTGGGCCTGGCCCGCAACTCGAAGGTGGCGTGAGCGCTCCGCTGGGAGGTGCGGTGCGGAATCTGCGGGTTCGTTGTGGCTGGTCGCGCAGTTCCCCGCGCCCCTGAAGGAAGGCCTGCGGCCTCCTTCAGGGGCGCGGCGCGGCACCGGACCGGTTACTTGACCTGGATCCACTTCGCCTTCGACGGTGTTCCCTCGGCGTCCGTCACGAACAGCATGTACCAGCCCGGCGGGACCAGGGTCGGGTCCTTCGGTACGTCCACGGTGATGGAGATCTTCGTCCTGGTGAGGCCCAGTGCGATGGACCGTTGCTCGACGTCCGTCGTGTGGGTGACCGCACTGGGGCGCATCAGGCGGGCCTTCACGATGCGGTCCGGGTGGCGGGTCGCGAAGGTCGCGCGGCGTTCGGCATCGAGTTCCCGGGGGCCGCCGCCGAGCATCGGGCGGTTCTTGCCGTTCTTGTGGAGGGCGGGCGGGGTGTAGATCTCCATGCGCTGCTCGAAGTGCCCGAGTTTGGTGTTCTGCTGGTCGTCGAAGAGCGGGTCGGAGCCGAAGGTGGCGACGCGGCCGTCGGGCAGCAGCAGCGCCTCGGAGTGGTAGTTGCGGCCGACCTTGGGCGAGGCGGCCGTACGGAAGGTGTTGGACTTCGGGTCGTAGAACTGTGCCTTGAGGATGTTGCTGGCGCTGCGGCCGCGGTAGTCCTCGGAGCCGTTGGACGTGAAGACCGAGTCGTCGGGCATGATCACGCTGTTCAGGTAGCGGGTGCCCTGGGGGAGGTCGGGGCCGTCCTCGAAGACGGGGTTGTCCTTCTTGAGGTCGATGACGGCCGTGCGCGGGGTCGACTTGCTGGACTCGCCGACACCTCCGCCGCCGAGGACCATCACCTTCTGGTCCTGCGCCGGGGGCAGCAGGAGGGAGGCCGAGGTCTCCGTCTGGTCCTCGTCCCTGAGGCCGGGCACCTTCTCGAACGTGTTCGTCCCGATGTCCCACAGGCCGGCTGCGCGGCCGAGGTTGTCGGGCCCGTAACCGGCGTTCGAGGCCGGGTAGAAGAGCTTGCCGCCCTTGGTGAGGAAGAGCGCGGGATACGTCGGGAAGTAGCGCTTGGGTCCCGCGTTCCACGTCCTGGTCTTCGGGTCGTAGATCTCGTTGTCACCGGGGTCGATCATGCCGACGTCGTCGAGGCCGGAGACGGCCAGCACCCGGCCGTCCTCCAGGCCGACGAGCGTGGGGTACCAGCGGGCCTTGGCCATCGGGTCGACCGGGATGTACCTCTCGGCCACCGGATCGAACTCGTAGGCGGCCCTGATCCCCTGGAAGTCCTGCTTCTCCATGGTGATCTTCTCGGAGATGCCGTACGTGTTGATCGCGTCCTTGCCCTTCAGGCCGACGACCTCGTACTGGGCCTGCTTGTCGGCGACCGACCGCGGTCCCTTCTCGGCGGCCTCCACGAAGACACGGGCCTCACTGGCGGTGATCTTGGTCTTCCAGGGCTGCATGACGCCCGCCCGGTAGGTCACCTGCTGTGTGCGCTTGGCCTTGGGGACGGTGGCGTCGAACCTGCTGACGTACTCGACTCCGGCGGGCGAGCGGAAGCGGGTGCCCTTCTTGAGTCTGATCACCTTGTCGGGGTTCTCGTTCTTCACGCGCATGCCGCCGCCGGCGCGCTCGATCTCGCCGTCGAGCAGTTCGTAGCGGGCCGTGCCGCCGGCCACGAGGAGTCTGCCGCTGGGGAGTTGGGCGTGGCCCGCGCAGAAGAAGTCCTCCGGGGTGGGGATCTTCTTGAAGGTGTCGGTCTTCGGGTCCCACAGGACGGTGTCGAAGGAGCCCTCGTCGAATTTCTTCTGCTCGTTGCCGGAGCCCGCGACGATCAGCACCTTGCCGGTGTGCAGGAGGGCCGCATGGATGGCGTTGGTGCGGTACGCCTCGGGGATGTCGAGCTGCGACCAGGAGCCGTACTTCGCCTTGTAGCCGGGCTGGGCGATCTTGTACTCGTAGTACTTCTCCGTGGCGAAACCGATCGCGGCCGGGGCGTTGAGTCCGGCGAGTACCACGAAGCCTCCGACGCCGAGCAGCGTCTTCCTGGTCCTGTTCGAGGGACGGTAGGACATCGGCTAGTCACCTCCTGTCGTGCCGCTGGTACTGCCCGCGAGCGCCGGCGCGGGCGCGGGCTCGCTGTCCGTGACGCGTGCGGGGACAGTGACCGGCTGCCGGGTCGCTCTGCGTTCCTGGATGAGGCCGGCTGTCCACACGACGACCGGAGAAAGCGAGATGGCCAGGGCGAGAACGGCCCAGGTCCGCATGGCCGCGTGGGTGTTACCCAGGACGAACGACGCGATCAGCGAGACCGCCAGGACCGCCGCCCAGGAGAGGTGGATACGGAACGTCAGCAGCTGGTCGGGGCTGGCGTCGTCGCCCTTCGGGGTGATCACGAAGCGGCTGGGGCGGCGGACGACGGCCTCACTCAGTGACTTGAGGTAGATCGGCGCACACAGCGCGGACATCGCCATGCCCGCGATGCCGCCGGAGCCCGCCGGTTCGTGCGGGGAGACGTTGTGCCGGCGGTTCCACAGGTAGAGGCCGATCTGGAGGGCGGCCGCGTCGCTGTAGAGCATCAGCCATATGGAGACGGCGACCTGCGTCCCGGACGCCCCGAACCAGAGGAACAGGCCGCAACTGAGGATCCCCAGCAGCCAGTTGACGGCCGTCATCGGGTAGTAGACGAGCATCAGCGTGTACGAGAAGAAGCGCCCGGGCGGCATCTTGAACGGTGCCTTCCAGTACTGCTTGAACAGCGTCTCGTACGTACCGCGCGACCAGCGCATCTGCTGGGTGAAGAAGTCCGTCCAGGAGGCGGGGCCCTCGCCGACGGCGAGCACGTCGGGGGTGTAGACGGACCGCCAGTGCCCCCCGGTCTTCGGATTCCGTTGCCGGTGCAGTTCGAAGCCTGTGGCCATGTCCTCGGTGATGGAGTCGTACAGGCCGCCGATCTGCCGGACGGCCGCGATGCGTACGACGTTGTTGGTGCCGACGAACATGGGGGCGTGGTAGCGGTTGCCGGCGCGCTGGATGAGGGCGTGGAAGAGGAACTGCTGGGATTCGGCGGCCTTGGTGACCGGAGCGGTGTAGTTCCCGTAGACCTGCGGTCCGACGACGAAGGCGACGTCCGGGTCACGGAAGTAACCCATCATCCGCTCGAGGAAGTTGGGGAGCGGTATGTGATCGGTGTCGACGGAGGCGAAGAACTCGTATTCCCTGCCGTGCATCGCGATCCACGCGTTGTAGTTGCCGTGCTTGGTGCGGGCCTTGTGGACGCCCTTGTCGCGGTTCCACTCGGGGACGCCGCGGCGGGTGAAGTGCCGTACGCCGAGCTCCGCGCACAGGGCCTTGGCCCGGTCGTCGTCGCCCTCGTCCAGGAGCCAGACGTCGAGCGGCCCGGAGTGGGTGACACGGGTCGCGCCCTCCAGGGTGGCGCGGACCATGGAGAGGGGTTCCTTGCCGGGTACGTACGTCGTGAGGAAGGCGACGCGAGTCCCGGCCTTGGGAACGACGGGTATCGGGTCCCTGGCGACCAGGGTCGCGTGGGCGATGGACACGACGTTGACGACCATGAACAGCTCGATCAGCCCGATGGCTATGAGCATCGTCATGTCGAGCCCGACCAGCCAGCGGGCTCCGCCCTCGCGGTCCACCCAGTGGGTGGGCCACACCAGATAGACGAGCAGAATCCCGGTGAACAGCGGGGCGAGCGTCATCAGCAGGACGGCCCATATTCGGTGCGGCTCGCGGGACACGAGCTTGGTGTACTGCACCCGGTACGCCTTGCCGGACGGCTCCGTGAGCGGTCCGGCCAGTTGGCTGTGGGTGTCGTAGTCGTAGCCCTCCGGCCGCACATCGCCCTCCAGTGATCGAACGAGCCCGATACCTATACAAAAAGGGTGATTTGAGGGCGTGTCGAACTGAGGGGGGCCGAAAGAGAGGGAACGGGGTGCCTACGGGGGTGGTGGGT
>NZ_JAAKZY010000337.1 GCF_011045015.1 Streptomyces scabichelini | reverse complement strand
GGGGTTGAGGGGCGGGACGATCGTCGCCGCGGCAGTGGTCTCGGTCAGGCCGTAGCCCTCGTAGATCATGATTCCGGCGGCGTAGAAGAAGAGGTTGAGGTTGCGGTCGAGTGGGGAGCCGCCGCTGATGGCATAGCGCATACGGCCGCCGAGCTCTTTGCGGATGCGGCGGTAGACCAGCAGGTCGTACAGGGCCCAGGCGGCGTACAGGCCCGGGCTCGGGCCCTGGCCGCGCCCGAGGAACCTGTCGAGGTGCGCTTCGCCGAAGCGGACGCCGATGCGGTCCGCGCGGTCGAAGGAGGCGGCGCGGCCGATCCGTTCGGCGGTCTTGCGGCCGGTGGCGTGGATCTTCTCGAAGAGGTACGGGACGCCGACCAGGAAGGTGGGGCGGAACTCCCTCAGCGCGGGCCGGAGTTCGTCCGGTTTGATGCTCGGGAAGTGTCCCAGCTCGATACGGGCCATCAGGCAGGCGATCTGGATGGTCCGGCCCAGGATGTGGGCGAGGGGCAGGAAGAGGAGGGTCGAGGCGATCTGGCCCGTGATCTCTTTGAAGATGGGGTGCAGGAGCTCGACCGTGTTGGCGGCCTCGGCGTGCAGGTTGGCGTGCGTGAGGGCGCAGCCCTTGGGCTGGCCGGTGGTGCCGGAGGTGTAGCAGATCGTCGCTACGGTCTCGGGGGTCACGGACGTACGGCGCTTGGTGATCTCGTCGTCGGGGATGTCGTGGCCGTGGGCGGTGAGTTCGGCCACCGCGTCGCCATCGAGCTGCCATACGCGCGGGGGTTCGGAGTGAGCGCCTGTGCCGGTCCTCACCGCCTCCGCGTTCTCGGCGGTCTCGGCGACGACGAATCGGGCGCCCGAGTCGCGGACGATCCACTCGATCTGGTCGGCCGAGGACGTGGCGTAGATGGGCACGCTCTGGCCGCCCGCCGCCCAGATCGCGAAGTCGAGGACGGTCCACTCGTAGCGGGTACGGGACATCACCGCGACCCGGCCGCCCGGTTCGAGTCCCGCCGCGATCAACCCCTTGGCGACGGCGGTGACTTCGCGGGCGAAGGCGGCCGCGCTCACCGGGTGCCAGATGCCGTGTTCCTCGCGACGGACGACCACGGTGTCGGGGGCCTCGGCCGCGTTGGTGAAGGGCAGGTCGGCGATGCTGCCGTTGGTGGCCCTCGGCGCGAGGGCCGGCATGCGGGCCTCGCGGACGACGCCGTGGTGGTCCTTGACGGTCTCGACCTTCGTGCGGTCCGCCAGGTCAGTGCGTTTCTTCGCCTGCTTCAGATCTTTGCGTACGCCCATGACGGCTCCCGGTCGCGGCTCGCGTGCGGTGGTGCGGTGCTACTTACGCGGAGGTCAACTTACTCGGGCGTAGCGGAAGTTCAATCAGATGTTCGCCTGTGTTCGGACGTGTGCTCGTTCAGACGGTGGCTGGTGCCGGCGCGGGCAACGATGGTCGTCGATACGTTGGTGTGCGGCGCCCACCCCGACGAGCGGCCCACGGAGCGTCCCGACCTGGCGACGGAGGTGCGTCCCGCGCTCGACCGGATCACCACGCGGCTCCTGGCCGCGCTCCAGGAGACCGCGCTTTCGGCGTACGGACGCCGGCATGGTGGCTGGTGGCTGCCGCGTCACACCACGTGAGGTTGTTTGGGTGCTGTGGTGAGGGCTATTCGGACTGTGTCGGTTGCAGGGGTGGGATCTGGCGAGGAGGTTCGGATGGGGTCCGTGAATATTTTTGTTCTGGGGCTTGACGAGGAGAACCTTGAAGTCCTGCTGGGTGTGCCGGGTGCTGCCGATTACCGTTATCATCCGCTGCTGAGCCAGGGAGAATTGCAATTCAGTGGCACTCCGGTCTCCGACCTGCTCGACAAGGCGGAGCGGCAACTGAGGGAATTCCGGGGAAGCGTCGATGCGATTGTGGGCTACTGGGATTTCCCCGTGAGCATGATGGTGCCGATTCTGTGTCGTCGTTTCGGGCTGCGGAGCCCAAGCCTCGAATCGGTGGTGAAATGTGAACACAAATATTGGAGCAGGCTCGAGCAGCAGAAGGCGATTACTGAGTATCCCCGCTTTGCGTTGCTCGACCCGGCCGACCCTGCCCGGCCGCCGGAGGGCGTGCGGTATCCGATGTGGGTGAAGCCGGTCAAGTCCTATGCTTCTCAGCTCGCCTTCCGGGTTGAGGATGACGCTCAGCTTGCCGCGGCACTTGCTGAGATCCGAGAGGGCATCGGTCAGATCGGCAAACCGTTCGAGTACATTCTCCGGCAGCTGGATCTCCCGCCTGAGATTGCCGAGGCCGGGGGGCAGACCTGTCTGGCCGAGGAGGAGATTTCGGGTGCTCAGGCGACGGTGGAGGGTTACAGTCGAAAGGGCCGGATCGAGACTTACGGAGTCGTGGATTCCCTCGCCTACCCCGGCACTCCAAGTTTCCTGCGGTATCAGTATCCCTCTGCGCTGCCGCCGCACATGCTGCGGCGAATGGAGGACCTGTCGAAACGGGTGATCGCTCAGATCGGCCTTGACAACTCGACGTTCTGTATCGAGTTCTTCTGCCACCCGGAGGGCGCGGGGGGCGGGGAGGTCTCTCTCCTGGAGGTCAATCCGCGGCATTCGCAGTCGCACGCCGAGTTGTTCTGGGAGGTCGACGGAATTCCGAACCATCATTGCATGATCAGCCTTGCACTGGGAAAGGACCCCCGTCTGCCTCACCGTGAGGGTCCTTATGCACTTGCGGCAAAGTGTTTCCTGCGCCGTTTCCGCGATGGCCGGGTTCTGCACCGGGCCGGGGCAGAGGAAATCGACCGGCTGCAGCAGGAAATTCCGGGAGTGGATGTGGTCCCGGTGGTCGACGAAGGGATGCAGCTTTCCCAGGTGCCCCAGGCGCATGACAGTTACAGCTACGAACTTGCCCACATATATGTGGGGGCTGCTGACGAAGGGGAGTTGCAGCGCAAGTACGACCGATGTGTGGAGGCTCTCGACTTCCGTTTCGACGATGAGGAGGGTGGGTTATGCACGAGGTGACCTCGCTGCCGTACACGGTCAAACAGGACGAACATCTGTGGATTCCATTGTCGGACGGCATCCGGCTGGCGGCCCGTATATGGCGCCCGGTGTCGTCCGACAACGATCCCGTGCCGGCCGTTCTGGAGTACATTCCCTACCGAAAGCGGGACCTGACCGCGGTGCGGGATTCCATCAACCACCCCTACATGGCGGGGCACGGCTACGCCTGCGTCCGGGTCGATCTGCGCGGCACCGGCGAATCCGAGGGCGTACTCACCGACGAATATCTGGAGCAGGAACTCCGCGACGCCGAAGAAGTCCTCGCCTGGCTCGCCGATCAGCCCTGGTGCGATGGCCGGACCGGCATGATGGGAATCTCCTGGGGCGGCTTCAACGCCCTGCAGGTCGCCGCCCGGCAGCCACCGAGCCTGCGCGCCATCGCCATCGCCTCGTTCACCGACGACCGCTACGCCGACGACATGCATTTCATGGGCGGCTGCCTGCTCTCGGACAATCTCTCCGAGGCATCGACGATGTTCGCTCACACCTCCTGCCCGCCCGACCCGGCGCTGGTCGGCGAGACCTGGCGGGACATGTGGCTGCAGCGCCTCGAAGGCAGCGGCCTGTGGCTGCACGAGTGGCTGAAACACCAGCGACGGGACGACTACTGGCGGCACGGCTCGGTCAGCGAGAACTACCAGGATGTGCGGTGCCCCGTCTTCGGCGTCAGCGGGTGGGCCGACGGATATTCCAACAGCGTCTTCCGGCTGATGGAGCACCTGGACGTACCCCGCAAGGGGCTGATCGGCCCGTGGTCGCACAAGTACCCGCACCTGGGCAAGCCGGGGCCCGCGATCGGATATCTGCAGGAAGTCGTGCGCTGGTGGGACCGGTGGCTCAAGGACATCGACAACGGTGTGATGGATGAGCCGATGCTGCGCGTGTGGATGCAGGACAGCATGCCGCCCTCCACCGCGTACGCCGAGCGTCCCGGTCACTGGGTCGGTGAGCCCTCGTGGCCCTCCCCGCACACCCGCCCGTACGAACTGCCGCTCGGAGACCATCGGCTCGCCATGCCGCAGGAGGAGATCAAGGAGCAGGAGTTGCGTGTGGAGTCACCGTTGTCGGTGGGACAGTTCGCCGGCAAGTGGTGTTCCTACAGTGCGCCGCCCGATCTGCCGTACGACCAGCGGGAGGAGGACGGCGGTTCGCTGGTGTTCAACACCGATGTGCTCGAGGAGAACTGGCAGATCCTGGGCAGCCCTGTCGCGCACCTGGAGATCGCGGTCAGTGAACCTGTCGCGATGGTCGCCGTCCGGCTCTCCGACGTGGCCCCCGACGGCCGCGCGACGCGGGTCACCTTCGGGATGCTGAACCTCACCCACCGCGCCAGCGACGAAACCCCCGAGCCACTGGTCCCCGGGCGCCGCTACCAGGTGGATGTTCCGCTGAACGGAGTGGCGCAGGACTTTCCCCCCGGGCACCGCATCCGACTGTCGCTGTCCACGTCCTACTGGCCGCTGGCCTGGCCCCCTCCGCAGCCGGCTCGGCTCAGCGTGTTCACCGGCGCCAGCCGGCTGCTCCTGCCGGTACGCCCGGCGGCCGAACCCCAGGAGACCACGCTGCGTCCCTTCGACGAGCCGGAGGGCACGCCGCCGATCACCGCCACCCAGGTCCGCCCCGGTGAGGAGCGGTGGACGGTCTCGCGGAACCTCGTGGACTATCACTCGGAGTTGCAGGTGGTGAAGGACAGCGGGGTCGTGCGCTTCGAGGACCACGGCCTGGAGGTGGGGCGCCACGTTCACCAGCGGTACGTCTGGGTGGGCGACGACTTCGAGTCGGTGTGGGGCGAGGTGGAGTCGACCATGACGTTCCGCAGGGGCGACTGGCACGTACGTACCGTGACCCGCACGGTCCTGTCCTGCTCGAGCCGGGAGTTCCGGCTGCACGCACAACTGGACGGCTACGAGGGCTATCGCAGGGCCTACTCGCGCAACTGGCATCACACGATTCCCCGTGACCATGTGTGAGCCGAGGTGCAGCGGGAGTCGATATGTCCGCATGTCTATGTCCGCCCTGGCGCCTCACCGTCGGCCGACACGCCCACGATTGACATGATCACCTGGCTCGCTCCGCTCCACTCCGCCCAGTTGCTGCGTGGCATCTGCATCGGCGTCCATGCCCGGGAGCCGTCGCCGGCACGCACGAGCAGGGCCTCCCGGCCGGGACCAGCGCGGGCCGGATCGCCCGAAGGAGGCGGCCCTCATGGGCGAACTGCTCGCCCTGGCCTCCGCGTTGTGCTTCGGCATCACACACTTCGTCAACGGGCTGGTCTCGCGCCGCGCCGACGGAGTGACGGTGGCGCTGCACGCGCAGCTCGGCGGGACCGCGCTGAGCGTCGCCGCGGCACTCGCCACCGGGCACGGCAGCCCGGCCGCCGTGGACCTGGGCTGGGGTGTCCTGTCCGGGGCAGGTACCGGGATCGGGGTCGCGTTCCTCTACCGGGCACTGGCGAAGGGCGCGTGACGGCGGTGGCCTTACCGGTCCTGGTCGGGCTCGCGCTGCTCGGCGAGCGGCCGACGGCCCTCGCCCTGGTCGGCATCGCGGCCGCGTTTCCCGCACTGTGGCTGGTCTCCCGCGGCCCGGAGGCCGTACGGCCACTGGATCCGGCCGGGGGCCGTCGCACCTCGGCGGTGGCAGACGCACTGGTCGCGGGCGTCGGCTTCGCGGTGCAGTTCCTCGCGATGGCCCGGATCCCGGCCGACACCGGGCTGTGGCCGGTGGCGGCCAGCCGGGTCGCCTCGGTGGCCCTCGTGGCCGGCCTACTGGTCGGCCAGGGGGCACCGTGGGCTCTACGGCCACGGCATGGCGCCGCGGCGGCCGGGGCGGGGGCGGTCGGGACCCTCGCCATCCTGCTCTACCTCGCGGCGACCCGGCAGCAGCTGATGACCGTGGCCACCGTGCTGGCCGCGCTCTACCCGGCTGTCCCCGTCCTGCTCGCGCTCGTCCTCCTGCACGAACGCACCACAAGGCCGCAGGCCCTCGGTCTGCTCTGTGCCGCGGCAGCCATCGCGCTGATCGCCGTCGCGTGAACCAGGGCCGACCCGTCACCACGTTGTCGGCCGTGCGATCGACTCCCGCATCCAGGTGGACGGTGTCGCCTCAGCGAGACGCGGCAGTGGTACGTGTCTTCCGTGCCCGTCAGTGCTCCGCCACCATCTCGCGGGCCAAGCGGACCAGGGCCGGGATCGCCGGGTGGGCCGGGGTGCCGCGGTACCAGGCCAGGAGCAGAGGCACGGGTGGGGCGTCGGTCAGCGGGCGGTAGGCGATCTCGGGCTGCGTGTGCAGGCGGGGTGTCGCCGACGTCGAGATGCCCACGGCCCGGCCGACGGCGATGGCCGTCAGCCACTCGTCCGTGTTGGTGACCTCGACCGTCGCCGTGGGACGCGTGGCGGCGGGCCAGAGTTCCAGTGTCGTGGTGCCCGCCACCGTGTTCAGAGCGATCGGCCACGCCGCGAGGTCCGCCAGGGTGAGCTCGCCGCGGTCCGCGAGATCGCTGTCCGCGGGCACCACCGCCACCCGCTCCTCCTCCAGCAGCAGTTGCGTGACCAGCCCAGGCACCGCCACCTCTCCGCGCAGCAGCGCGACGTCGACCTTGCCCTGGGTGAGCCCGGCCGTGCGGTCGTCGATGCGGCGCAGCTCCAGTGGGACGTCGGGGTGCTCCTCGTCCCAGCGGCGCAACAGCGGAATGGTGCGGTCCCCGAGCGCCGCCCAAGGGTGCCCGAGGCGCAGCGGCAGGGTTGTCAGCGAGTGGGGGTCGAGGGCGGTGTCCACGGCGGCCAGCGCGGCGGCGGCCTTGTCACGGAACCTCCGGCCCGCCGCTGTGAGCTCCAGGTGGTGGGTGGAGCGGTCGACCAGGCGTACGCCGAGATGGTCCTCGAGCTGGCGCAGCGTACGAGACAGAGCGGGCTGGCCGGTGTGCAGCCTGGCCGCGGCGCGCGTGATCGTACCCTCCTCGGCGATGGCGAGAAAGGCCCGCAGATGGCGCAGCTCCATGGTCATGCCCGGCAAGCATAACCGCGGTGCAATCGGCATTTCACGCGCAGTGCGCGGCTTCCTAGCGTGGCGGCATGACAAAAATGAGGTCCCAGGCAGAAACCGCCCCAGCGGCACCAGGGGCATCAACGGCACCAGCGGCGCCCGCGGAAACGCTGAGCACACCGGCGACCGGCCGCATCCGTACGGCAACCGCGCCCGTCGGCCCAGGCAGCCTCGGCGGCGTCGGGCTGGTGCTGGCCGGTGCTCTCTCGGTGCAGTTCGGCTCCGCCGCCGGCACCCTGCTCTTCCCGCGTACCGGAGCTCTCGGTGCCGTGGCCTTGCGGGTGACGATCGCGGCCGTGCTGCTGCTGGTCATCTGCCGGCCCCGGCTGCGCGGCCACAGCCGTACGGACTGGGCCGTCGCCGGTGCCTTCGGGCTCGCACTCGGCGGCATGAACATCCTCTTCTACCAGGCCATCGACCGGATCCCGCTGGGCCCGGCGGTGACCCTCGAAGTCCTCGGCCCGCTCCTGCTGTCCATCGCCGCCGCGCGCCGGGTGGTGAGCCTGGCGTGGGCCGGGCTGGCGCTGGCGGGCGTCTTCCTCCTCGGGCAGGACGGCTTCGACCGGCTCAACCCGGCGGGCGCCGCCTTCGCGCTCGGTGCGGGCGCCATGTGGGCGGCGTACATCGTCTTCAACTCCCGGGCAGGGACCCGCTTTCCGCGGCTGGACGGGCTGGCCATGGCGATGGCGGTGGCCGCACTGGTGAGCCTGCCGCTGGGTGTGGGTTCCGCGGGCTCCACGCTGCTCGAACCGGAGGTGCTGGGACTCGGGCTGGCCGTGGCGCTGCTGTCCTCGGGGCTGCCGTACGCGCTGGAGCTGCTGGCCCTGCGCCGTCTGCCTGCGCCGACCTTCGCCGTGCTGATGAGCCTGGCCCCGGCGATCGCGGCACTGGCCGGGTTCCTTGTATTGGGGCAAACGCTGTCGGCCCTGCAATGCCTGGCGATCGCCCTGGTGGTGGGGGCCGGCGCGGGGGCAGTGCGGACG
>NZ_JAAKZY010000336.1 GCF_011045015.1 Streptomyces scabichelini | reverse complement strand
GCCGGGGCCGGGGCCGGGGCCGACAGCTCAGGCTCTGTGTACGACGCAGCCGTCCGCTCCCCGTACCAGTCCCGCACATACCCCTCCGGGTCGTACCACTCCTGCTCCGGCCCAGGAGCGCCTCCGTACGCCGCAGCGCCCCCGTACGCGGTGTCCTCACCGTACGGGGCGGCACTGTCGCGCTCGGGGCGCAGGGCGGTCACGCCGTGGCCCTGCCCACCACCGGGGCGAGCCCCGTCGACCTCGCCACGGCCCCCTGGTCACCGCACTCGACCAGCCAGTTGGCGAGCATGCGGTGGCCGTGCTCGGTCAGCACGGACTCGGGGTGGAACTGCACGCCCTCAACAAGGAATTCACGATGCCGCAGCCCCATGATGATCCCGTCGTGCGTACGGGCCGTGACCTCCAGCTCGTCCGGCACGGTCTCCGGCTCGGCGGCCAGCGAGTGATAGCGCGTCGCCGTGAACGGCGACGGCAGCCCCGCGAAAACACCCCGGCCCTCGTGCTCCACGAGCGACGTCTTGCCGTGCAGCAACTCGGGCGCCCGATCCACGACACCGCCGTACGCCACCTGCATCGACTGCATCCCGAGACAGACCCCGAAGACAGGAACGCCGGTGGCCGCACAGTGGCGGACCATGTCGACACAGACGCCCGCCTGCTCGGGAGCGCCCGGCCCGGGCGACAGCAGCACACCGGCGAAACCGTCCTGGGCATGCGCCGTCGACACCTCGTCGTTGCGCAGCACCTCGCACTCCGCGCCCAGCTGATACAGGTACTGGACCAGATTGAAGACAAAGCTGTCGTAGTTGTCGACGACGAGAATCCGCGCGCTCACTGATTGTCCACCGTCACATCATTGAAGGGCAGCAGCGGTTCGGCCCACGGGAAGACGTACTGGAAGAGCACATAGACCACCGCGAGCACGAGTACGAGCGAAATCAGCGCCCGCACCAATGCGTTTCCCGGCAGATGCCGCCAGATCCAGCCGTACATGCCGTCCCTTCCGTCGCCGTACCACACCAGACTAACGGCGTAGCGCCTCAGGTTTCCCAGCCTCCACGGGCTGTGTGGCATCGAGGTGCGCCCAGACGATCAACCGGTGGCTGCGACCCCATTCCGGTTCACAGGTCGTCAGTGTCAGATAGCGGCCCACACGCGTGTACCCGGACTTGGGTGGCACAGGGTCGATCACCTCGATGTCCGTGGGCACTGTTTTGTAGGGGCCCTTGTCGATCCGGTACGTGAACCAGGTCGTGCCGTCGGTCAAGACCACAGCGTCACCTGGGCGAAGCTTGGGAAAGTCCTTGAACGGGTCCCCATAGGTGCGGCGATGGCCCGCGACCGCGAAGTTGCCCTCCTGGCCGAGCTGCGCGGTGCCCGCGTAATGGCCGAGGCCCTTCTTGAGCGTGTTGGTCTTCGTGCCCTCGAGCACGGGCTTGTTCCACGTGAAACCAAGCCGCGGGATGTACATGACGGCGAAGGGATCGCCGTCCTGGTACGGGGCCGGCGGCTCAGGGTTCTCGGGCGTAGGGGCCCCGGACGCCTCGGACTCGGCCGCGACCGTCCCCTTCGACCACCGGTCCTGAAGACTGTCGATCTGGTCATCCATCGCGTTGTCGGCCTTCACCCCCGTCCATAAGAGCACATAGACGACGAAAAGCACGATCACGCTGCCTACGGTGATACACAGTTCGCTGAACGTCCTGACGACCACTCGCATCGGCGGCTCCCGACGGGCTTACTCCACAGGCTTCGCGTAATGGAGATCCACTGTGCCTGAGTAGCCGGGAAGAGTCACGGCCCCTTCCTCCTCGACTTTCCAGCCGAGCCCGTAGACATTGACGTACACCATGTAGTTCTGGATCGCCGGGGCTGCCGTCAGGGCCTTCTGCAGCTTCTCCGGGTCACCGACCGCGGTGATCTTGTACGGGGGCGAATAGACGCGGCCCTGAAGGATCAGGGTGTTGCCGACGCAGCGCACGGCGCTGGTGGAGATCAACCGCTGGTCCATGACCTTGATGCCCTTGGCACCGCCCTGCCACAGGGCGTTGACCACGGCCTGCAGGTCCTGCTGGTGGATGACCAGGTAGTCGGGCTGAGGCTCGGGGTAGCCGGGCAGCTTGGCCGTGGCGTTCGGGGGCGCGTCGTTGAGCGTGACCGTAAGAGCCTTGCCCTTGAGCTTCTGCGTGCCCGCGTTCTCCTCCAGGGCCGCGAGCTTTTCGTCCTCCGCCTTCGTACTGCCGTCGTCGCGCTCGGCGAGGGCCTCGACATCGTCGCGCAGCGTCGCGTTGCTCTCATCGAGCCGGCCGTTCTTGTGGCTACGCTCCTGAATGAGGTCGGAGAGCTTCAGCAGCGAGGCATCCGTACGGATATTGGTGCCTTTGGCCGTGTTGAAACTGGTGAAGAAGATCAGTCCGGCCAGGGCGAACACGGCCACCGTCAGCACACGCACCGGACGGAAACGCCGTATACGCGCAGGGCTGGAACCCACCTGGGGCGAGTCGGCAGAATTGCTCAACGTACCCTTATCTCCTTCGGCGCCGCGGAAGCACTACGCTAACGGACGCCCGGGGGAGCACTAAGAGTCCCCTTGTACGCTGCCCCGGAGCCCGCCCACGTTCCCTGCGCGGCCACGCAGCGCATCGACAGGAGAGACCCTCGTGCCGAAGTCACGTATCCGCAAGAAGGCCGACTACACGCCGCCCCCGGCGAAGCAGGCAACCAATATCAAGCTGACCAGCCGCGGCTGGGTCGCCCCGGTCATGCTGGCCATGTTCCTCATCGGCCTCGCCTGGATCGTCGTTTTCTATGTGACGGACGGCTCCCTGCCGATCGATTCCCTCGGCAACTGGAACATCGTGGTCGGCTTCGGGTTCATCGCGGCGGGGTTCGGCGTTTCCACGCAGTGGAAGTAACGCGGCCCATAGGTGTCGGGAACCTGTACGGCAAGGCCTGGCCACAGCTGTCCACGAGAGTTATCCACAGCTGTCCACAGCGGTGGAAAACAAACGAAGATCTGTGGATAACCCATTGGGCGTTGACGCCGGTGTGACTGACCTACCGGGATCCGGAAGTCCGTTCGCCCCCTGTCCTGCCTGGGAAAACCCAGGTCAGCGACAGGGGGCACAGCTGTTCCCACACAGCATGCACAAGATCCGGCACAGTCTGTGGACAACATCGGCTCCTCAGGTGAGCTGACCGGTCCTGATGAGTGTCATGACCACAACCGCGACCAGTACCAGTGCACAGACGCCGTACTGGATCAGAGCGCGCCGCTCGCGGGGCGCGTGGACCATCGCGTAGCCGATCACCACGCCGCCGACGAGGCCGCCGATGTGGGCTTCCCAGGCGATGTTGCTCCACCCGAAGGTGAAGATGAGGTTGATCACCAGCAGGGCGATGACCGGGCGCATGTCGTAGTTGAGCCGCCGCATGAGAACGGCGGTCGCGCCGAAGAGACCGAAGATCGCGCCGGAGGCGCCGAGTGACGGCTGGTTGGGTTCGGCGATCAGGTAGGTGAGTGCGCTTCCCGCCAGGCCGGAGACCCCGTACAGGGCGAGGTAGCGGGCGCGGCCGAGGGCAGCTTCGAGGGGGCCGCCGATCCACCAGAGGCTGAGCATGTTGAAGGCGATGTGGATGACGCTGCCGTGCAGGAACATTGCCGTGACCAGGCGGTACCACTGTCCCTCTGCGACGCCTTCGACGTTTTCGAGGATGGGCACGTAGGCGCGGCCGATGAGGTCGAAGCTGTCGGTGAAGCGGTCGCCTATGGAGAGCTGGATCAGGAAGACGGCGAGGTTCAGGCCGAGGAGGATCTTGGTGACGAGTCGGGGGTCCGCTGTGGCTGTGCCGCCTGCGAGGGTGCGCGGCTGGCCGGCTGTCGGTGGGTGCCCTGTGCCGGAGCCGTCTCGTACGCATTCGGGGCATTGGAAGCCGACTGAGGCGCTGACCATGCACTCGGGGCAGATGGAGCGCTCGCATCGGGTGCAGCGGATGCCGGTCTCCCGGTCGGGGTGCCGGTAGCAGGTGGGCAGGCTTTGGGCGTCCTGCGGCTCCTGCGGGCTGCCTGGCACCTGGTCCATGGGGTCCCCTCATTCTCCGTTCGACGGGCACACGGCGGTGTCCCAGGGACGTATGCCCCAATGCACCGCCCCGCCCTTCCTTCTACGGACGGGCGGGGCGAATTGGTTCCCTGGCCTTGGCTGGAGCGCTCGGCAGGGTCTCGTGGGGTCGGGCGGGTCTCAGCGGGTCTCGACGGCGACCGATTCGATGACCACGTCGTGGACCGGGCGGTCGGTGCGGGGGTTGGTCTGTGTCGAGGCGATGGCGTCGACGACTTTCTGGCTGGCTGCGTCGGTGACCTCGCCGAAGATGGTGTGTTTGCGGGTCAGCCATGCGGTCGGGGAGACGGTGATGAAGAACTGTGAGCCGTTGGTACCCGGGCCGGCGTTCGCCATGGCCAGCAGGTACGGCTTGTCGAAGGCAAGGTCCGGGTGGAATTCGTCTTCGAACTGGTAGCCGGGACCGCCGGTGCCGTTGCCGAGCGGGTCACCGCCCTGGATCATGAATCCGCTGATCACCCGGTGGAAGACCGTGCCGTCGTAGAGCTTGTCTGTGGACTTCTCGCCGGTTTCCGGGTTGGTCCACTCACGCTCGCCCTTGGCGAGTTCGACGAAGTTCCGGACCGTCTTGGGCGCGTGGTTCGGCAGGAGCCGCACTTCGATGTCGCCTTGGTTGGTCTTGAGGGTGGCGTAGAGCTGCTCAGCCACGATCTGCCTTCCGTTGTCCTTTGTTACTTCTCGATCCTCGCACGGACCGGGTCGCCCGTCTTCCGTCGTCGCCGTTCCGAGCAGCTTCGTACCAAGCAGGCGCACAGTCGGAGGATCCGTGGCATTGTCGTCGGCAAGACCCTGTTGTACCGGATTGATCATTTATTGCCCCGAGTACGCCCACAGTCGGCATGCATGACCCGGATGCCCGCCCGCGAATGCTCCGGAGTGCTCCGAGAGGCATGATCCCGTTAAGGGTGGAAAGGTGAACTGTGACTTTCTGGGGGATCTCCCCAAATCCCCACGTACGCCACCGAGGAGGAGGATCCCGTGACCCGCATCGACAGCGTGCGCGCCGCGACCGGCTCGGCGAAGGGCAGCGTGCTGCACGCCGCGGAAGCGGTGGCGCCCTACGCCGACACGGCCAAGGACCGGGCCGCGCTTTACGCGCACGAAGCACGTGTACGGCTCGCGCCGAAGGTGTCGGCTGCCGCTCAGCAGGCCGCCGATCAGGCTCGTACGCAGTACGACGCCCATCTCGCGCCGCGCCTGGAGCAGGCGCGTACCCATGTGCCGCCGAAGGTCGACTACGCCGCTCACGAAGCTGCGCTGCGTACCCGTATGGCCGCCCGGCAGGCCGCCTACTACTCCCGGCCGAAGATCGAGCAGGCCAGGGCCGCGGCCGGGCCCATTCGCGAGGAGGCCACGTCCCGCAGTGTGGCGGCGCTGGCGGCGCTGCGCGGTCAGGTCTCGGCCAAGGAGATCGAGAAGCTGGCTCGTAAGCATCAGCGGCGGGCCAGGGTCGGACGCCTCGCGAAGGGGCTGGCTGCTCTGGGCGTACTGGCGGGTGGTGCCTTCGCCGCCTGGAAGTGGTGGGACAAGCAGGCCAACCCTGATTGGCTGGTGGAACCGCCCGCTGCCACGGAGGTGCCTGACACCGGTCAGCTGACGTCGGTGGACGGCAGCGGCCAGGATGCGCTGGACCCCGAGGTCCAGGCCAAGCAGGCCGCGGCGGAGGCGGATGCGGCTGAGCGCGATGAGCGCGGCTGACTGATTTCAACGTCGCTGTGGGCGGGAGACCTGAGGTTTCCCGCCCACAGTGATGTTTCACGTGGAACCAGCCGAGTCGGTCGGGTGTGGTGTGCGGGGTCGCGCAAAGCTGGCACAAAGGCCCCTCCAACCGCGTCTCCGCAGGTCAGAGGGGCCTTCAAGGGTGGAGCCTAGGGGAGTCGAACCCCTGACATCTGCCATGCAAAGACAGCGCTCTACCAACTGAGCTAAGGCCCCGGAAGGGAAGCGTCCGCCGGAAGAATGTCCTCTCCGACGTGCGCCGCAGCCCAGAGTACCGGGTTACCCCCAGGATCCTGCAAAAGGATTGGGGTCCCGGCGAACGACCACTCTCCATAAGATGCTCGACGTGGTTCGCTACAGCGAACCGCGGTACGAAGCGATGGGGAGACGCGAATGGACGCCGCACAGCAGGAAGCGACCGCAAGAGCGCGGGAGCTGCAGCGGAACTGGTACGGGGAGCCGCTGGGGGCGCTCTTCCGTAGGCTCATAGACGACCTGGGTCTCAACCAGGCCCGTCTGGCGGGGGTACTGGGACTTTCCGCACCGATGCTGTCGCAGCTGATGAGTGGTCAGCGCGCCAAGATCGGCAACCCGGCGGTGGTCCAGCGGGTGCAGTTGCTGCAGGACCTCGCGGGTCAGGTGGCCGATGGCAGTGTGAGTGCCGCTGAGGCCACCGAGCGCATGGATGAGATCAAGAAGTCGCAGGGGGGCTCGGTGCTCAGTAACACCACGCAGTCGACGAACAGTTCGGGTGCACCGACGGTCAAGCGCGTGGTGCGCGAGATACAGTCGCTGCTGCGTTCCGTGGCGGCCGCGGGGGACATTATCGAGGCGGCGGACTCCCTCGCTGCGACCCATCCGGAACTGGCAGAGTTTCTGCGGGTGTACGGAGCGGGCCGCACCTCCGACGCGGTCGCGCACTACCAGTCCCACCAGAGCTGAGTCCACGGCCCGGCCGCCGAACGCCCCGTCACCGGAGGGCTGTTGAGCTCGCCGGACGCCTGGAGCCAGGCAGCCGGGCATCTCGATGAGGCCGCCGTGCCGACCGCCGAAGGGGGAGCGACGCACGACCATGGGTGAGGTCTTCGCCGGCCGGTACGAACTGGTCGATCCGATCGGACGCGGGGGAGTCGGTGCGGTCTGGCGCGCCTGGGACCATCGGCGGCGTCGGTATGTGGCCGCCAAGGTCCTGCAACAGAGCGACGCGCACGCGCTGTTGCGCTTCGTGCGGGAGCAGGCGCTGCGGATCGATCATCCTCATGTGCTCGCGCCCGCCAGCTGGGCGGCCGACGACGACAAGGTCCTGTTCACCATGGACCTGGTCGGCGGAGGTTCGCTGGTCCACCTGGTCGGGGACTACGGTCCTCTGCCGCCGGCGTTTGTCTGCACACTGCTCGACCAGCTGCTGGCGGGGCTCGCCGCGGTGCACGCGGAGGGGGTCGTGCACCGGGACATCAAGCCCGCCAACATCCTGCTGGAGGCGACCGGAACGGGCCGCCCGCGGCTGCGGTTGTCCGACTTCGGCATCGCGATGCGCCTGGGCGAGCCGCGGCTGACGGAGACCAACTACGTGGTGGGGACGCCTGGTTACCTCGCGCCCGAGCAACTGCTGGGCGATGAGCCGGACTTCCCCGCCGACCTGTTCGCTGTGGGTCTGGTCGCCCTTTATCTGCTGGAGGGCGCCAAGCCCGACGCCAAGGCACTCATCGAGCACTTCGCGGCGCATGGCACCCCAGGTGCCCCGAAGGGTGTTCCCGAGCCGCTGTGGCAGGTCGTGGCCGCTCTGGTGCAGCCGGACCCGCGGGCGCGGTTCCGCACCGCCACGGGGGCGCGCAAGGCGCTTGCCTCGGCCAGGGAGCTCCTGCCTGAGCCCAGCTCCGACGACGAGCTGATCGAGATCTTCGACCAACTCGGCCCGCTCCCGCCGGGTTTCGGCTCGGAGGGCCCTGTCCCGACGACGCCGGACCGGGGTCACAGCACCGTCCCTCAGCGATCCGGCCGGAGCGACGGCAGCACGATTCAACCCCCCGGGCCGGGCAGCTCGACTCAGCACCCCGGCCTGGGTAACACGGCTCAATCCCCCAGCCCAGGCACCGCGATGCCTTATCCGCAGACTGGTGCCGTCTCGCCGGATGCCTCCACGGGCACCGCTTCGCCCTCCACGGGCACTGCTTCGCTGCGGCCCGACACCGGCGCCGCTAGGTCTCATGCCCCCATGGGCGCCGTACGCTCTGACGCCGCCCCCGCGCCCGACGCCGCACCGC
>NZ_JAAKZY010000335.1 GCF_011045015.1 Streptomyces scabichelini | reverse complement strand
CCGGTGACCCCACCGGCCCCCACCCGGCAGAACTGAATCCCCCCACGCGAACACCGAACAATCCGAAAGGCGGTGGGAGCTGTGCGGCTCTCACGAAGGGGCCTGCTGCGCGCCGGTCTGGCCGGCACGGCCGCCACAGCGCTCGGCGGCCTGGCGTCCGGCTGCGGCGTTCCGACCGGCTCGACCGGGCGGAACATGGTGCTGTGGTACTGGAGCGGCGGGCTGAGCCCCAAAGTCGTCCAGGACACCAAGGCCCGCTACGACAGCGCGGTGAATCTTCAGGCCATCCAGATCGGCGGCTACTACCGCTCGAAGCTGATGACCACGATGACCGGACGCGCCCACATCCCGGACATCGCCGGGCTCAAGGGCGAGGACATGGCCCAGTACCTGCCGAACGCCGACCAGTTCGTGGACCTGCGCACACTCGGTGCCGACAAGCTCAAGGACCAGTACCTGGCCTGGAAGTGGGACGAGGGCATCGCCGATGACGGCTCGATGGTGGGTTTCCCCATCGACTGCGGTCCGGTCGCCCACTACTACCAGCCGGCCACCTTCGAGAAGGCCGGACTGCCGTACGAGCCCGAGGACGTCTCCAGGGAACTGGACACCTGGGAGAAGTTCCTGGCGGCCGGCGAGCAGCTCAAGAAGCGGGTCCCCGGCGCGTTCATCCTCACGGACGCCCTCAGCATCTACGGCATCTCGGTCAACCAGTCGACCAAGCGGTTCGTCGACAAGGACCGGAACTTCATCGGCGACCAGGAGCATGTGCGCGTCGCCTGGGACCGGGCCGTCGAGGCCACCCGCCGCGGACTGGTCTCGAAGATCATCAACGGTACGCCGGACAACATCTCGGCCACGGAGCGGGGCCTGCTGCCCAGCCAGCTGAACGCCTCCTGGGCGGCCGGCGACATCAAGCTCAACACGCCGAAGACCAAGGGCAAGTGGCGGGTGGCGAGCTGTCCGGGCGGCCCGTCGAACATCGGCGGCTCCTTCCTGGCGATCACCAAGGCCTGCCGGGAGCCGGAGAAGGCCTTCGAGCTGATCACCTGGATGCTCAACCCCGAGAACCAGGCCCAGGGCTTCGTCGACTCGGTGCTGTTCCCGTCGACCCCGGCCTCGTACGACCTGAAGAAGCTGCAGGAGCCGGACCCGTTCTTCGGCGACCAGATCACCATGAACGTCTTCGGCCCGGCGGCGGAGAAGATCCCGATCGCCTACAACAGCCCGTACGACGTCGCGCTGAAGACCCCGATCGACGACGAGCTGAAGAACTTCTCCATCCTCGGCAAGAACCCGGAGAGGGCCTGGAAGGACGCCATGAGCAAGTGCCGGCGCATCGCCGACCACCTGGGGGTGAGCTACTGACATGGCTACCGCACCCGTGCTGGAGAAGTCCCCGCCGCCCGTGGCCGAGCCACCCGCAGGGCCGCCCAAGAAGGGCATCCTGAGCCACTGGCGGCTGTACGCCGCCATCTCCCCGTTCTACCTGCTGTTCCTGGCCTTCGGCCTGATCCCGGTCGGCTTCTCGCTGTACCTGTCGTTCCATCGCTGGGACGGCCTGGGCTCGATGGAGTTCGCCGGTCTCTCGCAGTACCGCTATCTGATCTCCGACAGCCAGTTCTGGGACTCGATCGGGAACACGCTGATCATCTGGGCACTGGCCACCATCCCCATGATCTTCCTGGCGATGGTCACGGCCGTGATGCTCAACTCGGCGGTCCGCTTCAAGAACGTCTACCGCTTCGCCTTCTTCCTGCCGAACGTCACCTCGATCGTGGCCGTAGCGATCATCTTCGGCTCGGTCTTCTCCACCAACTTCGGCCTGATGAACGCCCTGCTGCAGGCGGTCGGCCTGGACCAGGTGGCATGGCTGAACACGCCCTGGGGCATCAAGGTCGCCATCGCCACGCTCATGACCTGGCAGTGGACCGGCTACAACGCGATCATCTTCCTCGCCGGCCTCCAGACGATCCCGGGCGAGCTGTACGAGGCGGCTCGCATGGACGGCGCCGGGCCCGTGCAGACCTTCTTCCGCATCACGCTGCCGCTGATGCGGCCTGTGCTGCTCTTCGTGCTCGTCATCTCGACCGTCACCGGACTGCAGACCTTCTCCGAGCCACAGGTGCTGCTGCAGACCACCGACAACAACTCGTCGTTCGCGGGCGGTCCGGGCCACTCGGGCCAGACCATGGTCCTCTACTTCTTCCAGCAGACCTTCGACAACAACGACTTCGGCTACGGCGCCGCCGTGGCCTGGGGCATCTTCCTCGTCGTCATCATCTTCTCGATCATCAACTGGCGCCTGGTGCAGCGCCGGGGCGAAGACTAGGAGGCCCGGTCACCATGGCATCCATCAAATTCGGTACGCGTTCCGGCACATCCGGTACACGTTCCGGCCGGGGCATCAAGGGCGACCAGCGCAGGGGCATCGCCCTCCACTTCTCCCTGATCATCGGCCTGCTGCTCTCGGTCTTCCCGTTCTACTGGGCCGTGATCATGTCGACGCACTCGTCGACCGAGATCTTCTCCTACCCGCCGAAACTGCTGCCCGGCTCGCACTTCCTCGAGAACGTCCGCAATCTCTTCGACAACATCGACTTCTTCGGGTCGATGTTCAACTCGCTGCTGGTCGCGACCTCGGTGACCTTCCTGGTCCTGTTCTTCGACTCGCTGGCGGCCTTCGTCTTCGCCAAGTTCCAGTTCCCCGGACGCCGGGGACTGTTCGCGCTGATGATGGCGATCTTCATGGTGCCGGCGCAGCTCCAGGCCATCCCCCAGTTCGTGATCATGGCGAAGATCGGCTGGATCGGCTCGATGACCGCGCTGGTCGTCCCGGCCGCGGCCAACGCGTTCGGCATCTTCTGGATGCGGCAGTACATGAAGGGAGCCATTCACGACGAGCTGCTCGACGCCTCGAAGATCGACGGGGCGAGCTTCCTGCGCCAGTACTGGCATGTGGCGCTTCCGGTGGTCCGCCCGGGGCTGGCCTTCCTCGGCATCTTCACGTTCATGGGCCAGTGGAACGACTACGCCTGGCCGCTGATCGCCCTCACCAACCCGGACAACGTGACCCTCCAGGTCGCCCTGTCCCAGCTCAACGGCGTCCACGGCACGACCGACTACGGAATGGTCATGACGGGCGCGCTTCTCGCCCTGATCCCCCTGCTCATCGTCTTCGCGATCGGCGCCAAGCAGATCATCGCGGACCTCGGCAAGGGAGCCATCCGCTGATGAGACGCGACCCCCTCATTGCGCTGCGCCCGTGGGAGGCACCCGAGGTGACCTCCTGGGGACGGCTGCCGATGAGTTCCGTGGACCGCCGCGACGGCGCGCTGTCCCTGGACGGCACCTGGCACTTCCAGCTGGTGCCCGCTCCCGGCGCCTCTTCTGGCGAGTGGACGCGGATCGAGGTCCCCGGTGCCTGGACCATGCAGGACCTGGGCGATCTGCCGCAGTACACCAACTTCCAGATGCCGTGGGCCGAGTTCCCGCCCGCGTCGCCCGCCGCGAATCCGACGGGCGTGTACGAACGCTCCGTGGACATCCCCGCCGACTGGGCGGGCCGCCGGATCGTGCTCCAGGTGGGCGCGGCCGAGAGCGTGCTCCTCGTCCACGTGAACGGCACGCCGGTCGGCATCTCCAAGGACTCCCACCTCGCCGCCGAGTTCGACCTCTCCGACGTCGTACGTCCCGGGGATCCCGCCACCGTGCGGCTCACCGTCGTCAAATGGTCGGACGCCTCGCACATCGAGGACCAGGACCAGTGGTGGCACGCCGGGATCACCCGCTCGGTGCTGCTGTACGCGACGGACCCGCTGCATCTCGCGGACGTGACCGTACGGGCACGCCAGGACGGACGGCTACGGGTCGACTGTCAGGTGCGGGATGCGGCGGGTGCGCTGCCGGAGGGGTGGTACGTCACCGGGGCGCTGGGCGGCCAACTGCTCGTCCAGGACGCGGAGTTCGACCGGGTGAACGCCGAGGACATGCGGGTGTCCGATTTCCTCGGCGAGGCCCGGCTGTCGGCGGCCGTGCGCGAGGTGCGGCCCTGGACCGCCGAGACACCCGAGCTGTACGACCTGACCGTCCGGCTGCACCGGGCCGACGGCTCGGTCGCCGACACCTCGCACCACCGGGTCGGCTTCCGGGACGTCGAGGTCCGGGGCACGAACCTGCTCGTCAACGGGGAGCGGATATTCATCCGCGGCATCAACCGCCACGACTTCCACCCCCTCACCGGACGCACCGTCTCGGCCGACGACATGCGCGCGGACCTGGTCCTGCTGAAGCGCTTCGGCTTCAACGCGATCCGTACGGCGCACTACCCGAACGACCCGACCCTCCTCGACCTCGCCGACGATCTCGGCTTCTACGTCGTCGACGAGGCGAACATCGAGTCCCACGACCACGCGCACGAGATCGCCGACGACCCCCGCTACCTGGGCGCCTTCGTGGACCGGGTCTCGCGCATGGTGCTGCGGGACAAGAACCACCCGTCCGTCATCATCTGGTCGCTGGGCAACGAGTCGGACTACGGCGCGAACCACGACGCGGCGGCGGGCTGGGTCCGCCGGCACGACCCCACCCGCCCTCTGCAGTACGAGGGCGCGGCCAAGCTCGACTGGGCCGACCTGTCGGTCGCGTCCGACATCGCCTGCCCGATGTACGCGCCGATCGAGGACTGTGTCGCGCACGCCCTGTCCGCGGAGCAGACCAAGCCGCTCATCCAGTGCGAGTACTCGCACGCCATGGGCAACAGCAACGGCACACTCGCCGATCACTGGGCCGCCATCGAGTCCATCCCAGGACTTCAGGGCGGTTTCATCTGGGAGTTCTGGGACCACGGCATTCTGCAGCGTGTGAACGACGGAAGACCGGCCGGGCGCGCGGGCGCCGGGCTGTATGGCAAGGGTGTCGCCGCGCCCGGCCATCGCTGGGCGTACGGCGGCGACTTCGGGGACAGCCCGAACGACGGAGTGTTCTGCGCGGACGGCCTGGTGTTCCCGGACCGGACGCCGAAGCCGGCGATGTACGAGCACCGGGAGATCGCGGCGCCGCTGCGGCTGAGGTACCGCCAGGGCGTCCTCCTGGTCGACAACCGGCAGCACTTCCGGAGTCTGGACTGGCTGAGCGCCGAGTGGTGTCTCGTGCACGCCGACGGCAGCACGCGGACCGCACCGGCCGCGCTCCCCGACGTACCGCCGGGCTGTTCGGAGGCGATCCCGATGCCGTTCCCGGCTCCCGAGGGCGAGGCCTGGCTGACGCTTCGGGTGACGACGGCCGACGACGAGCCGTGGGCGCCGCGCGGCACGGAGGTGTGTCTGCCGCAGGTCTGTCTGAGTATGGGGCGGAGTACGGAGCTGAGTACGGGGATCGCCCCGGCACCCTCGCACGAGCCGGTGTCCGGAACGTCCGTGGAGGTGGACGGGGATGGGCTGCTCGTCCACCCGATGCTGGCCTCGCCGCCCGTCCTGAGCCTGTGGCGTGCCCCCACCGACAACGACGAGGTCGGCGGCATGGCGGCCCGCTGGCGCGACTGGGGCCTGGACGCGCTCGTACGCAAGGTCCTGGGCCTGGACCGTGAGGGCGCACAGGTGACGGTACGGGCGGAGTACGCGACCGGCGCGGGCATCGTCCGTCACGAACAGGTGATCACCCCGGTCGCCGGTGGTCTGCGGATCGAGGAGTCGGCCCAACTGCCGGAAGCGCTGGACGATGTGGCGCGCGTCGGCACGGTCTTCGAGACGGTCGGCGGGCTCGACGTCCTGGACTGGTACGGGCAGGGCCCCTGGGAGTCCTATCCGGACCGCAGCGCGGGCGCACCGGTCGGGCACCACTCGCTCGACGTGGACGACTTGTTCACGCCCTATCTGCGGCCGCAGGAGAGCGGCGGACGGCACGGCGTACGCCGCTTCACGCTGTCGGCGCCGGACGCCACCGGTCTGGCCGTGGACCTCGCAGCGCCGAGCCAGGTCTCCGTGACCCGCTACCGAGCCGAGGACCTGGCCGCCGCCGCGCACCACGACGAGCTGGTGCCGCGGCCCGGCTGCGTCGTGCACCTGGACGCCGCGCACCGCGGCCTGGGCACCGCCTCGTGCGGGCCCGACACCTCACCCCAGTATCTCGTCGCGGCGGGCACCCACCGCTGGTCGTGGACACTGCGCGTGCTCTGACCCCTCATTCACGCGTCCCTCCTAGGCACACCACCCCCCTCCGCAGCACCCCCTGGCACTCCCCTTCTACGCATCCCCCTTCATGGAGCAGAAGTGTGCAATTTGCATGAGCACGACCAGGCCGAGGCCGAACAGGCGGGCGCCGGCAGACGGAACTTCCTGCGGGCGACCGCACTGATCGGCGCGGCCACGGCGGCGGCGACGGTGGCGCTGCCCGCGATCACGGCGCAGGCGGCGCCGGCGTCGGGGACGTGGAGCCCCGACCCCGACAGCCGCCGCTTCACGCTCGTCGTGATGCCCGACACCCAGTACCTCTTCGACGGAGCAAGCATCAACCCCGCCCCGATCGAAGCGTCGCTGCGCTACATCCTGGAGCACGGGGAGGACGAGAACATCGTCTTCCTCTCCCATCTGGGAGACCTCACGGAGAACGGTGCGCAGGCCGAAATGGCCGCGGCGAGCAAGGCGTTCGAGCTGCTCGATCAGCAAGGCGTGGGGTACAGCGTGCTCGCGGGCAACCACGACGTCCGGTCGTCCACCGACGACCAGCGGGGCCCGACCCCGTACCTGGACGCCTTCGGCCCGCAGCGGTTCAAGAGCAAGCCGACCTTCGGCGGCGCCTCGCCCGACGGCTACAACACCTTCCACCTCTTCAAGGCAGCCGGCCGGCAGTGGCTCGTCCTCGCCCTGGACTGGAGGCTGTCGGACAAGGGCTACGCATGGGCCAAGGACGTCATCGCACAGCACCCGAAGACACCGGTCGTCCTCACCACGCATGAACTGGTCTACGAGGACGACACGCTCTCCACGTACGGCCAGCAGCTCTGGGACCAGCTGATCGAGGAGCACGACCAGATCTTCCTCACGCTCAACGGGCACAACTGGCCGGCAGGCCGCGCCGTCCGCAAGAACGCTGCCGGAAACGACGTACACCTGCATCTGACGAACTACCAGAACCGCTACTACGGCGGCGCGGCGATGATCCGTCTCTACCGCTTCGACCTCGACCGCGACACCATCGACGTCGAGACGATCTCCCCGTGGATCCTGGGCCGGGCGGGAGACGGGCTCAACGAACTGGAACGGGAAGAGATCGAACTGACCGGTCCTGAGGACCGGTTCTCCGTCGCCATCGACTTCGAGAAGCGCTTCTCCGGCTTCGACCCGACAGCTCCCCGGGCGGCCCGGCCCGCCTCCGAGATGCTGGTCCCGGGGACGGTCGCGTACTGGCGCTTCGACGGGCGGACGGACGGCTCGGTGGTGACGGGCACCGTCCGCGATCTGTCCGGACGCGGCAACGACCTCACCGTGGTGACCGTGCCCGGCTCCCCCGCCAAGTCGCTCACCTGGTCCTCGGCACACCATCCGGACCAGCCGGGGCACGGCAGCCTCTACTTCCGTGGCAACAAGCCGCCGCTGCGGGGTGCGTATCTCCGTACGGTCGGCAGCGCGCCGCTCAACTCGGCCGAGTTCAGCAGCGGTTACACCATCGAGGCCTTCTACCAGCTGCCCGCGGACTGGGACGCCGCGCACAACAAGTGGGCGGGGCTCATCAGCCGTACCGGTACGGGCGGGGCCGCCGGCAAGACCGACGGCGATCCGGACGAGCCGCTCGCCACACTGTCGCTGTCCGACGGTCCCGGCCCGCAATGGGCGGTCTGGCCGCTCAACCAGGAGGGCATCGCCACCAACTGGGGCGACGAGACGCGCCCGGAGGTGTGGTGGCACGTCGCCGTCGTCAACGACGGCTCACACACCACGCTGTACGTCCAGGGGTGCCCCGTAGCCCGCAATCCCACCGCGCGCTCCGTGGGGCTCACCTCGGTCGGCCTGCCGTGGCTGCTCGGCGGCTACGAGTACGCGGGCAAGATCGACCAGATCCTGAACGGGCGGCTCGGTGACGTACGGATCGTCGAGCGGGCGTTGCCGGTCTCGGCGTTCATGAACCACTGAGCTCCCCCAAGCACTCCCCATCCC
>NZ_JAAKZY010000334.1 GCF_011045015.1 Streptomyces scabichelini | reverse complement strand
GGGGGTGCGGGGTCGTGGGCCGGTGCGTCAGCCCGTCGCAGGGTGGGCATACGGCCCGGTGGTGGTACACGGTGCGGGTTTCCTGAGACCGAACCTACGCGACGGGCATACGACGCACCGACCCACGCCCCCTCCCGCCGGTGGGAGGGTGCGGGCACGTGGTGGCTTGGGGCGTTGCGGTTCCGGGGGCGCCCCTTTAGGGGCGCGGGGAACTGCGCGACCAGCCACGACGGCGCTGCAGCCGAGAAACGACCCTCAACCCCGGAGGGTCACGGCAGCAAGCCCGACGACTTCCAGAGGCGTCGGCCCGCGCCCCGCAACACCCCGATGTCATCGAGGAAGTCCGTCAAACGCTTGGCTCCCGTTTGCATCACCTCGCGGCGGTGGGCGCTCGCGCGGACCTGGGACAGGGCCTCGCGCTGGTTGAGGCCGACGTTCGGGTAGACGTCGGGGTTGATGAACGCGATGGAGAAGACGCGGGCGAACTCGCCGGAGGTGATCCGGGTGAACTCCTGGGACCAGCGTGGAGCGGTCACCATCTGGCGGCGCAGCTCCTCGCGGGCGTAGCGGACGTGACGGGCCTCCTCGACGACGTGGATACGGGTCACGCCGCGGATCAGCGGCTGGACGCGTTCGTCGGGGAAGGTGAGGCGTTGCATCCAGTCGAGGATCTCCTCGCCCAGCAGCGTCGCCGTGAAGGAACCAGGGGTCGTGGAGATCGTCTTGAAGAGGCGGCCCAGGTTCTGGTGCAGTCGGCTCACCGGGTAGTAGGGGGTGCTGCCCCGGCTGATGAGGCGCGCGAACATCTTCGAGTGGCGGCACTCGTCCTCGATCTCCGTGAGCGCGTAGCGGACGTGGGCGCTCGTCGCCGCCTTGTCGTAGATGTGCCGTACGAGCAGTTGCATCAGGATGATCTCGAACCAGATCCCGAGCGAAGCGAGCGCCGCGGCCTCGTGCTGGGACAGCAGGATCCGCTGCTCCTCGGACATCCGCTTCCACATCGGCGTGCCGTACAGCGACACCAACTCCGGCGGCCAGAACCACTTGCCCTCCTCGAAGGGCGCGTCCCAGTCCAGTTCCTTGTCGGGGTCGAAGGAGTGCTTCGCGGAGGCGTCGAGCAGCCGTGCGGCCACCTGCTCCCGGTCCTTGAGCAGGCCGAGCGCGTCGCGCACCCCTTCGAGCGCGTCGGCTTCCGTCACGGTCGTCATGGCCGGTTCACCTCTTCAGAAATCCGGATGCGGAGGGGGAGTTACCGACGGCCATCTCTTATGAGACTGGTTGTCAGCAAGTCAGTCAATCCCTTGCGCGAGACTTGTTGACTCAGCGTCTACCACGTGTGAGCCTGCGCACTATGCCGACGTATGACCTCTACGCCAATGATCCCGGAGACCCCCTCTGGCAGGTGCCCGCGAGCGGCGCGGCACGGTTCAGCTGGGAGTACGAGGACGGACGCGAGCGGCTGCTGGCCCTGTACCAGAAGGGCAAGGACAAGCAGTGGGACGGGCAGCGGCGTATCGACTGGGATCTGGAAGTAGACCCGTATGACCCGCTCGGCGTCCCCGACGAGTCGATGAGTCTGTACGGCACCCGGCACTGGGCGAAGCTGACAGAGGAGGATAAAGGCGAACTGCGCAAGCACTACGGGTCCTGGCAGTTCAGCCAGTTTCTGCACGGTGAGCAGGGCGCGATGGTGTGTGCTGCCCGGATCGTCGAGTCCGTGCCCGACCTGGACGCCAAGTTCTACTCCGCGACCCAGACGATGGACGAGGCCCGGCACGCGGAGATCTACGGCCGGTTCCTGCACGAGAAGATCGGGATGGTGTACCCGATCAACGACAACCTCCAGTCGCTGCTCGGTGACACGTTGCGCGACTCGCGCTGGGACATGCCGTACCTCGGGATGCAGGTTCTGATCGAAGGCCTCGCTCTTGCCGCCTTCGGCATGATCAGGGACACGACCGACAAGCCGCTGCCCCGGCAGATCCTCGCGTACGTCATGCAGGACGAGGCCCGCCATGTGGCCTTCGGCCGCATGGCGCTGCGCGACTACTACAAGCAGCTCTCCGATGCCGAACTGCGCGAACGCGAGGAGTTCGTCATCGAAGGCTGCTATCTGATGCGGGACCGGCTGCGCGGCGTCGAGGTCCTGGAGAACTTCGGCATCCCGAAGGCGGAGGCCGAGGAGTACAGCGAGCGGTCCGAATTCCTCGCTCTCTTCCGCCAGTTGCTCTTCAGCCGCATCGTCCCCTGCGTCAAGGACATCGGTCTGTGGGGCAAGCGCCTCCAGCAGGCGTACGTCGACATGGGCGTCTTCGAGATGGGCAACTCGAATCTGGATCTGCTGATGGCGCAGGACGAGGAGATCGCCGAAAAGCTGGACGCGGAGCGCTTCGCGAAGGAGGAGCGCGAGCGGGTCGCGGAGGTGGAGGACGCCATCGAGACGGGCGCCTCCTGACCGGTGGAGGGTGAGGGCCGGGTTTCCGCCACTCGTGACACGCCGGGCCCCGAAATCCTTGTGCGTCACGGACCGTGGCCCTGCATCATCGCGGCATGACCGAGCCGACACCAGCACCCACGCCCAGGCCCGGATCCACGCCGGCCAACCGCATCGGCGCCCGTCGCAGCCTCGAAGGCCTCGCCCTCGGGGACGCGTTCGGTGAGCGCTGGTTCCCCCTCTTACGGGACCCGCAACAGGCGTACGAGGAGATCCGCGCCCGGCGTACCCCCGAGGAGCCGGAGTGGCACTGGACGGACGACACGGCGATGGCGCTCGGCGTACAGCGGGTGCTCGACGAGTACGGAGAGATCCGGCAGCCCGAGTTGGCCCGCGCCTTCGCCCTCGGCTACTCCGCCGACCCCGCGCGCGGCTACGGCTACGGCATGCACCAGCTGCTGCCCCGGCTCCTCGAAGAGCCGCACCGCTGGGCGGAGTTCGCGAGCGGGCTCTTCGACGGGGAGGGGAGTCTCGGCAACGGGGCGGCGATGCGGGTGGCGCCGCTGGGTGCCTGGTTCGGGGACAGCCTGCTGCACGTCGTCGAGCAGGCGACGCTGTCGGCCCAGGTCACCCACGCCCACCCGGAGGGCATCGCGGGCGCGATCGCCGTGGCCGTCGCCGCCGCGCTGTCCACGCGGGGGCAGCTGAGCGTCGACGCCGTGGCGGACGCGACGCCCGACAGTGCCGTACGGGAAGGGCTGGCGCGTGCGGCGCGGCTGCCGTTCGACACGGAGCCGTGGAAGGCCGCGGATGTGCTCGGCAACGGCCGGCGGATCCGGGCCGATGACACCGTGCCGTTCGCCGTGTGGTGCGCGGCGCGTCATCCGGACGATCTGACGTCCGCGCTGTGGACCACGGCGGAGGGTCTCGGGGACGTGGACACGACGTGCGCGATGGTGGGTGGCGTCGTCGCCGCGGGAACGGCTACCGCCTGGGTGCCGGAGGAATGGCTTCGCCGGGTTGAGGCTCTGCCGGGTCGCCGTTGAGGGGGCGTGCGGTAGTGCGAAGACTGCGGGCCGTCTGTGGCTGGTCGCGCAGTTCCCCGCGCCCCTAAGGGGCGCGGTCAGTTGCCGCCCAGGCCCGCCTGGCGGGCGCGGACGATGGCCTCGGCGCGGCTGGCGGCCTGGAGCTTGGTCAGGATGTTGGAGAGATGGTTGCGTACCGTCTTCGGGCTGAGGACGAGGCGTCGCGAGATCGCCAGGTTGTCCAGGCCCCGGGCCACGAGGTCCAGGACCTCGCGCTCCCGCGCGGTCAGCTCGGGCAGTGTCACCGCCGCGGTGCCCGCGGAGCGCGTCCCCGTCAGGTGGGCCACGGTGCGCGAGGCGACCGCGGGGCCCAGGATCACCTCGCCGTTGGCCACGGCCCGGACGGCCCGTTCGATCTCGGCGGGTGACGCGCCCTTGAGCAGATAACCGCGGGCCCCGGCCCGCATCGCGGCGAACACCGAGTCGTCGTCGTCCAGCATCGTCACGACCAGGACCGCCGTGCCGGGCCGGACGCGCAGGATCTCCCGTGTGGCCTCCACGCCCGACGGCACTCGGTCGCCCAGATGCAGGTCCATGATCACCACATCGGGCTGGTGTGCGTGGGCCGCCGCCGAGGCCGACGCCAGGGATTCGGCCTCGGCGACCACCGTCAGGCCGGGCAGCGAGTCGAGCAGTGCGGTCATGCCCATACGGAACACCGGGTGGTCGTCGACGACCACGATCCGCAGCGGTTCCGTCACGTCGTCGGGCATGGTGCCGTCCGTGCCGCCGTCCATTTTTGCGTTCTCGCCCATGTCATCGTCCTCGTCCTGCCCTTGTCGCCGAAGTCCCGTCCCGTAGCTCGCCCTCCGGTCGTAACGGCACGCGGAGAACGAGCCGTGTGCCGTGACCGTCTTCCCCCGGTCCCCAGTCGATCGTGCCGCCCAGGGCCTCGGCGCGTTCCCGGAGCGACTCGGTGCCGACGCCGGGCCGGGCCCCCGGGCCGATGCCGCGCCCGTCGTCCTCCACGCTCAGCGTCAGCAGGTCGCCCGCGCCCGGGGCCAGGCCTGTGACCGTGACCGTGCAGGTGCGGGCCCTCGCGTGCCGCGAGACGTTCCGCAGGGCCTCCGCGACGACCGCGTAGACGGTGCCCGCCACCTCGCGGGGCACGTCGTCGCGTACGAGGCCGTCCTCGGCGTGTACGACCACCGTGAGACCGTCCGCTTCGTGACGCATCACCAGCTCCCGCAGCGCCGGTACGAGGCCCAGCTCGGCGAGGACCGGCGGGACGAGGCCGCGAGCGAGGACGCGGACCTCTTCGACCTGGGTGTCGACCTCGGTGCGCAGCCGGGCCAGCAGCGGGTCCGCCGGTGAGCCGGCCGGGAGCAGGTTGCGGGCGGCCGCCAGGCCCAGGCCGATGCCGGCCAGGGCGGGCCCCAACTGGTCGTGGAGTTCCCGGCGCAGCGCCCGGCGTTCGTCGTCGCGGGCCGCGGCCAGCCGGCCGCGCGACTCGCGCAACTCCCGCGTGACGGCGGCGAGATGGACGGCGGCCGCCACGACGGGCGCCACCTCGTCGAGCGCCGTACGGGCGCGCCGGTCCAGCCGTTCGCCGGGACGCGCCGTCACCAGCAGCGTCCCGGCCTCCCGCCGACGTACGACGAGCGGCACCGCCACAGACTCCAGGCCCGCCGGGTCGCCGATGGTGACCTGCGGTTTCCCGTCCTCGTCAAGGACCCGCACCGAGCCCAGGTTGAAGGACGCGGCGATGCTCTCCGCCATGCCGGTGAGTGTCTCCTGCGGCCCCGTCGCGGAGCCGAGATGGCGGCCGACCCGGCTGAGTGCGGGGGCCGTCGCCTCCCCGTGCACGAGCCGGTCGACGCGCCGCTGCAGCCAGCCGCGCGCGGGCTGGATCCCGGCCGCGGGCGCCGCCGTGGCCAGCACTCTGCCCAGCGCCCCGTCGCCCGGCAGCAGCAGCCCCAGCACAGCCACCGTCAGGAAGTACCCGGCGACGAGCAGTCCGGTGAGCAGCCACCACACGAGCGCCCGGCTGACCACCAGGTCGATGCCCCACAGCCGCTGCCGCAGCACCACGACCAGCACAGCTGCCGGGAAGAACGCCTGGGAGGCCAGATGCGTCAGCGGCGTGAACAGCCGCAGCGCCGCGGGACCCTCACCGCTGAACAGCACCAGCGGCAGGAACGTCACCGCCACCAGTCCCGTACCGATCGCCAGCCAGCCGAGCCCTCGGCCCGCCGCCGGGTCCCGCCGACGGCGCCGTGCCGCATGGCCCGCGGCGAGCAGCCCCAGCGCCACCACGCAGCCGAGCAGTGTCCGCTGCACGGGCTCGACCAGCCGCGCCCATCCCGCGTCGTGCACCGCGAGCGGCGCGATCGGCTCGCCCTCCGGCCACGGCCACGGAGCGGTCAGCTGCACCGCCAGCAGGCCGGCGATCAGTACGATCCCCGCACCGACAGCGGCCCGCACCGCGGGCGACGGTGCCTGCTCCGAGACCAGATACGGCACGATCAGTACGAGCGCCAGCGTGCCCGGCAGCCAGGCGGTGCTCTGCAGGACCGACCACGACGGCGGCACCGCCCCGGGGCCGGCGTCCCGCGCCCACAGCGCGACCGCCTGCGCCGTGACCGCCGCGACGCCCCCGCCGACCGCGGTCAGCGCCACCAGCCAGGCCACCGGATGTCTGCGCCGGCTCAGGACGACGGCCGCCACCAGGCCGTACACCAGCGCGTCCGCGGCGTCCACGACGAAGTACCACTGCGTCGCGTCCCAGGGAGCGCCCGCCACGCCCATCAGGACCAGCGCCGCCGCCGCGAGCCCCCAGCTCGCCACGAGCACGCCGACGGCGGGGACCCGATGGCCCCCGCCGTCCCGGCCCTGCCGGGCCCTCACGCCTGTTCCCCCACAGGCCAAGGCTCCCAGCAGGCGTTCTGCTTGACACCGCACTTCCACGGTCACTGCGTCGAACGCAGGGGGAGCGCCGCCGCGTACGGCGTACGACCGTTGCGTACGACTGCCGCGCTCCCGCTGCTCGTGCGACGTCAGTCGAGCGCGCGGACCCGGCCGAAGGCGAAGGCCACGCCGAGGATCAGCAGATACGGCACGCCCGCGAACAGCGCCGCGTACTGGAACGGCGTCACCTGCGTGACCAGCACCAAGAACCCGAAGACCAGGCTGACGACGCCGATCCAGCGGCTCACCGCGCCCTGCCGGAACGCCGCGACGACGAGCGCCCCCGCGGTGAGCAGCAGCCCCGACCACACCCATCCGTATGTGCCGAGCTGGGTCAGTTCACCGACGATCGTGTCCGGATCGGTCTTCTCGTCCATCCGCAGGTTGTGGAACGTCTCCGTGCCCATCCCGGCCCCGACCAGGCTCATCACGCCCACCAGCAGCATCCCCAGGTACGCCGTCGTCGGCACCAGGCTGCCGGCCGTGCACTGCCGGTCGAGCCGGCGGCGCAGCCCCGCGCCGAAGACCACCGCGCCGAGCGCGGCCGCGGTGAACGCCACCTGAGTGACGAGCACCCACCACATCGCGGAGCCGTCGAGCCGGTCCACCATCCGGGCGTTGTCGATGAGGTCGGAGTCCTCGAACGGCCACAGCGGCCCGGACGCGACCACCACGGCGAGCCCCCCGAGCGCCGCGACGATGCCTCCCCAGGCCCAGCCGCGGTGTTCCCTCCGTGCGTGCGCCGCCTCCGGACCGGCGCCGGTCCCGGCGCCGGTCGTGGACGGATGTGAAGTGGGCGGATGTGAAATCGAAGCGGACATGGTGCTTCCCCCATGAATGGTGCCGCCCGGCCCTCGGCCGGTCGGCTGTCGGACTTGCCCGACAACCGTGACGCGCCCGGTGTCCCGACCGCATGGGGCCGCTGTCCCGTTCCACCGGGCGGGACATCGGGGAACATCCGGGGAACATCCGCAGGGCGGGATCAGCCGACCGGGGAGGACTCCGGCGTGTCCTCGGCCGGTCGCGGCTCCTGGTCCGGGCCGGCCGGTTGCGCCTCCTGGGGTGGGAACGTCGTGCGCAGGTTGAACGCGTACGCCGTCGGGCCGTGTTTGCGCAGGTGCAGCAGGCGCTCCTCCGCCTCCCCGACCGTCGGGTGGTGGTCTGCCGGGACCCACCACAGGGCCGTGACCGCTTCCTCGAGGCGTTCGAACCACTCGCGGCGGCGGGACAGCATTTCCCGGTGCTGTCCCTGGTACATGAAGGCCGTCAGGGCGTTGGTGTCGCGCCAGACCGTCAAGTTGATGATGAGCCAGTCGTCGCCGAGGACGGGGACTTCCGTCGCGTTGCCCGAGTCGTCCTGCAGGCGCCAGACGAAACCGTCCGAGGTGTCGGCGACCGCGTTCACCGGGTCGAGGGCGTCGACGAAGTCCTTCAACTGAGGGGAATCCAGCGGGGCTTTGAGGCGGGCGATGTTGACCTGGGCGAGGTGGTACGCGGCGGGTGGCGTCATGGACCGAACGTTAGGTCGGTCGGGTAGCCCGCTCAAGGCCTTTTCCCGAGCTTCTCAAGCCTCGGACGCGAGGCCGTCCCGCCGGGTGGGCGGGCCCGCGTCCCGTACGTCCTCTTCTCACAACTGCCTCTGGCCCAGGGTGAGTTCCTGTGCACCGATGTCTTACGGGCGGGAAACCGCCTGCTGACCGGCCCGCCCGTAGCCTCGCGGGGCATGACGGGGAACGTACTGACCAAACTTCCCACCC
>NZ_JAAKZY010000333.1 GCF_011045015.1 Streptomyces scabichelini | reverse complement strand
CCCCTACCCGTCCCATCCTGAACCTGGGGGCGGAGCCCCCAGGTTCAGGATGGGACGGGTAGGGGCGGCGGGGGCGAAAACACCTGTCCGACCTCACCCGGCATCATGAACTCATGCGTGCTGCCCGGCTCATCAAAATGGTGCTGCTGCTCCAGTCCCGTCCCTCCATGACCGCCGCTGAGCTCGCCCGCGAGCTGGAGGTGTCCGAGCGGACGATCACGCGGGATGCGCAGGCGCTCTCGGAGGCCGGAGTCCCGGTGTACGCGGATCGGGGGCGGGTCGGCGGGTACCGCCTCATCGGCGGCTACCGCACGCGGCTGACCGGCCTCGCCCGGAGTGAGGCAGAGGCGCTGTTCCTGTCCGGGGTGCCGGGTGCGCTCCGCGAGATGGGCCTCGAGGACGCGGCCTCGGCGGCCAGGCTCAAGGTGTCGGCCGCCCTGCTGCCCTCCCTCCAGGACGCCCCGCACAGCGCGGCGCAGCGCTTTCATCTGGACGCGCCCGCCTGGTTCGCCGAACCCAAGACACCCGAGTTGCTGCCCGCGGTCGCGGAGGCCGTGTGGGACGACCGGCGGATCACCGCGCGCTACCGGCGTCACGAGGTCGACGTGGAGCGGGAGCTGGAGCCGTACGGGCTCGTGCTCAAGGCGGGTGTCTGGTACGTGTGCGCCCGGGTTCCGGACCCCGGCTCCTTCCGCGTCTACCGCATGGACCGGTTCACGGCGGTGGAGCCCGGCGACGAGCGCTTCGTGCGCGACGAGGGGTTCGATCTGCCGGCCTTCTGGGAGGAGCAGGCGGTGCAGTTCGCACGGTCGATCCTGCGGGCGACGGTGGTGATACGGCTGTCGGAGGCGGGCGCGCGGCAGCTGAAGTACGCCGTCGATCCGCTCTCCGCGCAGGAGGCGCTGGCCGCGGCCGGGCAGCCCGACGGTGAGGGCCGGGTGACGGTGACGCTGCCGGTCGAGTCGCACGACGTCGCGTACACCCAGCTCATGGCGCTCGGACCGGAGGTGGAGGTCCTGGAGCCGTCCGGGCTGCGGGAGCGCTTCGCGCAGGCCGCGGCCCGGACGGCGGCGTACTACGCGCGGATCACCGATAGCCCGTGACGTCAGCGGGCTTGCCCGGTCCCTCGACCTCGGCCATGTAGCGCCAGGCGTCGGGGGCCGAGCCGTCGACGTCCGTGAAGCCGTACTCCCGGGCGAGGCCGCCGCTGGAGAGCGACTGCCCGTTCCAGCGCGCCACGTCCGGGTCGGCGGCGAGCGCGGCCAGCGCCCGTCCGATGTACGTGGGCGACTCGGAGATCGCGAAGTGCGGGGCCTGCTCGATGGCGTCCCGCCAGTTCTCCTCGGTGACGTGGAAGGCGGTGTCGAGCATCGCCTCGGAGCGCAGCCAGCCCGGTGTGAGGCAGACGGCCGTACAGCCGTGCTCCTTCAGCTCCTCCCCGAGGTCGTACGCCATACGGATCGGGGTCGTCTTGGCGAGGTCGTAGAAGAAGGGTCTGCGGTAGCCGCGGTTGGACTCCGCGGTGCCGTCGGTGACTTCGACGAGCAGGCCGCCGGGGTTGCGGACCAGCAGCGGCAGCGCGCAATGGCTGGTGACGATGTGCGACTCGATGCCGAGGCGCATGACCCGCAGCCCCTTGTCGAGATCCATGGTCCACATCTTCGGCTGCTCACTCGACCCCATGTCGAGGTGGACGTCGCCGCCCCAGAGGTCGTTGACGAGGATGTCGAGGCGGCCCTGCTCGCGGTCGATGCGCTCGACGAGGGCCCGCACCTGCTCCGGCTCCAGGTGGTCCGTCGGTACGGCGATTCCCCTGCCCTCGGTTCCGGCGGCCGCGTCGACCAGTTCGGCGGTCTCCTCGATGGTCTCGGTGGGCCGGCCGACCTCGCTGACGTGGTCGCGGGTCGTCCGTCCCGTCACGTACACCGTGGCTCCGGCGCGTCCCAGCTCCACCGCCATGGCCCGCCCGGCGCCGCGCGTGGCGCCCGCGACCAGGGCGGTCTTTCCCTTGAGTGGCTGTGTGGTCTCCATACGCCGAGCATCCCGCCGAAAGCCGACATCTGCTGTCGGGCTTTCCGTCGACTGCCGTCGGACTTTCCTTCGGCATGTGCACGCATAACGATCTGCCCGTCCCCGGGTGCGCGGGCCGGGTACAGGCCCGATGCTTGTTCCCGTGATGGACGAGACGGAGTTCTGGGAGCTGGTGGACACAACCCGCGAGGCCGCCGAGGGCGACCCCGAGGAGCAGGCCGACGTGCTCGTCGAACGGCTCCTCGGCCTCGACCCGGACTCGGTCCTGGACTTCGCCCGTCACTTCGAGGCCCGCTACAACCGCGCCTACACCTGGGACCTTTGGGGCGCCGCCTGGATCCTGCTCGACGGGGCCAGCGACGACGCCTTCGACTTCTTCCGCTGCTGGCTGATCGGTCAGGGGCGGGAGGTGTACGAGGGTGCCGTGCACGAACCCGACCTGCTCGCCGAGCTCCTGACCGACTTCGACGACGAGGTCGACGGGGACGGAGAGGAGCTGGGCTACGCGGCGGACGAGGCGTACGAAGAGCTCACCGGCACCGTCGCCCCGGACCTCGGCATCCCGGCCGCGCCTGCGGAGCCGGTGGGCACGCCGATCGACTTCGAGAACCAGAAGGTCCTGGCGGAGCGCTTTCCACGGCTGTGGGAGCGATTCGCCGAGTGACCCGTACAAGCCTCACAACCCTCGTACAAACCTGTACAGACCCGTATGAGAAGGCTCAGCAGGGAGGACCTGTGAGCTACCGCCTGCCCTGGAGCTGGGCCGCCCGTTCCCTGATCGCGGGGAGGCGGGCGGTCAGGGCCCCGCCCGGGCAGGCGGTGTAGTAGCCGTCGGCGTGGCCGGAGACGGCCGTGAAGGTGCCGCGTGTGCCCGCCGCGTACTTGCTCATGCTGTTCGTGGAGACCAGCCGCACCGGGGAGCGCGGGTCGATGTCCGACAGGCCCAGCTTCCAGGCGGCGACGGCCGCGATGGCGTCGGTCATGGCCTGCGGGACGGGCACTCCCGCGGTGAAGGTGCCGATCGCCGCGATGCCCGCCGTCCCCACGTTGAAGCCCTGTGTGTGCGCCCCGACGACGGCCCGCTCGATCCCGCCCGCCCGGCCTTCGTAGACCGTGCCGCAGCGGTCGACGAGGAAGTTGTAGCCGATGTCGTCCCACTGCCGGTCTCCGGCCTGTCCGACGTACAGATAGCGGATGATGCGGGGCACGTCGGCGCAGTCGTAGTCGTTCGGCGAGTCGGTGTGATGCACGAACACGGCCAGGACGCGGTCGGCGTACCGGGCGGGCGGCCGCGTGTACGCGGCACCGCCCAGCCATCTCTCCCTGGGCACGATGACGGGCCGTTCGGCCCGGTGCCCCAGGTCGGGCCGCGGCGTCGCGGGGCGCCAGGCGGCCTTCGGCGTCCGCTCGAGGAACACGGCACAGAGGACCAGCGCGGTGACGGCCGCGAGGCCGGGCAGCCAGGCGAGGACCACGAGCACCGGACGCGGCAGACGTCTCCCGGGCGGCTTCCTGCGCACATTCCGTTTCCCTGGCACATTCCGTACGGACCCCCTGTTCCGTATGAACCGCCTGTGCCGTACGGACCTCACGCGGGCGTTCCGCAGCGCACCCAGGGGGCGTTGGGGCAGCGGCGCACGGAAGACACGCATGAGGCCCACTGTCCGGGACACCCGGGCCGTCCGCGATGTGTGCTGTGCCACCCGGTGGAACCAACGTCCCGGCCCAGGACGTTTTTAGGGTTCCACGCGCGCGTGGCCGGATTCCGGGCCCCACGCGCGCGTGTCTGATCACTGGGCCCGCACCGCACGTACTGAGGGGCCCAAGAGAAAGGGTGCTCCGTGGACCTGCTCGACATCCTGCTGTTGCTGGCGATCCTCGGCTATGCGGCGTCCGGTTACCGGCGCGGGCTCGTGGCGGGCTGCGTGTCCCTGGCCGGTTTCGTGGGCGGCGCGGTCATCGGCGTATGGGTGCTGCCCTGGGTCATGGACCTGGTGTCGCCGGGGACCACGACGGCGATGCTCACGGCGGTGCTGACCGTGCTGCTGCCCGCCGTGGTCGGACACGAGCTGGCGGGGCGCCTGGCCCTGCGACTGCGCCGCGAGCTGGACCGGGGTTCCCTGCGCGTGGTCGACGGAGTCGGCGGAGCCGCGGCCAACAGCGTCGCCGTGCTGCTGGTGGCGTGGGTCGCCGCGAGCGTGCTGGCCGCGGGCTCCTCCCCCGTCATCAGCCAGGCCATCCGCAGCTCCGCGCTGCTGGGCGCGGTGCAGAACACCATGCCGGAGACCACACCGGCCTGGTTCTCCCGCGCCACCTCGGCCCTGACGGAGGCGGGTTTCCCGCAGGTCTTCAACCCGTTCGAGAGCGAGCCCGCCACGAGCGTCGCCAAGCCCTCCGGGGACAGCGTCACCGCGGCGGCCACCCGCGCCGCGACGCGCTCCACGGTGAAGGTCGAGGGCGTCTCCGGCAGCCAGGGCCGCGAGGGCAGCGGCTTCGTGTACGCGCGCGAGCACGTGATGACCAACGCCCACGTGGTGGCCGGCATCGACGAGCCGACCGTACGGGTGGGCGGCACGGGCCGGGCGTACGAGGCGAGGGTCGTCCTCTACGACCCCGACAAGGACGTCGCCGTCCTCGACGTACCGGGCCTCGAAGCCCCCGTACTGCCCTTCGACAACAGCGCGGCCCGCGGCGACGCGGCCGTGGTCGCGGGCTACCCGCAGGACGGCGGCCTTGACCTCCAGGCGGCCACCGTCGCGACCAAGATGCAGGCCAACGGCCAGAACATCTACGGCTCCGACCCCGTCACGCGCGAGATCTACTCCATCCGCTCCACGGTCCTCCCCGGCAACTCCGGCGGCCCCCTGCTGACCACCGGCGGCAAGGTGTACGGGGTGGTCTTCGCCCGGTCGACGAGCGACAACGAGACGGGTTACGTCCTGACCGCCGACGAGGTCGCGGGCGACGCGAAGCGGGCGGCGAACGCCTCGACCCCGGTGGACACGGGCGACCTGGTCACGTCCTGAGCCGTGGTCACGTGCTGATGGAGCGTCAGAGACTGCGGCCCATCAGCACATCGTCGACGTACTTCCCGTCGAGGTAGAACTCCCCTGGCTGGATGCCCTCCACGACGAAGCCCTCCGACTCGTACAGCTTGCGGGCCGGGGTGTTGTGGCCGAGGACGCGCAGCGTGATGCGGAGCGCGCCCTGGCGGCGGGCCTCCATGATCACCGCGCGGATCAGCGCCCGGCCCACGCCCATGCCGCGCACCTCCTCGGCCACGGCGAGGCCCTGGATCTGCCGTACGTGCGCGTTGGAGGCGAGCGGGGTGGGGAAGCCGAGGCGCACATAGCCGACGAGGCGTCCGTCCACCTCCGCGACGAGGTGGTCGCGGGGCCCGAAGCGGTCGCCGAAGAACGGCTCGTACGGCGGCTCTTCCCGGGGCCTGACCGCGTGCAGATACGACCAGGTCGCACGGTCGAGACGACCCAGCGCGTCCTCGTCGTCGGGCAGGGCGGTGCGTATGTGCAGGACGGGCATGGAGGTCACTGTACGGCGGGGGTGCGAGATGTCGTCCGGTGTTTCGGCACCCCTCGGTGCACCCCTCGGTACCCCTTGGCACCCCTCAGCACGGCGGTCCGGGGCCGTTGGCGGAGGATGGGGCCATGGAACCTTCCCGAATCGCCGTGGCCGGGGCGTCCGGCCTCATCGGCAGGGCACTGGTGCGCTCACTGACCGCGGACGGGCACGAGGTGGTGCGCCTTGTGCGCCGTACGCCACGGGCGAAGGACGAGGTCGAGTGGGACCCCGAGCGGCAGTACGTCGACGCGGCGGGGCTCATCGGCTGCGACGCCGTGGTGAACCTCGCCGGTGCCGGGGTCGGCAACCGCCGCTGGACGGACGCGTACAAGCGGAAGATCCGCGACAGCCGGGTACTCGGCACGGCCGCGCTCGCGGAGGCCGTCGCCTCTCTCGATCAGCCGCCACGGGTCTTTGTGAACGGCAGCGCGATCGGTTTCTACGGAGACACCGGGGAACGGGCCGTGGACGAGAACACGCCGCCCGGAGACGGGTTTCTGCCGTCGATGTGTGTGGAGTGGGAGGAGGCGGCGGCTCCGGCACAGGAGGCGGGCGTACGGACCGTCTTCGCGCGCACCGGTCTGGTCGTGGCCGCCAAGGGCGGGGCCTGGGGACGGCTCTTCCCGCTCTTCAAGGCGGGGCTCGGCGGGCGGATGGGCGACGGACGGCAGTACTGGAGCTATATCGCGCTGCACGACGAGGTGGCCGCGCTGCGGCATCTGCTCGACACGGAGTCGTTGTCGGGCCCCTTCAACCTGACGGCTCCGCAGCCGCTGACCAACCGGGAGATCACGGCGGCGATGGGGCGGGTGCTGCATCGGCCCACGCTCTTCGCGGTGCCCGCGCCCGCGCTGCGGCTGGTGCTCGGCGAGCTGGCCGGGGATGTGCTGGGGAGCCAACGGGTGCTGCCCACCCGGCTGTTGGAGTCGGGCTTCTCCTTCGCGTTCCCCGAAATCGAGCAGGCCATCCGGGCGGCCGGAAGCTGACGGCGGCATGCGGCGACAGGCGGCGTGGCGAGGCCATCGCTCAGGTCGATGTCCGCCGGTCGCATGCGACCGGCGTGCGCCCGTGCCCTGTTGATGCGCGACTTCCGCGAACCGGGTGGAGCCCTACCCTCGTCCAGAGACTCCGGAATTCCGGAAGCGTGTCGGGGGCATGACACCTCCAGGAGCCGCGCGACCTCGAGGAGGGGCACGTGCTTGAGCCCGCTTGCCAGGCGGACGTCGTGATCGTGGGGGCCGGGGTCGCGGGACTCTCGGCTGCCCACCGTCTGATCAGTGCAGGAGTAACGACCGTGGTCCTGGAGGCCGCCCCTTACGCGGGCGGCCGTATGTCGACCGAGAAGATCGACGGCTTCCGGCTCGACCGGATCGGCCGGCTGCTGTCCACCGCGTACCCGGAGATACGCATGGCTCCGGGTCTCGACGCCCTGGCCCTGCGCCCGTTCGCACCGGGCGTTCTCGTCCATGCCGAGGGGCGCACCCACCGGGCGGGCGAGCCCGGGGGCGCACGGGGCGCACTCGGCGCGGCACGCGCCCTTGTGGCCGCCCCTCGCAGGCCGCCTCGCAGGCCTCGCGCCGCCCGGCGGGCGGGGCAGCCGGGCGACAGCACCGACGCGTGGTCGCCGCATGCCGCCGACCCGTCCACCGCCACTTCCACCGTGCCTTCCCTGCCACGGGCCTTCCCGCCGCTCGGCGGTGCCCTCGACCAGGCGCGGCTCGCTTCCGCGCTCGGGCGGATCGCGGCGGCACCTGTGGAGCGGTTGCTGGCGCGGCCGGAGCGGTCGGCCGGACGTGCGCTGGCAGCACGCGGGATGCCCGCTCGCACGGTCGAGGGTTTTCTGCGGCCGTTGCTGGCCGCGTTGCTCTGCGACCCGGATCTGACGACGTCCAGCCGGTGCGCGGACCTCGCGCTGCGCACCTTCGCCTCCGGGCGGCTGTGCGTGCCGGAGGGCGGTGCCGACACGGTGCCGGAGCTGCTCGCGGGAGCGCTGCCGCCCGGGACGGTACGCACCGGCGTGCAAGTCACGTCCGTGTCCACGACGTCCGTGCGCACCGCGGAACACGGTGAACTCCGCTGCCGCGCCGTCCTGTTGGCGACCGGCGCCCGCACGGCGGCCGAGTTGCTGCCCGGTCTGCGGGTGCCGTCGTTCCACCCCGTGACGACGGTGCACCACACGGCCGACGAGGTGCCGTCGGCCGGAGCCGCGCTGCTCCTCGACGCGGACCGCCGCGGCCCGGTGGCCCACACCGCCGTCCTCAGCGAGGTCGACCCGTCCCGGGCGCCGGCCGGCCGTGCCCTGATCTCGTCCACGATCCTCGGCGCACCGCCGCCGGACGTCGACAGGGTCGTGCGCGCGCACCTGGCCGACCTGTACGGCACGTCCACGCACCGCTGGGAGTTGCTGGCGGTCCACCACACCCCGGACGCCGTCCCCGCGATGCCACCCCCGCACGACCTGCGCCGCCCCGTCCGCCTCCTCGCCGGCCTGTACGTCTGCGGCGACCACCGCGACACCAGCACGGTCCAGGGCGCCCTGCACTCGGGCCACCGCGCGGCGACGGCCCTCCTGGCGGACCTGGGGGCCGACTCGGCGTCCGCGGCGGCTCCGTTACCCAAGGCCGCGTAACCGGAAAGGGGCGGGCAAGGAC
>NZ_JAAKZY010000332.1 GCF_011045015.1 Streptomyces scabichelini | reverse complement strand
GTACGCCCGTCGCGTAGGGCTTGTCTCAGGAAACCCGCCCCTTGTACCAGCAAAGGGCCGTATGCCCACCCTGCGACGGGCTGACGCACCGGCCCACGACCCCGCACCCACCACCCACCCAGGGGCGCGGGGAACTGCGCGACCAGCCACGGACGGCCCGCACCCAAGCAGCCGCACAAGCCCTGATGGCGCCCCCCTGCTCCAGCCCAGCGCAGCGTCACACCTTGCTGTGCGAGAACAGCTTCAAAACAGGCACCCCCACCTTGTGCCGAGCCCGAGAAGCCCAGTCCCGGTGGAAGAACTCCTCCACATAGTGGGGATCGGTCAGCACGATCACCTCATCCGCGTCGACCTCGTCGACAAGCGACTTCAACGCATCCAACGGATGGTGCTCGATCAGCCGCCCCTCGGCCTGCGCCCCCGCCGCCCGCAGGGCGACCAGAGACACGTCGAGGGCCCGCTGCCCCTCACTGATCGCCTCGTCACCGGCGGGAGCCTCAAGCTCGCGGGCCGCCTCGTCCAGCGAGCCGAGCGCCACGTCGTCGATGGCCCGCAGCAGCCGGGCCGCCTGCTCGCCACGAGGCTGGAGCAACACGTGAAAGGCGATCTCCTCGTCCCCGTGCAAGCCGGTGACGAACTCCACGTCGGCGGACGTGAGGGCCTTCTCGATCATCAATACGCTTGTGAACACGACAGGCGCCCCTTCTCCTCCGAGGGCCGTCGTAGGCCCTGCCTCCTCCGTGGACCCGTTTTCAGGCCTTGCGAAACCATCCTGCCCCGTGGCCGCACGGATACCGCGAGAACTAGTGATCAGGTCCGACGGTAGCGGCTGAAGAGAAACCCGGCCTCCTCCAGCAGGGAGGTCAGCTCGAACCGCTTGGGCACCGCCACCCGAGGCCCTCCGGCAATACGCTGCGCGTCCCCCGCGGTGAGCATCGGGGAGACCGTCAGACACAGCTCGTCGAGGACCCCGGCCGCGACCAGCTGGCCGAGCAGCCGCGGCCCGCCCTCGGTCAGCAGCCGGTGCAGACCGCGCTCACCCAGGGCGCGTACAGCCCGTGCGGGGTCCACGCCCATGCCGTCCCCGGCGATCACCACCTGGACGCCGGCCTTCTCGGCGGCGGCGATCCGGTCGGGGGCCGCCGCGGCTCCCGTGAGCAGCAGCGTGGGCACCAGGGGCGAGGTGAACAGCGGAAGTGCGAAGTCCAGGTCGAGGCCGGCGCTCACCACGGCGATCGCGGGCGCCGGGCCCTGTCCGGCCGCCTCCCGGAGCGCGGCAAAGTCCTCACGCGCGCGTGCGGGGCGGTAACCCTCCTGGCGTACCGTCTCCGCACCGACCACCACCACATCCGCGAGCCCCCGCAGCGTGCCGAAGATCCGCATGTCGGCGGCGCTGGAGATGGGCTCCGAGTGGCCGTCGTGCTGAGCGGCGCCGTCGAGCGTGGAGATCATGTTGGCGCGCAGCCAGGGCTCGCGGCCGCCCGGACCGTGCTCGGGATACGCGTAGGCCGCGGCCAGCTCGGCCAGGCTCCACTCGCGGTCCGCGTCGCCCCCGGAGGGCACTGTCTCGTCGGTCACAGGGAACAGGCGTCGCATATCGGCAGTGTGGCACGGCCCGTAGAGTTGGTAAGCGTGTCCACCTCCACCACCGCCTCCGGGACAGACCCGGCCGCCGAAGCGACCCCGCTGTCCCTGTGCGCCCGCGAGCCGCACGTCCCCGCGGACCGGCTGGTCGCCGAGATGGTGCCGCCGCCGCGTTTCGACTCGGTCCGCTTCAGTACGTACATCCCGGACCCGAACCAGCCCAGCCAGAGCGAGGCCGTCAGGGTGCTCGACGGCTTCGCGACCGGTCTCGGCGGGACACACGCCACCGGTTCGGGCAGGCGCCGCTGGTTCTCCCGCAAGCCGGAGCGCCTGCCGGCCGGCCCTCGCGGGGTCTACCTCGACGGCGGCTACGGCGTCGGCAAGACGCACCTGCTCGCCTCCCTGTGGCACGCGACCCCGGCGGAGCCCGCGCTCAAGGCGTTCGGCACGTTCGTGGAGCTGACGAACCTGGTCGGCGCGCTCGGCTTCCAGCAGACCGTGCGCACTCTCAGCGGCCACCGGCTCCTCTGCATCGACGAGTTCGAGCTCGACGACCCCGGTGACACCGTCCTCGTGTCCACCCTGCTGGGCAAGCTGGTCGAAGCGGGCGTGGCGCTCGCGGCCACCTCGAACACGCTGCCCGGCAAGCTCGGCGAGGGCCGGTTCGCGTCGGCCGACTTCCTGCGCGAGATCCAGGGCCTGTCGGCACACTTCCGCTCGCTGCGCATCGACGGCGAGGACTACCGCCACCGCGGGCTGCCCGAGGCCCCGGCGCCGTTCTCCGACGAGCAGGTCACCAAGGCGGCGTACGCCACCGAGGGCGCCGCGCTCGACGACTTCCCGCATCTCCTCGACCACCTCGCCCGGGTCCACCCCAGCCGGTACGGGGCACTGACCGACGGTCTGAAGGCGGTCTGCCTCACGGATGTCGGGCCGGTGCCTGACCAGTCGACCGCGCTGCGGCTCGTCGTCCTCGCCGACAGGCTGTACGACCGCGAAGTGCCGGTCCTCGCCTCCGGGCTGCCTTTCGACCAGTTGTTCAGCGAGGACATGCTGAACGGCGGTTACCGCAAGAAGTACTTCCGGGCGATCTCCCGGCTCACGGCGCTGGCACGCGACGCGAAGGCGCTGGTGGAGGGCTGATCAGCCGGGCCACACCCGGATCAGCCGCACACTCCACCGCGAACTGCCTCCACCCCGCTTTAAGTTGGCTTTACCTGGCTTCAGGCAGCCTTCAGACTGCTTCAGGTTCTCTTCAGGGTGAAACGTTAAGTTAACCCTGCAAACAACTTCCTGCGTTAACGTAACAGTTGACGCGAGAAGTCTTGACAGGAGAGCGGCCGAGAGGGGGCACATGTCACGAGGCACGACGGCCCGGACGCTGTATGGCGTACTCGCCGCCGTCCTACTGGCCCTGCAACTCTTCGCTCCCACTGCCTCCGCCGCCTCCGCCGCGTCCGCACACCCGACCCACGGGACCGGGACCGCGGCCGACACCGAAGTCGTCAGCTGCGGCAAGGGCGAGCACCTCAACGCCGAGACGCCGCCCCTGCGGATCCGTGACCGGCAACGCTCCACGGACTCCGGCCCCGACTCGCCCGCGCGGCCCCTGCTGGCCAGGAACCCCGCGGCCGAGCACGACGACACGGCAGGCACCGTGGCCGCCGCGTCGCTCCGTACGACCAGATCGTCAAGAGCCCATTCCACGGCGGCACTTCAGGTCTTCCGCTGCTGATCTGACCGCCGGGAACGCACTGCTCACGACCCACCCTCACCACGCCACGTCTGCCGAGCGCGCGACGTGGGGGTCGTGTCGGCGTACCCGCATGCGCTCTGTTACGTCAACCGACGTGCCGTCACGGCACGCCAGGTACACCGACGCGCCCTCAGGCGCGCCAGGAGGAACTGACACATGCAGCCCCTCATCGATCACGCACGCTCCTTCCGCAAGCAGTCCGCTGAACGCCCGGAGGAGTTCGCCCGCCTCGCCGAAGGCCAGTCCCCGCAGGTGCTGTTCATCACCTGCTCCGACTCGCGGGTCGTCCCGGCCCTGATCACCGGAGCCCGGCCCGGTGAACTCTTCGAGCTGCGCACCGCGGGCAACATCGTCCCCCCGTACACCTCCGAGCAGCCGACGAGTGAGGCGGCCACCATCGAGTACGCAGTCGAAGTGCTCGGGGTCGACGACATCGTCGTCTGCGGCCACTCCCACTGCGGTGCCGTCGGCGCCCTGGTGCGCGACGATGACCTGACCGCCGTGCCCGCCGTACGGGACTGGCTCAATCACGCAACCCCCAAGCCCGCAGGCACAGTCGGTGACCCGACTGTCACTGAGGGTGTCCAGAGCCATATACTCACCCAGCTGCTGCGGCTCCGCTCATACCCGTGCGTGGCACGGCGCCTGACGGAAGGTCAACTGCGTATGCATGGCTGGTTCTACGAGGTACACACCGGCTCCGTACTGGCCCATGACGGGCAGTCCGACACCTTCACGGAGCTGTGAGGGCGACGATGAGCAACCCCGTGAACATCTCGAACTCACCGAACCCCCCGAACTCACCGAACTCACCGAACAGGCGCATGAAGTTCCCTCATCTGCGGCAGGACTTCGCCGCCTCGCTCGTCGTCTTCCTCGTCGCCCTGCCGCTATGCGTGGGCGTCGCCGTCGCCTCCGGTGTGCCGGCCGAACTCGGCCTGGTCACCGGCATCGTGGGCGGACTGGTCACCGGATTCCTGCCCGGCAGCAGCCTCCAGGTCTCGGGTCCGGCCGCAGGACTGACCGTGCTGGTCTTCGAGGCCGTACGCGAATACGGGCTTCCCGTACTCGGTGTCATCGTGCTGGCCACCGGCCTGATCCAACTCCTCATGGGCGCCCTGAAGTTGGGGCGCTACTTCCGGGCCATCTCGGTGGCCGTCGTCGAGGGCATGCTGGCCGGGATCGGGCTCGTCCTGATCGCCGGGCAGCTCTACTCGGCGGCGGGCATGGAGGCCCCGGCCTCGGGTCTGGGCAAGCTGGCCGGACTGCCGGGGCTGCTCGCCGACTCCGCCGTGTCGACCGAGGCACTGGCCTCGCTCGGACTCGGGTTCGGCACGATCGCCGTCCTCGTGCTGTGGAAGCACCTGCCGAAGCAGGTGCGTACGGTGCCGGGGGCGCTCGGCGCGGTCGCGCTCGCCACGATCGTGGCGCTGGTGTTCTCGCTGCCGGTGGCGACCGTCGAGGTGCAGGGCCTGCTCGGCTCGCTCCAGCCGCCGGGGCTCGACGCCTTCGGTGAGCTGGCGAACGTGGCCCTGCTCGGCACGATCGCGGCCTTCGTACTGATCGCCTCGGCGGAGTCGCTGTTCAGCGCCGCCGCCGTGGACCGGCTGCATGACGGACCGCGCACCGAGTACGACAAGGAGCTGATGGCGCAGGGCGCGGGCAACACCGTCAGCGGCATGCTCGGCGCGCTGCCGATGACCGCCGTCATCGTACGCAGCTCGGCGAACGTCCAGGCGGGCGCGAAGACGAAGGCGTCCCGCGTGCTGCACGGCGTATGGCTGCTGCTGTTCGCGGCGCTGCTTCCGTCCGTGCTCGCCTACATTCCGCTGCCTGCGCTCGCGGGCATCCTGGTGCACGCGGGCTGGAAGCTCATCCCGCTGCGGGGGATCGCGTCGATGTGGCGCGAGCACCGGGGCGAGGCGCTGATCCTGATCATCACGGCCGTGTCGATCGTCGCGGTGAACATGTTCGAGGGCGTCCTGATCGGGCTCGGCCTGGCTGTCGCCAAGACGGCATGGGAGGCCTCGCACATCAAGCTGGAGATCATAGACAAGGGGGCGGGTCCGGTACAGGCGTACCTGTCCGGCAACGCCACCTTCCTGCGGCTGCCGAAGATCCTCGACAGTCTGGAGGCCCTGCCCCAGGACCGTCCGGTGGAGCTGGACCTGTCCGGCCTTCACCACCTGGACCACGCATGCCGTACGGCCCTGGAGAACTGGGCCGAGCGGCACAGCGCGACCGGGACCGAGCCGGTGAGGGTCAACGCGCCGTAGCGGACCCTCCCCACCCGTGAGACCTGGTCCGAGGCTCGACCGGAGCCTCGGACCAGGCATATCGTTAAAAGAACGACATAAGCGACGACTCGGACGACAGGGCTCGAACGGCAGGGGGTCGTCATCATGCTTGAGGCGTTGCTGGCCGCGGGCGTGGCAGCCGGGAGCGCGGGGCTTGTGTACCTCGCGGCGGCGGCACGGATCGTCAAGCAGTACGAACGGGGTGTGGTGCTCCGGCTCGGGCGGCTGCTCGGTGAGCCGCGCCAGCCCGGGTTCACCATGGTGATCCCCGCCATCGACCGGCTGCAGAAAGTGAACATGCAGATCGTGACAATGCCCGTGCCCGCCCAGGAGGGCATCACACGGGACAACGTGACGGTGCGTGTCGACGCGGTCGTCTACTTCAAGGTGGTCGACGCGGCAGCCGCGGTCATCCGGGTCGAGGACTACCGCTTCGCGGTCTCGCAGATGGCGCAGACGTCGCTGCGCTCGATCATCGGCAAGAGCGACCTCGACGACCTCCTGTCGGATCGCGAGAAGCTCAACCAGGGCCTGGAGCTGATGATCGACAGCCCGGCCGTGGGCTGGGGCGTGCAGGTCGACCGGGTAGAGATCAAGGACGTGTCGCTGCCGGAGACGATGAAGCGGTCGATGGCCCGGCAGGCCGAGGCGGACCGGGAGCGCCGGGCCCGGATCATCAACGCCGACGCGGAACTCCAGGCGTCGAAGAAGCTGGCACAGGCCGCCGGGGTGATGTCCGAACAGCCCGCCGCACTCCAGCTCCGACTCCTGCAGACGGTGGTGGCCGTGGCCGCCGAGAAGAACTCCACGCTGGTGCTGCCCTTCCCGGTGGAACTGCTGCGGTTCCTGGAGCGGGCGCACCAGGAGCAGGGGGCGGATCGCACGGCTGAGCGGGGCCGGGATCATCCGGTTGTCGATGAGCCCGTCCTGGATGACCCGGTACTGGATGACCCGGTACTGGATGACCCCGTGCTCGGTGAGCCGGTGCTGGATGAGCCTGGGCTGCTGGACCAGCCCGTCCTGGATGAGCCGGTGCTGGATGAGCGGGACGTACGCCCAACTCCCCCGCCGCCCGCGTCTTCTGACGATCAGTAAGTACGCCACGCTACGCGCGTGGTTCCCGCGACCCCGACCACGTGGTACACACGTGCGGTCGCAGTCCTGTCCGCCAACAGGAAGGTTTCTCCATGTCCGCCACACGACGGCAAGTACTCGCCCGGTCCGGTGCCCTGGGAGCAGGCATCGCGTTCTCCGGAGCCCTGTCCGAACTCTTCGCCGGTACGGCCACAGCGCTGGGCCACTCCGGATACGGCCCTCTCGTTCCCGACCCGAAGGGCCTGCTGGATCTGCCGGAGGGTTTCCGCTACCGGGTGCTGTCGCGTGAGGGCGACAAACTCCGCTCCGGCGAGGGCAAGGTGCCCAGCAACCACGACGGCATGTCCGCCTTCGCGGGCAGACACGGCCGCGTCCATCTCGTCCGCAACCATGAGAACCGCGCCGACGGAAGGGTTCCGGTCCCGACGGTCAAGGGGCTGACGTACGACCCGATGGGCAAGGGCGGCTGTACGACGCTGACGCTCGACGGGCACGGGAAGGTGGTCGACGAGCGGGTCGGAATCGCCGGCACGGCCGTCAACTGCGCGGGTGGGCCCACCCCTTGGGGCACCTGGCTCACCTGCGAGGAGACCGAGGACAAGGCGGGCACGAACGGCTACACCAAGGACCACGGCTTCATCTTCGAGGTCGACCCGGTCGACCCGCACCGCACGGGTGCCGTGCCCCTCACCGCGATGGGCCGCTTCCAGCACGAGGCGATCGCCGTCGACCCGAAGCGCGGCATCGTCTACGAGACCGAGGACGCCTTCGAGAAACCCTTCGGTCTGTTCTACCGCTTCCTCCCCAAGAAGCCCGAGGGCGGCCGCGGTTCGCTCCGCGCGGGCGGCCGGCTTCAGGCGATGCGCGTGCCGGGCGTTCCGGACCTCTCCTCGATCCAGGAGACGGGCGCCACGTTCGACGGCGTCGAGTGGGTGGACGTACCGGATCCGCTCGCGGCCCAGACGCCCATCCGTTTCCAGGACTTCGGCCCCAAGGGCATCACGCACGCCCAGAAGCTGGAGGGCTGCTACTGGGGCGGGAAGTGCGTCTACTTCGTCTCGTCCTTCGCCCACAGCGCCGAGGGCTCCGCCGCCGACCACTTCGGCCAGATCTGGCGGTACGACCCCGCCGCGCGCCGGCTGACCCTGGTGATCGTCTTCGGCCCGGACACGGATGTACAGCTCCCCGGCGAGTCCCCCGACAACATCTGCCTCGCCCCCTCCGGCGGCCTGATGGTCTGCGAGGACGGCGAGGGCGCGCAGCATGTGTACGGCGTGACGCGACGCGGCGAGGTGTACGCGATGGCCCGCAACCGGCAGAACATCGGTACGCCGGAAGAGCCCGAGTGGGGCGAGTTCGCCGGGGTCACCTTCTCTCCCGACGGCAGCACGATGTACGTGAACGTCTACACGCCCGGCACGACGTTCGCGGTGACGGGGCCCTGGCACAGGGGCTGAGCCTCTCGGGGGGCCTCTGGGCGGGCATCGCGCACGCTCGACACCAGGGTCGACGTAACCGGATATCCCTACTTATCCGGTTAACGTCGCCCGGTGAACACCTTCGTACGGAGAGTTGCCACCGCCTGCGTGCTGGGTGCCGCCCTCACCGCCTGCGGCATCCACGAGGCCCCCCGCGCCACCACCCGCCCCAAGTC
>NZ_JAAKZY010000331.1 GCF_011045015.1 Streptomyces scabichelini | reverse complement strand
GTGGGGGAGGCGAGGGCGGGAAGGACCGTCTTTTCGGCCTCCTTCGCGGCCTCCTTCGCGGCCTCCTTCGCGGCCTCCTTCGCGGCCTTCTTCGGGGCCTCCTGGGTGGGGCTCAACTCGCCTGCGGGGAACGCCCCCAGCTCGGTCCGCCCCGCCAGCCGCGCGTACTCCTCCGGCTCCACCCCCGCGAGCGGCACCGTCTCCGACAAGTCCCCCGGCTTCGCCTGCAACGTGATGCTCGCAGCCGTCACCTCGCGTACGCCGGACATCGAGCGGACCTGTGCGGGCAGGGAGGCCGGGAGCGGATGGGTGGCTTCGACGCGCGCGTCCGCGCCGACGGTGACGAGCGCCGCCCGGTCCCGCGCGTCCGCGACGCCCGCGAGGACGGAACCCCCGAACGCGGCGGTGGTGAGCGCGGTCAGCAGGGCGAGGAGAGGAAGCACCGTGGAGACGGAGGTGCGGCCCGCGCGGGCCAGGGAGAGGTGGCCGACCGCACCGCGCAGCCGGCCCGCGGGACGGGCCAGCCGGCGCAGGGGGAGCGGGTAGACCCGGACGAGGACGAGTGCGGCGATGACCCCGATCAACACCGGGGCCAGCGCGACGAGTTGGTCTTCCGACGCGCCGCGCCGCCGCAGGGCGAACACCGCGCCCGACGCCAGGACGAGGAGGGTGAGCTCGGCGACCGTACGGCGGCGCGAGGGACGTACGGACGTGAGGTCCTCGCGGGCACCGTGGACGCGTACGGCACGGTGGGCGGCCATGGCGCGCAGGGGGAGCACGACGCAGGCGAGGAGGGTGACCACGGCGGCGGCTGCCACGGCGTACGACAGGCGGCCGTACGGGACGGCGAACAGGGCGGCCGCGAGGCCGAGCGCCCCGGCGGGTACCGCGATCACGGCCGTCTCGGCGAGCAGGCGCCTCATGACGCCGCGCAGGGAGCCGCCGCGGGCGCGGAGCAGGGCGAGTTCGGTGCGGCGGCGGTCGGCGGCGAGACCGCCGGCCATGAGCAGAACGACGACCGCGACCGTGCCGGTGCCGAAGGCGGCGACGCCGACGAGGGGGGTGATGCCGGAGCGGAGTGCGGTGTACGAGCCGAGGACGTCGTCGAGGTCGGTGCTCACGTCGGCCATCGGGTCGGTGAACTCGCGTACCTTCAGCAGGCCCGGGCCGGATTCGAGCGTGGCGACGGCGCTCTCCAAGTCGGAGAGGTCATGCGCGGTCAGGGCGGCGGGGTCGGGGGCGAGCTGCCAGTAGCGCAGAGGGGTTCCGGGGGTGCCGAGAAGGGCCGGGGCCGCGTCCGGGGGCAGGAGCAGGGCGCCCAGCCAGTACGTGTCCATGTCGGCGATCGACCCGGGGATCCGGACGAGGGACGGGGTGCGCAGCAGCGGCTGGGTGCTCCAGTACGCGCCGTCGGGGTCGCGTGGGGTGACGATGCCGGTGACACGGACGGCAAGGGGGGCGCGTTCCACGCCGGGCACGTGGATCACCGAACCCGCCTTGATCCGCAGCTTTTCGGCGGTCTCAGTGGTGACCGCGGCCTCCACCTCGCGGGTCGCGGCGGTGACGGTGCCATGAGTGCGCGGGAGGCGTCCCTCGCGCAGGCGGGCGTGGTCGGCGAGGCCGTTCTGCGCGGCGAGCGACATCTGCGCGGGCAGTCCGCTCGGCCTCGGCAGCCAGCGCTCGGGCGTCTCGAGGGGTTTGGCGTTGCGGACGCCGTACGTGGATTGGGCGGGGTCGGGGACGAGTGGTCGTTCGACCACGTCCAGCGCCTTCGCGTACTGCTGGCGCAGGGCGTCCGGGCGCAGGGCCGACTCCCGTTGATCCTGCGGGAGTTCGGCGGCGGGCTGAGGAGCGGAGAACTGCAGGGAGGTCCGCTGGGCCGTCGCCTCCTCGGCGATCCGGCGCAGGCCCGCGTCCTCGTACCGGTCGACGGCGCGAGGGAAGACGGCGGCCAGGGATGCGGTCAGCGCGACGAGCAGGGCCAGGGCGACGGCGGCACCCGGGGCGGCGCGGAGGCGGGTGCGGGTCCAGGGGGCGACCGTGTCGCGGCTGCTCCCCGCCCATGCCGCCAAGTACCGCCGGAACCGGGTGAATCGGCCGGCCACCTCACTCACCCCCCTGACTCCGCAGCGAACTCGCCGGATCCTGGCGGCGCAGCGCCAGTACCGCCGTGACCAGCAGAGGCATGGTGACAACGGCCGTCAGCAGGACGGCCACATGGCCCGGCGGAAGCTCCACCAACACCTCCGGCACCGGCTGCGTGGCCCGCGGTGTCAGGACGATCAACGGGATCACCGCCCGGGTCAGGACTGCCCCGAGGGCCACGCCCACCACCAGCGCCAGGGCCACCAGGACGCCTTGCTCGGCGGCGATCAGGCGGGCCAGTTGGCGGCGCGGGGTGCCCAGGGCGCGCAGGATCGCGAACTCGGCGCCCCGTTCCCGCAGGGACCCCGCCGTGCTCACCGCGAAGCCGACCGCGGCCAGCGCGGCGGCCACCACGGCCGCCGCCGCGAACGCGGCCTCCGGACCCGCCCCGAAGGGATCGTCGCGCAACCGCTCGGCGATCTCGTCACGGACGACCACCTGCGACGGCTCGATGTCGGGCCGCTCACGCAACTCCGAGGCCACGCGCGCCGCACTCCCGGGCGCGGTCCGCAGCCACCACTCCGTGGGCGTGACGCTCTCGCCGTACCGCTGCTCCAACACCCGGTTCACGGACCCGAGATCGACGAGCAGCGCGCCACCCCCGGACGCGGAATCCGGCGTCCCACTGGGGGAACTCGCGTCCCCGGTCGTCGGCAGCGCCCGTACGCTCCCCACGATCCGCACCGCCACGGTCGAGCCGTCGAACGGTACGTCGACTCGTTGCCCGATGCGCGCGCCCGCCGACTTCAGGAAGCGGTCGGTCGCCAGGGCCGCTATCTCCGGTGCGGCGGGCTGGGCGACCTGCAGCCGGATCGTCAGCGACGTGATCTCGCCGTATTCATGGGGGATGTAGCCGGTGCCGTAGCTGACCGTCAGCGGTCTGCCGGGGTCCACGCGCGGGCGTTTCGGGACCGTGTCCCCCTCGGGGTCCACCGCGGTGTTGTTGGTACGGGACGCCGCCTTCCAGGAGGCGGGCTGCGGGAGCGGGTGCTTCTGGCCGTCGGCTCCCGCAGTGGTCAACTCCTCGACGGAGAACCGGTGTTGCTCGGCCCGGCCGGTCGGCTGGGTCATGTCCAGCTGTATCCCGGTGAGCGTCAGCGGTTCGGCCGCACGACCGGCCGGGGCCTCGGCGGCCTGCGCGAGGTCCAGGGTGAGGGGGTGCGCCCGGCCGTCGGCGGGGAGTTCACCGACGGTGACGCGGTACGGCACCCCGTACCGGTCCTCCAAGGTCACCGCCACGTCCGCCGTCACCTCCGAGCGGGCCCCGCCGATGGCATCGGTCGCGCGGATCCGAAGAACCATGCCCAGATGCCTGGTCCCCTTCGGCAGCGTCATGCCCGCCGCCGTCGCCCGCTCCGGCCCGAGCCCCGCCAGCAACCGCCCGACCGGCTCATCGGCCAGATCCCCGCGCAACAGCATCCCCTCACCCCCCGAGCGTTCCGCGTCCCCGGAGTCCTTCGCGTCCCCGGAGTCCTCCGTGTCCCTCGAGTCCTCCGTGTCCCCGGAGCCCTCCGCGTCCGCCGCGCCCGCCGTGTCCAGGGCCAGCACCGTCGCCGTCCGGTCGCCGGACAACGGCAGCGTCGTACGCACGGCGGGCGCGGCCTCGCGTACGCCCTCGACCTCGGAGTAGACCCCGGCCGCGCCCAACCCGTCCTCGCCGGCCCCGAGTACGCGTACGGACGTAGCGGCCTGGAAGTCCGCCTGGTCGTCCTGCGAACGGTCCCAGGAGGCGCCCTGGCCGATGGCGAGCATGCCCATGGCGATGGCGAGGACGAGCAGCAGTACGGGTCCCGCGCCGCGCATCGGGCGGCGGCTGAACTGCCAGCCCGCGAGCGCCGCGGGCAGTCCGCGCCCGCTTGCCGCCCGGCGTTCGGCGAGGCGGGCGACGGGCGGGAGCAGCCGCAGGGTGAGGACGGTCCCGGCGAGCAGGGCGAGCGCGGGCGCGGAGACGAGCAGCGGGTCGATGCCGAGGGTGCCGGATGTGTCGTCGGTGACGGCGCCGGAGGTCTGCCGGTTCAGCTGCCAGTACGCGACCGCCGCGATCACCAGCAGGCCGACGTCCGCGCCCGCCCGCACCGGCGCGGGCAGCGTCCGCGCCCGCCCACGGCCCGGCCCCTCGGTCAGCGCGGGCACGGTCACCGCCAGCGCACACCCCAGCGCCACCCCGGCGGCCACCGTCCATACCGTGCCGCCCGCCGCCGAGGTGTCGAGCCGCAGTCCGATCCGGGACAGCGTCCCCTGCCCGGCCAGCAACCGCGTCAACGGTCCGGCGAGCAGCGGTGCGCAGGCCGCGGCGGGCACGGCGAGCAGCAGCGCCTCCAGCGCGGCGAAGCCGGCGACCCGGCCGCGGGAACCGCCGCGCGCCCGCAACAGCTGTGTCTCACCGGCCCGTTCGGTACTCAGCAGCCGGGCCACGAGCAGCAGCGCGTACCCGGCGAGCAGCGCGAGCTGGAGCGCGACGATCAGCAGTGTCGAACGGGAGACCAGCAGCGAACGTTCGACACGGTCCAGCTCCTCCGGCAACGAGGTCGTGACCGCCGTGGTGCCGTGCAGGGCAGGAGACTTGAGCAGCGCCTTCGGGCCGGAGAGCGCGGCGTTCCGCAGGGCGTCGATCCGCCCCGTCGTCAGGGTCGAGAAGTCGGCGGACGCCAGCCAGGCCGAAGGCCCGTCGCTCACGCGCCCGTTCGCGCGCAGTACGGCCGGATCGGTGAGGAGCGGCCCGTACGTGGTGAAGTCGACCTTGTTGATGCCCCGGCCGCCCAGCTCGTCCAACTGCCAGTACGATGAGGTGACTTGGACGGGCCGGTACAGACCGATGACCCGGATGTGGGCCTTCGGGCCGTCGAGCCGGTCGACGAGCGTGAGGCGTGCGCCGGGCTTCAACGACAGCGCCTGCGCGGCCGCCTCCGGAAGGGCGACCTCGATCTCGCGACCGCCGCCCGTATCGCGCGGCAACCGACCCCCGACGACACGTACCTGCGAGCGGTCCAAGGCCGCGAAGTGCGTGAGATCCGGGTCGCCGGACCGTGCGGTGGGTGGTTGTAAGGACCGCGGCAGCGCGTACGGCCCCGACCGCACGAGGGTCCGCAGCGTCACCGGGAGCCCGTTGAAGGTACGCCGCGCCCCGTCGCGTACGGCCTTGTCGGCGGCCTTGCGCTCGTCCGCCGGCACGTCGGCCTCGACGATCAAGGTGGTGGCCGCGGCGCTCTCCCTGCCCGACGCGGGCGCCCCACCAGACGCGTCCGCCGTGTCCGCCCCGTCCTCAGTGTCGAGCTCAGTCTCGAGGAGCGAGTGGCGCAGGGCCGCGTCGCCGATCGCTCCGGAGTACGCGGTGAGGGTCGCCAGGACGGCGGTCGTCAGGAGGACGGTGAGCAGCGCGGCGGCCAGCAGCAGACGGTGTGCCCGCGCGCGCAATAAGACGAACCCCGTCACCCGGCCCCCCGCCGCAGTCCGGCTGCTGTCCCGGATCTCCGAGCGATGCTGTCAGAGGGATCGGGCAGCGGGTAAGCGCTTTTCGACCGAGCTTGACCGGATTGTGATCGTAAGTGGCGTCAGCCCGCTGTGTTCACCCCGCTGTGTTCATCCCGCCGTGTTCACTCCGCTGTGTTCACCATCGACGCCGCCGCGTACGTCAGGTAGTTCCACAGCGTGCGCTCGTGTTCCTCGGACAGGCCGAGTTCGTCGACGGCGACGCGCATGTGCTTCAGCCAGGCGTCGTGTGCCGCGCGGTCGACGGTGAACGGGGCGTGGCGCATCCGCAGCCGGGGGTGGCCGCGGTTCTCGCTGTACGTGGTGGGGCCGCCCCAGTACTGGATCAGGAACAGCGTGAGACGCTCCTCGGCCGGGCCCAGGTCTTCCTCGGGATACATGGGCCGCAGCAGCGGGTCCTCGGCGACACCCTCGTAGAAGCGGTGCACGAGGCGCCGGAAGGTCTCTTCGCCGCCGACCTGCTCGTAGAAGGTCTGCTCCTGAAGCGTGCCGCGCGGAATCTCTTTCACGTGGGTTGGCCTCACAAATATCGCTCGTGGTGGCCCCGGATCTTCTCGGCCGGGGGTCCGGGGGTTGTCCCCCGGGGATGGCAGCACCAATCCATGGTCTCAGACGTGGCGACCGAGGACTTGAGGCGTAGGACCACCGGCGGAACGGCGCGTTCACGCGCTCGCCTCGCGGACCGTCGCGCAGCACAGTGGAGGTATGAGCGCGCACGTCATCGATCATGGCCTGGACGACCTCGCCGCCACGGCGCGGGCGGCGCTGGTGCGCGAGATCGACGCAAGCGGGGCCTGGGACAGCGATCCGGCCTGGCGGGAGGCGTTCGAGAGCGTCCCGCGCCACCTCTTCGTGCCGTACTACTACGTCAGCGCGCAGGGCGGCCACGAGCGCCTGTGGAGAGAGGACCCCGACCCACGCAGGCGCGAGCGCTGGCTGCGTGGTGCCTACGCCGACTCCCCGCTGGCCACGCGGGTGCGCGACGGCGAACTGCTCTCGTCCAGCAGCCAGCCGTCCCTGATGGCGAAGATGCTGGCCGAGCTGGAGGTACGGGACGGCAACGCGGTCCTGGAGATCGGCGCGGGCACCGGCTACAACGCGGCCCTCCTCGCCCACCGGCTCGGCGACGACCTGATCACCACCATCGACCTCGACCCGGAGATCACCGAGTCGGCCCGGCAGCATCTGGCCACCGCCGGGTACCACCCGACCGTCGTGACGGGCGACGGTGCCCGCGGCTGCCCGGAGCGCGCCCCGTACGACCGGATCATCGTGACGTGCGCCGTGACCTCGATCCCGCGTCCCTGGCTCGCCCAGTGCAACCCAGGCGCCCACATCCTCGCGCCGATCGCCACCGGCGTGATCGACCTGCGCGTACAGGACGCCGAGCACGCCGAGGGCCACTTCCTGCTCACGCCCGCCTATTTCGTGCCCCTGCGCGGCACCGAGCGGTCCGAACCGCGGCCTCCGACCGACGGCGGCCTGCCGCGCCGAGCCGTTCAGGACGAACTCTTCCGTTTCCTGCTCGCCCTCACCGCGGGCGCCCTCGACCCGCACGAGGCCCTGGCCCTGTGGGAGCGCGAGGAACACCCGGAACGCGAGCGGTACGGGATCACGGTCAGCGGAGAGCGCGAGTGGACGTGGCTGGACACCCCGGAAGGACCGTACGCCTGGCCGCTCGCGTAACGCAGATCACATAACGCAGGCCAGTTGGCCGCGCCCCGTTTAGGGGCGCGGGGAACTGCGCGACAAGCCCCCACCGGCCCGCAGCTACATCACGGCCCGCACCCACTTCACCGTGCTTCCAGCGGAGCGCCTAGCCCCGGCGGATAGTGATCGTCGTCCACGCCCCCACATGCACCCGGTCGCCGTCCTGCAGCGGCACGGGGACGAAGGGCTGGATGGGCTCCTCCCCGCCGTTGACGGTGGTCCCGTTCGTGGAGTTCTGGTCGACGACCGCCCAGCTGCCGTCGGGCTGCTGGACGAGGACCGCGTGCTGGTGCGAGACGCCCGGGTCCTCCGGCGGCACCGACAGGTCGATGTCCGGGGACTCACCCGTGGAGTGGCGGCGGCGGCCGATCGTGATCTGGTTGCCGATGAGCGGGCGCTGCTGCTCCGGCGAGTACGCGGGCAGATTCAGGCCCGCGGCCTCGGGGCCGGAGCGCTGCATCATCGCCATGAAGTACTCGCGGTCGGGCCCGATCGTCACGCTCCAGGCCATCGGCTGCTGCTGGTACCCGGGCGGGGCCTGGGTCGAGCCGGGCTGCGGATAGCCGTAGCCGCCCTGCATCTGACCGTGTCCCGGGGGACCGCCGGGCGCACCGCCCGCCGGACCCGAGGGCGGCGAGAGGACCCAGTCGTCTTCGCCCCCGAAGGAAGGCCCGCCGGGACCCTGCGGGTGCCCTGTCTCCTGCGGATACCCGGGTGGAGCCGACTGCTGGTACGCCTGCTGACCACCGGGGCCACCCTGACCACCAGGCCCACCGAAGGGCCCGGGACCACCGGGTCCACCTGGCCCATTACCTCCCGGTCCGGGCGGCGGCGGAGCCGGACGCGAAGGATCGCCGGGGTACCCGGAGGGTACCGACGGGTCGCCGCCGTACGGCGAGAGCGGCTCGGCGGGCCGGTTCATCTGCGAAGGCCGCGAGCTCTGGTAGTCGTACGAATCATGGCCGGAACCGTGCTGTCCGGGCGGCTGCTGCTGGAATCGCAGCGCCGGGTTCTGACCACCGGGACCACCGGCCCCGGGCGGCGGGGG
>NZ_JAAKZY010000330.1 GCF_011045015.1 Streptomyces scabichelini | reverse complement strand
GTGTATAAGAGACAGGGCGGGGGGACTGCGGACGGTGGCCTGAGGGAGGCCTGCGGGGAGGCCTGAGAGGCGTACCGGCCGTGGAAAAAATCAGTTGCCGAGGGGCAGTTGGGGTGACGTAGCTTGTTCGGCATGGCAGTAACTCTGATCCGTCGCTTTTAGCGGCGGCACCTTCGCGCACATCGCCTTCGCGCGCATCGCAAGGACCCGCCGTTCCGGGGACGACATCCCGCCGGGCGGCCTCTTCCGTGTTGCCCGGCTTCCCTTCGAAGCCGCGGAGATCCTTTGCGTGCCCAGCGTCATCAGCAGCAGCGTCATCAGCGTCCTGGCCGTCACGAGCTCGGCCAGAACTTCCTCATCGACCAGAGCGTCATCGACACCGTCATCGGCCTCGTGACCCGTACCGACGGGCCGATCATCGAGATCGGCGCGGGGGACGGCGCGCTCACCCTCCCCCTGCAACGCCTTGCCAGGCCCCTGACCGGCATCGAGATCGACGACCGGCGGGCGGCACGCCTCGCCCGCCGTACCCGCCCGTCGACGGCGATCGTCCAGGCGGACTTCCTGCGCTTCACGGTCCCCACCACACCCCATGTCCTGGTGGGCAACCTGCCCTTCCACCAGACGACCGCGATGCTCCGGCGCATTCTGAACGCCCCCGGCTGGACCGAGGCCGTCCTGCTCGTGCAGTGGGAGGTCGCGCGCCGCCGGGCCGGTGTGGGCGGGGCGACCATGATGACCGCGCAGTGGTGGCCGTGGTTCGAGTTCCGGCTCGTACAGCGCGTCCCCGCCGCGGCGTTCCGGCCCCGTCCCGGTGTCGACGGCGGCCTGATGACCGTGTCCCGCCGGGAGCGCCCCCTCGTCGACCGCCGGGACCAGCGGCGCTACCAGGACTTCGTGCACCGGGTGTTCACCGGCAAGGGGCGTGGCCTGCCGGAGATGCTGGCCGCCGCGGCACCCGAGCTGCCACGGCAACGGATCCGCCGCTGGACGCGCCACCACCGGATCGCCCCGACCGCCCTGCCGAAGAGCCTCACGGCGGAACAGTGGGCGGAGCTGTTCAGGCTGCGGTGAGCGCTGGGTCGGGGGCGGGCGCGGTCGTCCGCCTGCGCAGGGCCGCGTACAGCCCCGCGCTCACCACGAACCCCACCAGACAGGTGACGTCACCGAACGACGGCCAGTTCTCCGGGACCCAGCCCACGTACTTCTCCTGGTTGGAGAAGAGCGGCACCGACACCGCGATGCCCGCCAACAGGGCGGTGATTCCCGGCCAGTTGGAGTACGCGCGGTCGCCCAGCCGCCGTGCCAGTTCCTCGTCCGGCGTACGCGACTGAAGCCACCGCTCCATCAGCACCACCCCCAGCCACGGCCCCACCCAGTACGCGATCACCAGCAGGAACGCCTCGTACGCATGCCCCGCGTCGGCCAGCGACGCCCACGCCGCCGCCGTACCCGCGAGCCCGGACAGCACGACCAGCGCGCTGCGGCCGAGCCACCGGGGCAGTCGCAGGCCGAGGGAGGTGATGGACATGGCCGAGGAGTAGACGTTGAGGGCGTTCGCCGAGACCGCGCCCAGGATGATGGCGAGCAGTACCAAGTCACTGAGCCAGGACGGGAGATGGCCCGTGAAGGCGGCCGTCGGCGTCGCGCCCTCCGGCGCCGCGATCGTCGCCGAGGCCGCGCCGATCAGGGACACGACGGAGACGGAGACGAAGAGCCCCACGGCCGGATACACCGCCGTACGCCAACGGGACGCGGACGGCGGCAGATAGCGCGAGTAGTCCGAGGCCCCCGGGTTCCAGCCCGCCGCGTACCCCCAGGCCGCGCTGAAGGCCAGCAGGAAACCGCCGATGCCGCCGCCCGCGGACGGCGCGCCCAGGTCGGCCTCCCCGAAGGTCCACGCGCCCGCGAGCAGGAAGACGACGGCAAGGACGGGGAACGCGTACCGCTCGAAGACGTGCACGAAGTTGTGGCCGATGAAGCCGATGACGATCTCCGCCATCACGACCAGCAGGAGCGAGGGGAGGGGGCGCAGGCCGGTCAGCGTGTTGAGCGCGAACGCCGCGCTCACGCTGTTCACCGCGAACCAACCGACGCCCGCCACCAGGGCGTTGACCCCGGACGGGAAGACATTGCCGCGGTAGCCGAAGGAGAAGCGGCCGATCGTCATCTGCGGGACGCCGAACCGCGGTCCGTCGAGCGACAGCACCCCGTGCGTGACCGCGCCGAGTGCCGTGCCGAGCAGCAGCGCCGCCGAGGCCTGCCAGAAGTTCAGGCCGAAGAAGAGGACGGAGATGACACCGATGTAGACCGTCGCGAACTCGATGTTCGGCGAGGCCCACGTCCACAGCAGCTGGAGCGGGCCGCCGTGCCGCTCGGCGAGCGGAATGGGCTCCGAGCCCCTTGCCCACGAGCAGCCAGGAGATCGAGCCGACGAGCGGAAAGAGCAGCACGAGAATGGCCCAGAGCGGCTTCGGGATGTAGCGGATCTGCTTCTCATCGGTGCTGATGCAGTCGATGAAGGCGTAGATGCTGAGACCCAGCGGCACCAGCAACATCAGCACCCTGAGCATGCGAACTCCCCTTGTGCGTGGCGATCGGGGCCCTGGGAGGGCCCCGTTAGGGGGCCAGGGTAGTCGGTACCGGATACTGGAACGCATGGCTTACGACGATCTTCGCTCCCTGCTCAGGGCACTGGAACGCGAGGGCGACCTCAAGCGCGTCAAGGCCGAGGTCGACCCGTATCTGGAAGTGGGGGAGATCGTCGACCGAGTGCAGAAGGCGGGCGGCCCGGCGCTGCTCTTCGAGAACGTGCGCGGCTCCGCGATGCCGCTCGCGATGAACGTCTTCGGCACCGACCGCCGCCTGCTCAAGGCGCTCGGCCTGAAGTCGTACGGCGAGATCACGGACAAGATCGGCGGGCTGCTGAAGCCCGAACTGCCGCACGGGTTCGTCGGCGTGCGCGAGGCCTTCGGGAAGCTCGGCGCCATGACGCACGTACCGCCGAAGAAGGTGAAGTCCGACAACGCGCCGGTCCAGGAGGTCGTGCTGCGCGGCGACGACGTGGACCTGGAGCAGCTCCCGGCCCTCTTCACCTGGCCGAAGGACGGCGGCTCCTTCTTCAACCTGGGCCTGACCCACACGAAGGACCCCGAATCCGGCATCCGCAACCTCGGGCTCTACCGCCTCCAGCGCCACGACAAGCGCACCATCGGCATGCACTGGCAGATCCACAAGGACAGCCGCAACCACTACCAGGTGGCCGCGCGCCGCGGCGAGAAGCTGCCCATCGCGATCGCCTTCGGCTGCCCGCCCGCCGTGACGTACGCCTCCACCGCCCCCCTTCCCGGTGACATCGACGAGTACCTCTTCGCCGGGTTCATCCAGGGCAAGCGGATCGAGATGGTCGACTGCAAGACGGTGCCGCTCCAGGTGCCGGCTCAGGCGGAGGTCGTACTGGAGGGGTGGCTGGAGCCGGGGGAGATGCTCCCGGAGGGTCCGTTCGGCGACCACACCGGGTTCTACACCCCGCAGGAACCGTTCCCGGCCCTGACCATCGACTGCGTCACGATGCGCAAGCGGCCGCTGCTCCAGTCGATCGTGGTCGGCCGGCCGCCGACGGAGGACGGTCCGCTCGGCCGGGCGACAGAGCGGTTCTTCCTCCCCCTGCTGAAGATCATCGTGCCCGACATCGTGGACTACCACCTCCCCGAGGCGGGCGGCTTCCACAACTGCGCGATCGTCGCGATCGACAAGAAGTACCCGAAGCACGCCCAGAAGGTCATGCACGCCATCTGGGGCGCGCACATGATGTCCCTGACCAAGCTGATCGTGATCGTCGACTCCGACTGCGACGTCCACGATCTGCACGAGGTCGCATGGCGCGCGCTGGGCAACGCGGACTACGCCCGCGATCTCACGGTCGTCGAGGGGCCGGTCGACCATCTCGACCACGCCTCCTACCAGCAGTTCTGGGGAGGCAAAGCGGGCATCGACGCGACGAGGAAGTGGCCCGAGGAGGGCTATACGCGAGACGGCGGCTGGCCTGAGATGGTCCTTTCGGACCCGGAGACGGCGGCTCTGGTCGACCGCCGCTGGAAGGAGTACGGCCTGTGAGCAGCGCATCTGCCGCAATCCCCCAGCCCGGTCGTACGAAGGCCTTCCTGCGCCTCGTCATGATCGAGCACTCGGTGTTCGCGCTGCCCTTCGCGTACATCGCGGCGTTGTCGGCGATGTTCCAGCTGGACCGGAACATCCACTGGGGCCGGCTGCTCCTGGTGACCGTCGCGATGGTCGGGCTGCGTACGTTCGCCATGGCCGCGAACCGGATCATCGACCGCGAGATCGACGCCCGCAATCCACGTACGGCCCATCGCGAGCTGGTCACCGGCGCGATGTCGGTGAAGCACGCGTGGACGGGCGCGCTGGTCGCCCTCGTCCTCTTCATCGGCGCGGCGGCCCTGCTCAACCCCCTGTGCCTGGCCCTGGCCCCCATCGCGGTGATCCCGATGGTGGTGTACCCGTACGGCAAGCGGTTCACGAACTTCCCGCAGGCCATCCTCGGTCTCGCCCAGGCGATGGGCCCGATCGGCGGCTGGCTGGCGATCACCGGCGAGTGGTCCTGGGAAGCGGTGATCCTCGGGCTCGCGGTGGGCGTCTGGATCGGCGGCTTCGACCTGATCTACGCCTGCCAGGACGTCGAGACCGACCGCGAGATCGGCGTCATGTCGGTCCCGGCCCGCTTCGGCATCCCGGCCGCGATCTGGGGCGCCCGCGTCTGCCACACGATCACGACGGTGCTGTTCGTCTGGTACGCCCTGGCGACCGGTGCGGGCGCCTTCTTCTGGCTCGGCCTGGTGATCGTGGCCGCCGCGTTCCTCTACGAGCACTCGATCGTGAGGCCGCACGACCTGTCCCGGGTGAACAGGGCGTTCTTTTCGACGAACGGCTTCATCGGGATCTCGCTGTTCGTCTGTGCGCTGCTGGACCTGCTGGTGCGCGGGCTTACCGTATAGCCCGGTCGAGCGACTGGCGGCCGGGTGCGGGGCGGCGGAACAGGAACGCCGCCAGCACACCGGAAACCAGGCCCACGAGATGGCCCTGCCAGCTCACCGCGGTGTTGGTGGGGGCGATGCCCGTGAGGATCGAGCCGCCCCAGACCGCCGCGATCAGCAGCCCGACCACGATGCCGAGCGGCCGGCGCTCCACGAAGCCGCTGATCACCAGGAAGCCGAAGAGCCCGAAGATCAGGCCGGAGGCCCCCGCGGTGTTGCTGTGCGCCGGAGATATCAGCCAGACGCCGAGCCCGTCGGCGACGATGATCAGCGCGCTCACGGCGGCGAAGCGGCGCAGCCCGCCGAGGGCCGCGACGAAACCGAGGACCAGCAGGGGGAAGCTGTTCGACGCCACGTGGCCGAAGCCGAAATGGATGAACGCGGCGGGCACGATGTCGACCAGCTCCGACGGCGTGCGCGGAGTGATTCCGAGGCCGTCGAGGGAGTGGCCCGTGGCCACGTCGACCGCTTCGAGCAGCCACAACAGGGCCACCCAGCCCACCATCAGCTTCGCGGCCGTCTTCGCCCGGTCGCTACGGGTCCATCCCCGCTCGCTCCGAGCCCAACCGAGTCCGCTTCCGCTACCAGTCCCGTTAACTGCCATCGCCGTCCCCCATGTCCGCCCGCACACGTCGTACGCACCGGTACGCGCCTCGTAAGGGGCGCGGGGCTGTATCGATTTGCGGCTCCGCCGCGATGGGGGTCCCCCCGCTCGAGCGAAGCCGAGAGTGGGGGAGCGACCAGCCCCCACCGGCCCGCAGCCTCATCACTGCACTTCCAGCACGGCGCGTTGCCCTGTCAGATTAACGGCCGTGCCCCTCGCTCCGTTCCCACTCCGGGCCGCCGGATAGGCTCGACACCATGAAGCCAGGACAGACGCAGCGCACGCCTTGGATCGTGGGGGTCTCCGGTGCGTCCGGTACGCCGTATGCCGCTGCTGTGCTGCGTGCGCTTCTGGATGCGGGGGAGAGCGTCGACCTGATCGTCAGCAGGGCCTCGCGGCTGACGCTGCTGGACGAGACGGGGATCAGTTTCCGGGACGCCCACTGGGACGAGGACCTTCGGGAGTGGCTGTCCCGTGGCGCGGACGGGAAGCCCGGCACCTTCCGCGTCCAGGTCCAGGACGCACGGCACTGGAGTCCGGGTGACCTCGCGGCGGGGCCGTCATCGGGCTCGTACCCCTCGAAGGGCATGCTCATCGTGCCCGCGTCCACGGCCTGCGTCGCCGGGGTCGCGCTCGGCCTCTCCAAGGACCTGCTGCAGCGGGCCGCGAGCGTCGCGCTCAAGGAGGGCCGCAAGCTGGTCGTCGCCCTCCGCGAGACCCCGCTGAACGGTCAGACGCTGCGGCATCTGGTGACCCTGGACGCCGCGGGCGCGACCGTACTGCCGGCCTCTCCGGCGTTCTACGCGGGCGCCACGCACATCCAGGACCTGGTGGACTTCGTCGCCGGGCGCGTGCTGGACGCGGCGGGCGTCGAGCACACGCTCTACCGACGCTGGGAGGGCGAACTCGGCGGCGGCTCACGCACCACCTGAGCGCCACCGAGCACTACCTGCGCACCACCTGAGCAACGAGCAGTACCCACTCATCACTTCAGGAACTCTTCAGCGGAAGGCTATCGATCGCATGGACGCGGTGGACAGGCAGCTCATCCAGGCCCTCAGGGAGAACGGCCGGGCCTCCTACGCGGAGCTGGGACGCCTCGTCGGACTGTCGGGGCCCAGCGTCACCGACCGCATCAACCGCCTCGAGGCCGCCGGCGTCATCACCGGCTACCGGGCGACGGTCGACGCCGCCTCGCTCGGCCTCGGCGTCACCGCCCTGATCGGCATCTCACTCTCCGACGCAGCCGACCACGAGGACGTGGCGCGCCGCCTGAGGGACCTGAACGAGATCGAGGACTGCTGGTTCATCGCGGGCGAGGACTCGTTCATGCTCAAGGTCAGGGCGCCGGACGTGGACGGCCTGGAGAAGACGATCCGCCGGCTGTCCGGCACGAAGGGCGTCTCCCGTACGCGTACGACCATCGTGCTGTCCACGAAGTGGGAGAACCGGGTGGGTGAGCTGCCGGAGGAGGAGTAGGGCGCGGGGCGTACGGTTGACCGAGTTGTCGGGCAGGACGTTGTCGGGCAGAGACGGGCAGGGAGAGGTAGAGGCATGGACGTCGGGCTCAAGCGCGAGCTGGAGGAGAAGGTCCGGGCCGGTGAGCGGCTGACCCGTGAGGACGGCATCGCGCTGTACGAGTCGGACGACCTGGCCTGGCTGGGTGGTCTCGCGCACGAGGTGCGGACCCGCAAGAACGGTGACGTGGTCCACTTCAACGTCAACCGCCACCTCAACATGACCAACGTGTGCACGGCGTCCTGCGCCTACTGCTCCTTCCAGCGGAAGCCGGGTGAGAAGGACGCGTACACGATGCGCATCGAGGAGGCCGTCCGCCTCGCCAAGGCGATGGAGAACGAGAACCTCACCGAGCTGCACATCGTCAACGGCCTGCACCCGAACCTGCCATGGCGCTACTACCCGCGCTCGCTCTCCGAACTGAAGAAGGCCCTCCCGAACGTCTCCCTGAAGGCCTTCACGGCGACGGAGATCCACCACTTCGAGACGATCTCGGGTCTCTCGGCGTCCGAGATCCTCGATGAGCTGATCGAAGCCGGTCTCGAGTCGCTGACCGGCGGTGGCGCGGAGATCTTCGACTGGGAGGTACGGCAGCACATCGTCGACCACCGCACGCACTGGGAAGACTGGTCGCGCATCCACCGCCTCGCGCACTCCAAGGGCCTCAAGACACCCAGCACGATGCTGTACGGCCACATCGAGGAGCCGAGGCACCGGGTGGACCACGTCCTACGCCTGCGCGAGCTCCAGGACGAGACGGGTGGCTTCCAGGTCTTCATCCCCCTCCGCTACCAGCACGACTTCGTCGACATGAAGGACGGCAAGGTACGCAACCGGCTCCAGGCCCGTACCCAGATGGCGACCGGCGCGGAGGCCCTGAAGACCTTCGCGGTGTCTCGTCTGCTGTTCGACAACGTCCCGCACGTCAAGGTCTTCTGGGTCATGCACGGTGTCCAGACCGCCCAGCTGGCCCTCCAGCATGGCGCGGACGACATGGACGGCTCGGTCGTCGAGTACAAGATCACACACGACGCGGACAACTACGGCACGCCGAACAAGCTGACCCGTGAGGACCTGCTGGACCTCATCCGCGACGCGGGCTTCCGCCCGGTGGAGCGGAACACGCGCTACGAGGTGCTCCGCGAGTACGAGGGCCCGGACCGGGCGCTCCGCGAATCCCCGCAGCCCATGCGGGTCTGAACGTTTGCTTTCCCACCCACC
>NZ_JAAKZY010000032.1 GCF_011045015.1 Streptomyces scabichelini | reverse complement strand
GCCTCACACTGTTGCTCCCCCTCGGGAGGCGGGGGCCTCCCGAGGGGGAGCAACAGTGTGAGGCGAATACGTCGAACCACTGGGACCTGGGGGGTTCTGTGCGGCAGGGGGGACTAGTCGGCCCTTTTCCGTCGGCGCGCGGGCGTCTGACGAACGGGCCAGTCAGTCGGCCAGTGAACGACTGGGAGCAGCGGTACCGCCGTACCGTGATCATCAGCGATACCGTGGCCACCGCCTTGGTGGTGACCGCGATCGGCAACTTCTTCGGGGTCCGGGACGCGGCCAACTGGCATGAGAAGTGGGGGATTCTCGCATTCGGCACCCATCTGCTGGTGCTGGGAGCGCTTGCGGTGAGCCGGTCATGGTCTCCGGCCGTGCTCGGCCAGGGCGCCGAGGAATTCCGCCGGCTCGGCCGCTCACTGTTCACGGCGACCGTCGTACTGGCGCTCGGCGGGATCGCGCTCACCTCGCGCAACATCAAGCTCTGGATCTTCGTCGCGATCCCCGCGATCGCGATCGTCACCATGACCGCGCGGTATCTGCTCCGCCTCCGGCTGCACAAGCAGCGGAAGGAAGGACGGTGCCTGAGACCGGTGCTCGCTGCCGGGAGCCCGGACACCGTGCGCGATCTGATCAACCGCACCCGTAAGTTCCCGCACCTGGGCTGGCGGGTGGAGGCGGTGTGCACGACGGACGGTCGCGGTCTCGACGGTGACCACGTGGACGGGGTGCCGGTCGTCGGCGTACTGACGGATGTCGCCAAGCACGTCCGCCACGACGGCTACCGTGTCGTCGCGGTCACACCGGACCCGCACTGGTCACCGGACCGGCTGCAGCGGCTGGCCTGGAACCTCGAAGGCAGCGATGCCGAGATGGTCGTGGCCCCCGTGCTGATGGAGGTGGCCGGCCCGCGGCTGCACGTCGACGCGGTGCTCGGGATCCCGCTGCTGCGGGTCAGCATGCCGACCTTCACCGGGGGCCGCCGGGCGATCAAAGGGGTCGTCGACCGGTTGGGCGCGGCGATCCTGTTGATGCTGTTCGCGCCACTGATGGTGTTCGTCGGGCTGCTCGTGCTGGTGGACAGCCGGGGCGGGGCGTTCTACCGCCAGCGCAGGGTCGGCAAGGACGGCCGCGAGTTCACCATGCTCAAGTTCCGCACCATGGTCGCCGGGGCTCACGGGGCACGTGCCGAACTGGCCGACCGCAACGAGGGTGCGGGGCTGCTGTTCAAGCTCCGCCAGGATCCGCGGGTGACCCGGGTGGGAGCGGTGCTGCGCCGGTACTCGATCGACGAGCTCCCGCAGCTTTTCAACGTACTCACCGGATCGATGTCGCTCGTCGGCCCGCGGCCTCCGCTGCCGGAGGAGTCCGCCGCGTACGGCCCGGACATCCGGCGGCGGCTGCTGGTCAAGCCCGGGCTCACCGGCCTGTGGCAGATCAACGGACGCAGCGACCTGCCATGGGAGGAGGCGGTCCGCCTCGACCTGCGGTACGTGGAGGACTGGTCGCTCGCCCTGGACGCGGTGATCTTGTGGAAGACGCTGCGTGCGGTGTTCTACGGCCAGGGGGCCTACTGATGCGCGGGGGACAGCAGCTCAACGGTCCGGCCGACGCGCGGACCGCAGGCCGCAAGGGCCTGACTGGGGGGACCGCAGGCCGCAAGGGCCTGCTTGGGGGGAGGGACGCGTCATGAGGGTCAGCGTTTTCGGGCTCGGTTACGTGGGCTGCGTGTCGGCCGCGTGCCTGGCCAGCATGGGTCACGAAGTCATCGGGGTGGACGTGAACCAGGTCAAGGTCGACCTGGTCAACGACGGCAAGGCCCCGGTGGTCGAGGAGCGGATCGGCGAGCTCATCGCCGAGGTCGTACGGACCGGAGCGCTCCGCGCCACCGGCGACGTACGCGAGGCGATCATGGGCAGCGATGTGTCGCTGGTCTGCGTGGGCACGCCGTCGGAGCCCAACGGCAGCCTGTGCACCACCTACTTGGAGCGGGTCACCGAGGAGATCGGCGCCGCGCTGGCCGAGGGGGCCAAGCAGGGGGGCCGGCACACCGTCGTGTTCCGCAGCACCATGCTCCCGGGCACCTGCCTGAACCTGCTGGTGCCGATCCTGGAGAAGTACGTCGGCGGCACGGCCGGGGGGGACTTGGGGGTCGCGGTCAACCCGGAGTTCCTGCGCGAGGGCACGAGCGTGCAGGACTTCTTCGACCCGCCCAAGACCGTCATCGGCGAGCTCGACCCGGCAAGCGGCGACGCGGTGATGGCGCTGTACGACGGCCTGCCCGGCGAGGTGTTCCGGGTGCCGGTCCCGACGGCCGAGGCGATCAAGTACGCGGACAACGCGTTCCACGGCCTCAAGATCGGTTTCGCGAACGAGCTGGGCGCGGTGTACCAGGCGCTCGGCGTGGACTCGCACCAGGTGATGGACGTGTTCCTGGCCGACCGCAAGCTGAACATCAGCCCCGCCTACCTGCGGCCCGGGTTCGCCTTCGGTGGCTCCTGCCTGCCCAAGGACCTGCGCAGCCTGGTCCACGCGGCGCAGCGGGCCGACGTCTCGGTGCCCATCCTGTCCCACGTGCTGCCCTCCAACTCCGACCACCTTCAGCGCGCGGTGGAACTGGTCGAGCGCACCGGCAAGCGCCGGGTGGGAATGTTCGGGCTGTCCTTCAAACCCGGCACCGACGACCTCCGCGAGAGCCCGCTCGTCGAGCTGGCGGAGAGACTCTTCGGCAAGGGGTACGACCTGCGGATCTACGACGCCAATGTGAGCCTCTCCCGGCTGATCGGCGCGAACCGCGAGTACATCGAGACCCGGCTGCCGCACCTCGCGCAACTGCTCGCGAATTCCGTCGACGAGGTGCTCGAGCACGCCGAGGTGTGCCTGGTCGGAACCAGGGATCCGGCCGTGCTGTCGGCGCTGCCCCATGGGGACGGCCCGATGATCGTCGACCTCATCCATCTACCCGACGCCGATACGCGTCGGACCGAACCGGGGTACATGGGCCTTGCTTGGTAACGCAATCAGCAGCGACGGGTCGAACCGGCGAGCGCTGATCCTGGTGGAGAACCTGTCGGTGCCGTTCGACCGTCGCGTGTGGCAGGAGTGCACGACGCTGCGCGACGCGGGCTGGGAAGTGCACGTCATCTGCCCCCGCGGGGAGAAGCGGGACACGGAGCCGGAAGCGGTGATCGACGGGGTGCGGATCCACCGCTACCCGTTGCGCGCGGCCACCGGAGGGCCGGCCGGCTATCTGCGGGAGTACGGATCGGCGTTGTGGCACACGGCCCGGCTGGCCCGCAAGGTCGGCCCGGTCGACGTGGTCCACGCCTGCAATCCGCCCGACCTGCTGTTCCTGCCGGCACTGTGGCTGAAGCGGCGCGGCGCGCGGTTCGTCTTCGACCAGCACGACCTGGTACCCGAGCTGTACCTGTCCCGGTTCGACCGCGGCGAGGACCTGCTCTACCGCGCCGTGTGCGCACTGGAACGGCGGACCTACCGGGCCGCGGACATCGTGCTCGCCACGAACGAGAGCTACCGGGATGTCGCGATGCGCCGTGGCGGCCGGCGCCCTGAGGACGTTTTCGTGGTGCGCAGCGCGCCCCAGGTCGACCGGTTCCAACCGGTGCCGCCCGAGCCGGAGTTGAAGCGCGGCAAGCCTCATCTGCTGTGTTATCTCGGCGTCATGGGCCCGCAGGACGGCGTCGACTACGCATTGCGCGCCCTCGCGAAGCTGCGCGATGAGGTGGGGCGTACCGACTGGCATGCGGTGTTCGTCGGCTCCGGCGACGCCTTCGACGCGATGGTGGAGCTGTCCCGTCAGCTCGGCCTGTCCGATCAGGTGCAGTTCACCGGGCGCATTCCGGACGCCGACCTGGTGCGCTACCTGTCCACCGCGGACGTGTGCCTCTCCCCCGACCCGCGCAATCCGCTCAACGACGTGTCGACCATGAACAAGGTCCTGGAGTACATGGCGATGGGCCGGCCGATCGTCTCGTTCGATCTCCGGGAGGCGCGAGTCTCCGCCGGTGACGCCGCCGTCTACGCGCCCGCCAACGACGAGGCCGAGTTCGCGGGGCTCATCGCGCTGCTGCTTGACGATCCGGAGAAGCGTGCCCGGATGGGCAAGATCGGCCAGGAGCGGATCAGCGGACAGCTTTCCTGGCAGAACTCACAAGCCTCGCTGCTCGCCGCCTACGCCGCTGCGTGCCGTGATCACACTCCGGTGTCGGCGGGCGGCCCGGTCCGCACAAGGAAGAGGCAGCGCAGTTGAACGAAGACACGATCCGCCTGGCCACGATCGGGCGGATTCTCCGGCGGCGCTGGCGGCTTCTCGCCATCCTCGCCGTGGTGGGCGCGCTCGTCGGCTACGGCACCTCGTTGGTGTTCCCGCCGCGTTACACGGCCTCGGCATCGGTACTGCTGCCGGGGCAGTGGGAGGAGCGCGAGCTGCTGACCCAGGTGAACGTCGCGACCAGTTCGACGGTCGTCGACCGTGCGGCCGCCGCTCTCGACTGGAGTGGCGTCAGCGGCACCGAGCTGCGGGATCGGGTGAGTGCCACGGCCGCCGACGGGAACATCGTCAAGATCTCGGGTACCGCCGACACCCCGGAGCAGGCTCAGCAGCTCTCCGACCGGGTGGCCAGGGAGTTCGTCGGATTCGCCGCGCGGATCGCAGGCGGCAGCACCGACCCCGGAGCCGCCACGGCGCCCGAGACGCTGCGGCAGAAGGTCGAGGAGACCAACCGCCGCATCAGCGACCTGGCCGAGGCGGCCGATCCGGGGCAGTCCGTGGAGAGCGTGCAGACCCGCACCGCGCTCGAGAAGCTGCGCACCTCGCTGGATGAGGCCATGAAGAAGCTGGACGAGGCCGACCCGGCGGCCAACAAGGCCGGCATGGTCGTCATGGGGCCTGCGGCCCGGCCGACCGGCGAGGCGCCGCCGACGAGGATGCAGTTCGTCGTCGCCGGGGCGCTGCTGTTCTTCCTGCTCGCGGTCATCGGCCATCTCGCCGCCGCACGCATGAATCGCCGGCTGCGCACCGAAGCGGAGATCGCCGCGGCGCTGGGCTCGGCGCTCCTCGGCACCGTCGACGTGCTGGATGAACGGGACGCGCACCGGCCGGAAGGCGGGAGCCCACGAGCCCGGATCCGCCGGTTCCTCGGCGTCGACACCCCGTGGGACGTGCCGGCCCCGCTGAGGTCCGGCGACGAGGCCGGCAGACGGATCCGCTACCGGCGGGTGTGCGCTCGCCTCCGAAACCAGCTGCCGGCCCCCCGGCGGCTGCTGCTTGTCGTGCCGGACGGCGACGAGATCGCCCGCCGGGCCGCCGAGCAACTCGTCGCCGAGGCCGGGACCGATCCGCTGCTGCGTGTGGTGGAGGTCCCGGTGGACCGGCCGACGGTGCCGGACCGCGGCACCGAGTCCGGTGCCCTGGTCGTCCTCAGCCCGGCCGGCTGGACCACGGAGGAGCTCGCCGGCATCGCCGAGGCGTGTGCGGACGGTGGGCACGAGGTCGTCGGCATCGTCATCGCCGACACGGTCCTGGCCCGTCCGACGCGGTCCGCCGACCATTCTGCGGACGACGCCACCCCGGCGCTCGCGGTTCGCGGCCAAGCGACGGGAGGTTCAGCGTGACGACGAGCACGACTTCGGAGTCGTCGGCGGCCACTCCGCTCTTCGACCTGCAGGCGCTGGTGGTGGCGGTGCGCAGGCGCCGCCGCCTCTGGTTCGTCATGGCGCTCCTCGGGCTGCTGGCCGGCGCGGCGGTGGCGGTCCTGCTGCCGCCCCCGCCGAGCGCGATGACCAAGGTTCTGGTCGTGCACGCGGAGGACCAGCCCAACGACACCGGGACGCTGATGCGCACCGACGTCCAGGTGCTGGTGACCACGCGGATCGCCGACAAGGCCCTCAAGTCCCTCAAGTCCCCGGAGAAGCCGGAAGACTTCATGCGGGACTACCGGGGCACCGGCTTGACCAACAACCTGATGCAGATCGATGTGACAGGTGACAGCGACGCGGACGCGGTGGCCCGGGCCGAGGCGCTGGCCGAGGCGTTCATCTCGGACCATGTGCGGCGGATGCGGGAAACCGCGAAGGCCGAGGCCAAGGCCCTGCTCGAGCAGCGTGACCGCATGCGGGACGAGCTTGCCCGGGTCAATGAGGACATCGGAGACCGATCGCCGGAGAGCGACCCGAAGGCGTCGGCGAGCATCGAGTCGCTCTACGCCCGCCGGGCCGAGCTCGACTCGCGGATCGCCGATTTCGACCAGCGCGCCGCGGAGGCGCGCACCGGCACGCCCAAGGTCGTCGCCGGCACACAGATCGTGGACGCCCCGCGCGCGGTGCAGCACTCCCTTCCGAGGACCGCTGCCACCAACGCCGCGATCGGGCTCGTCCTCGGGCTCGTCCTCGGGCTCGCGCTGGCCGCGGTCGGCGCGGTGGTGGCGGACCGCCCCGTGCTGCGCCGGGACATCGCGGCGAACCTGGGCGCCTCGGTCATCGCGGAGCTGCCCCGCAGGTCGGGCAGGCTGTGGCAGCTCCGACGGACCCGGGCGGCACGCGAACGGCTCACCGTGACCCTGGCCCGCACCGTGCGCGGCTCCACGGAACCGCTGTCGCTGCTGGAACTGGGCTGTGCGCGCAGCACGAGCGAGATCGCCCTGAAACTCGCCGGGGCGCTGGCGGCGGAGGGGCCAGTGGTGATCATCGATGGTCTGCCAGGGCCGCAGCTCGCCAACCGCCGCCAGAAGCCGGGAGACCCCACCGTGGTCAGCGGCGAGCGTGCCGCGGCCGTGTCGCCTCAGGAGCGCCGGATCGGCGTCGGCTCGGTCGCGCCCGGCACCGCGTGGACCGACCTCCAGTACCTCGGCACCCGGACCGTGCTCGTCGTGCGTGCCGGGCACGGCAGCGCCGCATGGCTGCACACCGTGGCGCGGCAGCTCGCGGACCAGCGCATCCCGGTGATCGGTGTGGTGCTGATCGACCCCGATCCGCGTGACCGGACCGACGGCACGCTGTGGGACGGGCTGCACACCGCGCTGCGCGGCCAGAACGAACGCCTGGCCGTGCAGAACGGGACGGGCAAGTTGCGGACGGAGCGGCTGCCGGTGTGGGCCGCACAGGGCCCGGACAACGACCAGGAAGCGCGGTAGGACATGTGTGGCATCGCAGGCACTTACCGATGGCCGGACGGGAAGGTCGTGACCGACCGGCTCACCGATACCCTCGCCCACCGCGGTCCGGACGGGGCGGGCCGGTACGGCCACCCCGTCGGTGACGGCGAAGTGCAGCTCGGGCACCGCCGGCTGGCCATCATCGACCTGTCCGAGACCGGCGCCCAGCCGATGGTCTCGGGCGGCCTCGCCCTCACGTACAACGGCGAGCTGTACAACGCGCCCGAGCTGCGTGCCGAACTGGCAGCCGCCGGGGTGCGTTTCCGCGGTACCTCCGACACCGAGGTGGTCCTCGAGGCCTGGCGGCGCTGGGGCACGGACTGCCTGCCCCGGCTGCGCGGCATGTTCGCGTTCGGGATCTTCGACGAGCGAACCGGTGAACTGGTGCTCGCCCGGGACCAGTTGGGCATCAAGCCGCTGTTCCTGATCCGGCGCGGCGGGGGCCTGGTGTTCGCCTCCGAACTCAAGGCGCTCGCCGCCGCGACCGGCGGGAAGCTGGAGGTGGACCATGCGGCGCTGGTGGCCTCGCTGCTGTACTACTGGGTGCCGGACTCGCGCTGCGCGTTCCGAGAGGCGGAGAAGCTGGCGCCGGGGAGCTGGCTGCGGTGCCGGCCCGACGGCCGGGTGGAGCGCGGCCAGTACTGGAACCTGAAGGACGTCGCCGCCGAGGGCCAGGAGCGGGCCCGCAGCGGCGAGCAGCCGGACCTGGCCGCCATCGTCGAGGAGTCGACTCGGCGGCACATGCTCTCCGACGTACCGGTGGCGACCTTCCTCTCCGGCGGCCTCGACTCCAGCTACCTGACCGCCCTTGCGGCCCGCCACCAACCCGGGATCTCCGCCTACACGATCGGGTTCCGCGCCGAGGACGCCAAGTTCGAGGCCATGCCGGACGACCTGCGCTACGCCCGGCAGGTGGCCCAGCAGTTCGGCGTCGACCTGCACGAGATCGAGATCGCCCCGAACGTACTCGACCTGCTGCCGCAGATGACGTACCACCTGGACGAGCCGATCGGCGACCCCGCCGCGATCAACACCTTCCTGATCTGCGAGGCCGCCCGGGAGGCCGGGGTCAAGGTGATGCTCTCGGGGATGGGCGCCGACGAGCTGTTCGCCGGATACCGCAAGCACCTGGCCAACCTGCTCGCGCTGCGCTACCAGCGCGTCCCGCGGCCCCTGCGGCGCGGCCTGTCCGCGGCCGTGGACCGGCTGCCGGTCGCCACGGCCCGCCGGGGGTACCGGTCGGTGCGCTTCGCGAAGCGGTTCCTCTCCTTCGCCGATCTGCCGGAGGAGACCGCGTTCCGGCGCAGCTACACCATGTACGACCAGGACGAACTGCTCGCCCTGCTCGATCCGGACCTGGCCGGGACGGTCGACGACGTACTGACCGAACATGCGGACACCTACGAGGACAACGACCTCGACGACTTCGTCAACCGCATGTGCCTGACCGACGCCCGGATGTTCCTGCCGGGCCTGAACCTCGCCTACACGGACCGGTCGAGCATGGCCGCGTCGACCGAGGTGCGGGTGCCGTATGTGGACATCGAGGTGGTCAAGGCGGCGTTCGCCGTGCCCGGCGATCGCAAGATCGTCGGACGGCAGGGCAAGGTCGTCCTCAAGGAGGCGGCCACCTCGGTCCTGCCCCGGGAGATCGTGTACCGGCCCAAGGGCCTGTTCAGCGCCCCGCTGCGGGCCTGGATGAGCCGGGATCTGGCCCCGCTGGTGCGCGAGGTGGTGAACGACGGCGTGCTCGTCAGTTCCGGGATCCTGCGCCGCGACGCGCTGGCGCGGATGGTCGCCGAGGACGCCGCCGGGCAGCGGGACTTCTCCAAACATCTGTGGCATGTGCTGACCCTCGAGTACTGGTATCGCGGCGCGACCTCTGGCTCCGGCCAGAGCCAGGCGGCTTGACGGCGTACGAACAACGGCTCGACGGCGTAGGAATCAAGAGGAGCTTGGGTGAAACAGGTAGTGCAGAACTACAAGAGCGGCGAACTGGCGCTGCTCGACGTGCCGGTGCCGGGGTGCAAGCCGGGCGGTGTGCTGGTCCGGACCGCGTACTCGCTGATCTCCACCGGGACCGAGCTCATGAAGGTGTCCGAGGCCGGCATGTCGATGGTGGGCAAGGCCCGCTCCCGGCCCGACCAGGTGGCCAAGGTCATGCAGAGCGTGGCCACCAACGGAGTGCCCGCCACCTACCGCAAGGTGATGGGCAAGCTGGACTCCTACACACCGCTGGGCTACTCGCTGTGCGGGGTGGTCGAGCAGGTCGGCGCCGGGATCGACGATGTGGCGGTCGGCGACCTCGTGGCCTGCGCCGGCAACGAGCACGCCTTGCACGCCGAGCTGAACTGGGTGCCGAAGAACCTCTACGCCCCGCTGCCGGACGGCCTCGCGCCGCAGCACGCGGCCTTCGGCACCGTCGGGTCGATCGCGCTGCAGGGCGTACGCCAGGGCGAGCCGCAGCTCGGCGAAGTGGCACTGGTCATCGGCCTCGGGCTGATCGGACAGCTGGTGGTACAGCTCCTCGCCGCCTCGGGAGTCCGCGTCGTCGGCGTCGACCCCGACCCGGTGCGCTGCGAGCTGGCCGAGCGTCTGGGCGCCGCGGCCTGCGGCGATCCCGCGTCCCCGGCCGTGGAAGCCACCGTCGCCGAACTCACCGGCGGGCACGGCGTGGACCAGGTGTACCTGGCGGCCGGCGGCGGCAGCAACCAGCCCGTCGAGCTGGCCGCCAAGCTGAGCCGGGACCGCGGCCGGGTCGTCGACATCGGCAAGTGCCGCCTGGACCTGCCGTGGAACGCGTACTACGAGAAAGAGCTCGACGTCCGGTTCTCCCGCAGTTACGGCCCCGGGCGCTACGACCCGGAGTACGAACTGGAGGGCCGGGACTACCCGATCGGCTATGTGCGCTGGACCGAGCGCCGCAACCTGGCGTGCTTCCTCGATCTCCTCGCCCGCGGCAGCGTCGACGTGGAGCCCCTGGTCTCCCACATCGCCGACTTCGATGACGCCGTCGAGACGTACCAGAGCCTGAAGGACGGCGACCTGAAGGCCGTGGCTGTGCTGTTCCGGTACGCCGGCCCCGATGAACACACAGCGGAAGCAGGGGAAGCGGCGGCCCCGACGGTGGCCGTGCCCGCGGTGAAGCGGCCCAGCGGCGGAGTTTCCACGCCGGCCCGGGCCGCCAAGTCGCCGGTGCGCCTCGCGTTCATCGGCGCGGGAAACTACGCGACGTCGATGCTGCTGCCGCACCTGGCACAGCGCGAGGGCATCGAGTTGTCGACGGTCGTCACCACGACAGCACTGTCCGCGGCCAACGCGCAGCGGAAGTTCGGCTTCGCCGAGGCGACCACCGATCTCGACGCCGTGCTCGGCGACAAGTCCATCGACGCGGTGTTCGTGGTCACCCGGCACAGCTCGCACGCCGAACTGACCCGCAGAGCGCTCCTCGCCGGCAAGACGGTGTTCGTGGAGAAGCCCCTGGCCCTCACCGAGGACGAACTGGCAGGCGTACTCGCGGCGGTGGAGGAGTCCGGCAACGACCGGCTGCAGGTGGGCTTCAACCGCCGGTTCGCGCCGCTGCTCCAGGAGGCCAGGACGCGGTTCGGCGCCCGGACAGGGCCGGCGAGCCTGCGCTACCTGGTCAACGCGGGCCGGCTGCAGCACGGCAGCTGGTACCTCCAACAGGGCGCCGAGGGCTCGCGGTTCGCCGGCGAGGGCGGGCACTTCATCGACACGGCGAGCTGGCTGCTCGAGGCCGACCCGGTGTCGGTGTACGCGGTCGCCACGTCCGGCAACGAGGACCTCCAGGTCGTGCTGCGCTACCCGGACGAGTCCACCGCCACCATCAGTTACGTCACGACCGGCGCGCCCGGCTTCCCCAAGGAGACGCTGGACCTGGTCGCGGACGGCAAGGTGCTGCGGCTCGACGACTTCGTCCGTGCCTCGGTGTACGGCGGCAAGAAGTGGGTCAGTTCGCGCCTTCCCAAGGCCCGGGACAAGGGCCAGAACGCCGAGCTGGCCGCGTTCATCAAGGCCGTGCGGACCGGTGGGCCGATGCCGGTGCCGCTGGAGTCGCTGGTCGCCACCACGGCGGCCACCCTCGCCGTGCAGGCCGGCCTCGCGGGCGGTGCGCCGGTGACGCTGGCGGGGCCGCGATGACTGTGAGTTCGGGGAGTGCGGGCTGGTACCTGCGGCGGCTGTCCCGGATGGGACCGCGGGAGGTCGGCGGCCGGGCGGGCGACGCGGTGCGCAGGCGGCGGTGGCGGTCGGCACGCCCTGACTGCCCGACCGTGACCGGCGCCCGGTTCACCGCGGTACTGCCCGCCGGGACGATCGCCGCCATACCTCCGGACGCCGCGAAACGCCTCATCGCCGAGGCTGACCGGCTGATGTACGGGCACGCCGAGTACTTCGGGGTGGTCCGCGACGACCTGGTCGACCCGGACTGGTGGGGCGACCCGAAGACCGGGCGCCGGGCTCCGTGGGGCTACGCCTTCGACGTGCCGTACCGGAACGAGGACGCGGTCGGGGACATCAAGCAGATCTGGGAGCTGTCCCGGCACCAGTACCTCACCCAGCTCGCCGCCGCCTACGCGATCACCGGGAACGAGCGGTACGCCGAGCGCGTGGCCGAGCACCTGCGGTCGTGGTGGGCGGCCAACCCGCCGCTGCGCGGCGTGCACTGGATCAGCGGCATCGAGCTGGGGATCCGGCTGCTGTCCTGGGTGTGGGTCCGCCGGCTGCTCGACGGCTGGCCGGGCGTGGCCGGTCTGTTCGAGGACAACCCGGTGGCGCTGAACCAGATCTGGCACCACCAGCGCTGGCTGGCCGCCTTCCCCAGCCGGGGATCCTCGGCGAACAACCACGTCATCGCCGAGGCCGCCGGGCAGTTCGCGGCGACCTGCGCGTTCGACTGGTTCCCCTCGTCGGCGCGTTGGCGGGCCGATGCGCTGCGGTCCCTTGAGCGGCACCTGCGCGGCAACACCTTCCCCTCCGGCCTCAACCGCGAGCTGGCCACCGAGTACCACGGACTCGTGCTGGAACTCGGCCTGGCCGCGGTGGCCGAGGCGGACGCCGCCGACGTGCCGGTACCCGCGTTCATCCGGCTGGTGCTGCTGCGGATGACCGACGCGCTCGCGGCCGTCGTGGACAGCCGGCTGCGGCCGCCGCGCCAGGGCGACGCGGACGACGGGCACGGTCTGGTCGTGGACGGCGCGGGCACCGACCGCTGGGCCTCGCTGCTGGCCACCGGGGACGCCGTGTTCGGCCGGCTCACCTGGTGGCCGACGGTGACCGGCGCCGATGTGCGCACCCCGCTGCTGGCCGCGCTCATCCGGCCGTACGCCGAAAAGGGAACCGCACCGGCCGTGACCCGCCCGGCAAGCCGGCCGGCCCACTTCGCCGACGCGGGCATGACGATCCTGCGCGGTCCGGCGGAGACGGGAGAGATCTGGTGCCGCTGCGACGGTGGCCCGCACGGCTTCCTGTCCATCGCCGCGCACGCCCACGCGGACGCGCTGTCCGTGGAGGTACGGCACGACGGGGTCGACGTACTCGCCGACCCGGGGACGTACTGCTACCACGGGCAGCCCGAGTGGCGGCAGTACTTCCGCTCGACCCTCGGCCACAACACCCTGGAGCTGGCCGGCGGTGACCAGTCCGTCTCCGGCGGCCCGTTCCTGTGGACCCGGCATGCCCGCAGCCGCGTCCTGGTCGCGGACACATCCGGCACCTCCGACGGGGGGACGGCCCGCTGGTGCGCCGAACACGACGGCTACCAGGGCTCCGTGCACCGCCGCCGGGTGGAACTGACCGCCGGGAAGCAGGAGTTGAGGGTGGTCGACGAGGTGCGCGGCCAGGACAGCCCGCGCCGCGCCGTACGCCTGGCGTTCCACCTCGGCCCGGCGATCGCCGCGGACCTGGTGGGGAACCGGGCCATGCTCACCTGGATCCGGGACGGCGAGGGGCGCTCCGCGGTGCTCGACCTGCCCGGACAGCTGAACTGGCGGGCGCATCGCGGCGAGACCGACCCGCCGCTGGGCTGGTACTCCCCCGGCTTCGGACGCAAGGAACCCACCACAACGCTGGTCGGCACGGGCTTCGCCGACGGCACTGCGCTGTTGGGGGAGTTCACCACCGTACTCAGGTTCCAGGGCTAGGTGCTTCTGATGGATTTCCGCGGAAGAAGGAGCGCCCGCCGTGCTGCGGCCGAAGACCGCAGCCGGCGCGTGCTCTCGGCGGGCCGGCCGGAAGGCCCCGTCGACGGGCCGGGCCTACTCGGGCTCTCGGCCGGTACGGCGAGACCCCGTGCCGGGCGTCGCGACGCCGCGGAGATCCGTCAGAAGCCCGCCAAGGGAGGACGCGTGGGGATCACGTGGCGGCACTGGGCGTTGCCGGCGGCACCGCTGGTACTGGTTCTGCTGGCAGTGACCGGCTGTGAGAGCACGCCGGACGCCACGGCGGAGCCGACCGGTGCGCCGTCCACCGCACCGGCCAAGTCCGTGGCCCAGGTGTGCGCCAAGCCCGCGGCCGGGCCGGCGAAGGCCCCGGCGGGCGCGGTGACGGTCGACCCCGAGGTGGTCGGTGACCTGGCCGCGAAGACCAAGAACAGCCCCCCGAAGACCACGTTCTGGCTTCGGCCGGGCAAGCACAGGCTCGACCCGGACCGCTACGCCCAGGTCATCCCCAAGGCGGGGAACCGCTACCTCGGTGCGCCGGGCGCGGTGCTCGACGGCGGGAAGAAGAACCAGTACGCGTTCGGCGGCAGCGCCCGCGACGTCACCATCCGCTACCTGACCGTGCAGCGATTCGTCGCACCGCACGACCAGGGCGTGGTCAACCATGACTCGGCCGACGGGTGGGTGATCGAGCACGCGACGATCCAGCAGAACTCCGGGGCCGGGCTGATGGCCGGTGCCCGTCAGCAGGTCCGCGCCAGCTGCCTGCGCGACAACGGCCAGTACGGCATGAACGCGTACAAGGCCGACGGCTCTCTCCGCGGCCTGGTGGTCGAGGGCAACGAGATCGTGGGCAACAACACCGGCGACTGGGAGCGGCGGCGGGAGGGCTGCGGCTGCACCGGAGGCATCAAGTTCTGGGCCGTCAACGGCGCCGACGTACGCGGCAACTGGGTGCACGACAACCGCGGAACAGGGCTGTGGGCGGACACCAACAACAACGACTTCCGCATCGAGAACAACGTGCTCGAGGACAACGACGGTGCCGCCCTGATCTACGAGACCAGCTACAACGCGGTCATCCGGGACAACAAGATCCGGCGGAACAACTGGGTCGAGGGCCGCAGGGAAGCCGCCCGCGGCGACGACTTCCCGTTCGCGACCGTCTACCTGTCCGAGTCCGGCGGCGAGCCACGGGTCAAAGCCCGCACCGACAAGATCGAGGTCTATCGGAACGTGCTGGAGAACAACTGGTCCGGGATCACCCTGTGGGAAAACGCCGACCGGTTCTGCAACAGCCCGGCCAACACCTCGTCCGGTGACTGCACCTTGCTGGCGCGGGACACCGACCGCTGCGTGCAGCCGGCGATCGCCAAGCCACCGCTCTACGACGACTGCCGGTGGAAGACCCAGCGGGTGGACATCCACGACAACCGCTTCGTGCTGGACATGTCCGTCGTCAAGTGCACGGCGAAGTGCGACCGGATGGCGGTGCTGTCCAACTACGGCACCTATCCCGACTGGTCGCCGTACAAGGGCGAGCGGGTGGCTGACGCGATCACCGACAAGCAGCAGAACCGCTGGCACGACAACGTCTACCGCGGACCGTGGAAGTTCGTCGCCCACGACCCGAGCCGGGTCCTCGGCTTCGCGCAGTGGCAGGGCACGCCTTATGAGCAGGACGCGGGCAGCACCCTCGCCCCACGGGCCGGTGGTTGAGATGGCCGGAGACCTGCGGCACGGTGGGCTGCCCGGCGGACCGGACACGGCGGCCACGCGGACCGGCGCCGAACCGCGCCCCGCCGGCACACCGAGGATCGCCGGCACACCGAGGCTCGTCGGGACCGTCTGGGCGTTGCTGATCCTCAACACGCTCGGCTCCGCCGGGGCGAAGACCATCATTCCGCTGCCCCGCTCCCTCATCCAGATGGTCACCATGGGCGCGCTGGTCGCCGCGTTCGCGCTGGCGCTCGCCGTCAATCTCCGGCTGCGCATCCGGGCCAGCGCCTTCGTGCTCCTGCTCACCCTGCTGGTGGTGCCGAGCGTGATCTCCAGCGTGAACCTGGAGTCCGGGTTCGGTGCGCTGTTCCGCTGCACCCGGCTGGCTCTCTTCATCGGCACGCTGTGGCTGCTCAGCCGCTGGTGGGACGGCAACCTGACGTTCGTCCGGCACCACATCCGGATGTACTTCGCGGTGCTCGGCTCCGTGGCCGCAGGACTGGTCATCTCACCGGGCGCGGCCATGCCCGAGCTCTACGGCGGACGCCTCGTCGGCGCGTTGTGGCCGCTCACCCCGCCGCAGATCGGACAGTACGCCGCGGTGATCATCGGGCTCACCGTGCTGCTCGTACTGGGCCGCCGGACCGACAGGACCAGCGCGGCGATGGTCATCGTGCCGTCGATCGTCCTGCTCGCGTTGACCCATACCAGGACGGCCACACTCGGCCTGCTCATCGGGTTGATGCTGGCGATCGGCTCGCTCGTCCTGACCAGTGCCGCCGCCCGCCGGTTCTTCACCTGGGCGGTGCTGTGCGCCGCGGTGGCCGCGGTGGGATTCTCCTCCCTGCTACGCGCGTGGTTCCTGCGCGGACAGAGCCAGGAGTACCTCACGAGCCTCACCGGCCGGGCCAAGGTCTGGGACGCCCTGCTGGCGGCGCCCCGGACGACCGGGGAGAAGTTGTTCGGCATGGGCCTGGGCGACAAGTCGTTCGGCGGGCTGCCGATCGACAACAGCTGGCTGGCCGTTTACCACGAGCAGGGCTGGACCGGCGTCACCTTGGTGACGGCGATCTTCGTCGTGCTGGGCGGCGTCGCGCTGCTTCGGCCGCCGTCGCTGCAGAGGGCCTGCGCGATCTTCCTGATCAGCTACTGCGCGATCGCGTCGTACACCGAGGCAGGCCTCGGCGACGCCTCGCCGTATCTGCTTCATCTGGCCCTGGCCGCCTCGCTGCTTGCGGCACCTGCCGCGCCCGCACCTGTCTCGACGCCCGAAGTCCTTCGACTCCCGAAGCCCGAAGCCCCTCGACGGCGCATCCCACGATGGGCCCGGAAATCGGAGGTGACCTGAGCATGCATGTCCTCGTGGTGCACAACCGCTACGGCTCGGCGCAGCCGAGCGGGGAGAACAAGGTCGTCGACCAGGAGGTGGCGCTGCTGCGCGGGGCCGGCCACCGGGTCGAGCTGTTCGAGCGGCGCAGCGACGACATCGCCGCCCGGTCCCTCCTCGGCAAGGCCAAGGTGCCGCTGCTCGTGCCGTGGAACCCGGCGGTCCGCTCGGAGCTCACCGCCAAGCTCCGCGCCGAGCGGCCTGACGTGGTGCACGTCCACAACGTCTTCCCGCTCCTGTCGCCCGCGGTCCTTGCCGCCTGCGCCGACGCCGGCGTGCCCGTCGTCGCCACGCTGCACAACTACACCCAGGTCTGCCCGCCCGGCACACTGCAGCGGGACGGCCGGCCGTGCACCGAGTGCGTCGGCTCTGCACCGCTGCCCGCCGTCCGGCACGGCTGCTACCGGAACTCCCGCCTTGCGACGGTGCCGCTCGCGGTCAGCCTGTCGGTCAACCGGCGGCGGTGGTGGTCCGGGGTGGAGCGGTTCTTCTGCATCTCCGCGGCGCAGCGCGACGTCCTGGCGCGGGCCGGCATGCCGGCCGAACGCCTCGCGGTGAAGCACAACTTCGTGCCGGAGCCGAGCGCCCGCCGAACGGGCGACGGCGAGCATCTGCTCTATCTCGGCCGACTCGCGGAGGCCAAGGGCGTACGGCTGCTCATGACCGCGTGGGACGAGATCGCGGCGAGCGGCGGTGTGGGCGTACCGCTCGTGATCGCCGGCACGGGGCCGCTGGAGCGAGAGGTGACCGCCTGGGCGGCGGGCCGGGACGACGTGCGGTACGTCGGCCTGTATGACGCGGCGGAGAGCCAGCAGGCCGTCGCGCGGTCGGTCGCCGTGGTCGCTCCCTCGACATGGCTGGAGGCGTTCGGCCTGGTGGTCGTGGAGGCGATGGCGGCAGGGGTGCCGACCGTCGCCGCCGGTCACGGCGCCTTCGTCGAACTCGTCGAGGACGGCGTGACCGGACTGCTGCACCGGCCGGGCGAGCCCGCCTCGCTCGCGTCCTGCATACGCCGGATCGCGGCCGAGCCGGCCCTGGGCCGGGAGATGGGCCAGGCAGCCCGACGCCGTTACGAGCAGGGTTTCAGCCCGGCCGTCGGCCTCGAGCGCCTGGTGGAGGGGTACCGCACCGCGATCGCGGTGCGGTACGGCGGCGGGGACAGCCCGCCGCCGATTGGGGACGAGATCACTGGCTCGCGGTGGGGGCACCCACGCGAGCCGGATGGGGGCAGTAGATGACACGATGCCGACTCTGCGGCTCGACGACGCTGGCGAGCGTCGTCGATCTGGGGGCGACGCCGCCGTGCGAGAGTTTTCTCGCCGCGGACCAACTGGACCAGCCGGAGCCGGCGTACCCGCTGCATCTGCGGGTCTGCACCGACTGCTGGCTGGCGCAGATCCCGCCGCTGATCACGCCGGAGGAGACGTTCAAGGAGTACGCGTACTTCTCCTCGTACTCGACCTCCTGGGTGGAGCACGCGCGCACGTACGTCGCCGACGCCGTACAGCGGCTCGCTCTCGGCCCCGACGCCTTCGTGGTCGAGGTCGCGAGCAACGACGGGTACCTGCTGAGGCACGTGGTGGACCGGGGGATCCGCTGCCTCGGCATCGAGCCGTCGGTGAACGTCGGCGCCTCGGCGCGGGACGCGGGTGTGCCCACGCTCACGGAGTTCCTTGACCCGGACACCGGCTCGGCCGTCCGCGCCGAGCATGGCCCGGCGAACCTGGTCGTGGCCAACAACGTGTACGCGCACATCCCCGACGTGGTCGGCTTCACCCGGGGGCTGCGCGCCCTGGTCGCCGACGACGGCTGGGTCTCCATCGAGGTGCAGCACCTGCTGACCCTGATCGAGGACAACCAGTACGACACGATCTACCACGAGCACTTCCAGTACTACACGGTCGCCGCCGCGATGCGGGCCCTTGCGAGCGGCGGACTCGCGCTCGTGGACGTCGAGTTGCTGCCCACGCACGGCGGCTCCATCCGGCTGTGGGCCCGGCCGGCCGAGGTGGCGGGCGAGCCGACGCAGCGGGTGGCCGACGTGCTGGCCCGGGAGAAGGCGGCCGGGCTCCAGGAGCTGTCCGGGTACACAGAGTTCTCCGCCCGGGTCGCCAAGGTGCGCCGGGATCTGCTGCGGTTCCTCATCGAGGCGGCCGAGCGCGGCGAGACGGTCGTCGGCTACGGCGCCCCGGGCAAGGGCAACACCCTGCTCAACCACTGCGGCATACGGCCCGACCTGCTGCCGTACACGGTCGACCGCAACCCCTACAAGCACGGCAGGTTCACCCCCGGCACCCGCATCCCGATCCTGCCGCCCGAGCAGATAGCCGCCGACCGACCGGACTACGTGCTCGTCCTCCCGTGGAACCTGCGGGCCGAGCTGGTCGAGCAGTTGTCCTTCGTGCACGAGTGGGGCGGCCGGCTGGTCTTTCCCATCCCGGAACTGAGCATTGTCGAGGTCGCGTCTTGAAAGGGCACAGCATGAAGGTCGTCCTGTTCTGCGGCGGTTACGGGCTGCGTATGCGCAACGGAACCTCCGACGACATACCCAAGCCGATGGCGATGGTCGGCCCGCGACCGCTGATCTGGCACGTCATGCGCTACTACGCGCACTTCGGGCACAAGGAGTTCATCCTGTGCCTCGGGTACGGGGCGCACCACATCAAGGACTTCTTCCTCAACTACGAGGAGACGGTGTCCAACGACTTCGTGCTGCGGGGCGGGCAGACCGAGCTGCTGTCCACCGACATCGCCGACTGGACGATCACGTTCGTGCAGACCGGCATCGAGTCACCGATCGGGGAGCGGCTGCGCCGGGTGCGGCACCACCTGGACGGCGAGGAGATGTTCCTCGCCAACTACGCCGACGTGCTCACCGACGCCCCGCTGCCGGAGATGATCGACCGGTTCGCGCAGCGCGACGCCGGGGCGTCGATGATGGTGGTGCCGCCGCAGTCCTCGTTCCACTGTGTGGACCTGGGCGACGACGGCCTGGTGGGGGGCATCACCGCGGTGAGCGATATGCCGCTGTGGGAGAACGGCGGCTACTTCGTGCTCCGCCAGGAGGTCTTCGACCACATCCCGGAGAACGGGGACCTGGTCGCCGACGGATGCGCCCAACTGGCCAAGCAGGGGCGCCTGATGGCGCACCAGCACCGCGGCTTCTGGAAGCCGACCGACACCGTGAAGGAGCGGGCCGCGCTCGACGCCGCCTACGCCCGGGGCGACCGCCCGTGGGCCGTGTGGGAACGGGACGGCGCGGGGGCCGGTCTCCAGGGTGCGACCGGCAACGGCGCCGGAGTGAGAGCGTGATCGGGCTCGGGGCCGGGCGCCTGGACCGGATCGTCGCGGTGGCCGCGCACTGCGACGACATCGCCATCGGCGCCGGCGGCACGCTGCTGACCATGTGCCTCACGCACCCGGGCACCCGCGTCGACGCGCTGGTGCTCTCCGGCGGCGGCACCGAGCGCGAGCAGGAGGAGCAGGCCGCGCTCGCCGCCTTCTGTCCCGGCGCCGACCTGCGGCTGACCGTGCACAAGCTGCCGGACGGCCGGCTGCCCGCGCACTGGGACGAGGCCAAGGCCGCGGTCGAGGAACTGCGCGAGCAGACCGAGCCGGATCTCGTACTGGCCCCGCGCACCGAGGACGCGCACCAGGATCACCGCGGCCTGGCGAAGCTGGTCACCACCGCGTTCCGCGACCACCTCGTGCTCGGCTACGAGATCGTCAAGTGGGACGGCGATCTCGGCCGTCCGACGGCGTACCAGCCGCTGTCGCCCGAGATCGCCGAACTGAAGGTGCGGCTGCTTCAGGAGCACTACCCCTCGCAGCGGCACCGGCCCTGGTACGACCGGGAGGCCTTCCTCGGCCTTGCCCGCATCCGCGGTATCGAAAGCCACGCGCGCTACGCCGAGGCGTTCGCCGTCACCAAACTCACGCTCAACCTGGGGGATTGAACCTTGCGCGTACTGCTGACCGGACATCAGGGCTATCTGGGCACCGTCATGGCCCCGGTCCTCGCGGCCGCCGGACACGAAGTCGTCGGCCTCGACGCCGGCCTGTTCGCCGACTGCGTCCTCGGCCCCACGCCCGCGGACCCGCAGGGTCATCGGGTGGACCTGCGCGACATCACGGCCGACCACGTGGCCGGGGTGGACGCCGTGATCCACCTGGCCGCGCTCTCCAACGACCCGCTGGGATCGCTGGCGCCGGACCTCACCTACGACATCAACCACCACGCGTCCGTACGGCTGGCCCGGCTGGCCCGCGACGCAGGAGTGCGGCGTTTCCTGTACGCGTCGACCTGCTCGGTGTACGGCGCCGCCGGCGGCGACGACCTGGTGGGCGAGGACGCCCCGCTGCGCCCGGTGACGCCGTACGCGGAGTCCAAGGTGCGGGTGGAGGACGACCTGCACGCGTTGGCCGACGGCGACTTCACCCCGGTGTTCATGCGCAACGCCACCGCCTTCGGCTACTCGCCCCGGCTGCGTGCCGACATCGTGCTGAACAACCTGGTGGGCCATGCGCTCCTGTCCGGCGAGGTGCTTGTGCTCTCCGACGGCACCCCGTGGCGCCCGCTGGTGCACGCCGCCGACATCGCCCGGGCCTTCGCGGCCGCGCTGACCGCGCCGCGGGAAGCGGTGCACGACCGGGCGTTCAACATCGGCAGCGAGATCAACAACGTCACGGTCGCCGAGATCGCCGGGCAGGTCGCCGAGGCGGTGTCCGGCGCGAAGGTGAGGATCACCGGGGAGAACGGCGCCGATCCGCGGTCCTACCGGGTGGACTTCTCCCGGTTCCGCGCCGCGATACCCGGCTTCGACTGCGAGTGGACGGTGAAGCAGGGTGCGCTCGAACTCGCCGACGCCTACCGGAAACACGGGCTGACCCGGGAGGACTTCGAGCGACGCTTCACCCGGCTTGCCGTGCTGCGCGCGGCGTCCGACGCCGGCACCGTCGACGACACCCTGCGGTGGCGCCGATGACGGCGGCCGGCGAGCAGCCGATGACCGCGGCCGGTGACGAGATGTACGCGCTGGTGGAGCGGCTGTACCCGCTGTGCCGGAGCATCACCGGGGACGGGGTGCGCGCCACCCTGGACATCGTCGGCGAGTACGTCCCGCTCCAGGTGCACGAGGTGCCGACCGGGACGCAGGTGCTCGACTGGACGGTGCCGCAGGAGTGGAACATCCGGGACGCGTACATCGCCGACGCCGCCGGCAAGCGGGTCGTGGACTTCGCCGAGTCCAGCCTGCACGTGCTCGGCTACAGCGTGCCGGTGTCGGCGACCATGCCGCTGGCCGAGCTGCGCGCGCACCTGCACACCCTTCCGGAGCACCCGAACTGGGTGCCGTACCGCACCAGTTACTACAAGCCGGAGTGGGGGTTCTGTCTGGCCCAGGAGACCCTGGACGCGATGCCGGACGGCGACTACGAGGTCCGTATCGACTCCACCCTCGCCGACGGCCATCTCACCTACGCCGAGCACGTGGTCCCCGGGCAGGTCCCCGACGAGGTGATCGTCTCCTGCCACGTCTGCCACCCCTCGCTGGCCAACGACAACCTGGCCGGCATCGCGGTGGCGACGTTCCTGGCCCGGACGCTGGCGGAGCAGGAGCAGCCGCCGTACTACACCTACCGGTTCATCTTCGCGCCCGGCACCATCGGGGCGATCACCTGGCTGGCGCGCAACGCGGAGCGGGTGGGACGGGTCAAGCACGGCCTCGTGCTGGCCTGCGCCGGAGACTCGGGCCAACTGACGTACAAGCAGAGCAGGCGCGGCGACGCGGAGATCGACCGGGTGATGCGGCATGTGCTGGCCGCCTCCGAACGCCCGCACCACGTCACCGAGTTCACTCCGTACGGCTACGACGAGCGGCAGTACTGCTCGCCCGGGTTCAATCTGGGCGTGGGCTCGCTCAGCCGGACCCCGTACGCCGGCTATCCCGAGTACCACACCTCGGCGGACAACCTGGACTTCGTCTCCCCGGAGGCGATGGCCGACACCCTCTCCGTCTGCCGCGAGGCGTTCGCCGTCCTCGACCGCAACCGCCAGTACGTCAACCTCAGCCCTTACGGCGAACCGCAGTTGGGCCGGCGCGGGCTGTACGACGCGCTCGGCGGCCGCAGCGACACCAAGCAGGCCCAGATGGCCATGCTCTGGGTGCTCAATCTGTCCGACGGCGAGCACAGTCTGCTGGACGTCACCGAGCGGTCCGGGCTGCCGTTCGACACCGTCGCCGCCGCGGCCGGCGCCCTGCACGGCGCAGGGCTGATCAAGGCATGACGCCGATGACCACCGAGGGGGAGAAACCGCGGGCAACGGCGCGACCGGCCGGCTCCGCCCGGCGGGCCCTCGTCGGCCGGCTGTCCTGGGGACTGGCCGACCAGGCGGCCTCCAGCATGACCAACTTCGCGGTGGGGATCTACGTGGCACGCTCGCTCGGGCTGGCCGCGTTCGGCGTGTTCAGCCTGGCCTGGGTGACCTATGGCGTGGTGCTCAGCGTCTCCCGCGGCCTTGCCACCGATCCGCTCGTGGTGCGCTTCAGCGGCGTGCCCGACTGGTCCTGGCGCGGGGCGGTGGCCCGGTCGTCGGGTACCGCGCTCGGCGTCGGTGCCGCCATCGGCGCGGTGTGTCTGGTGGGCGGGCTGGCTCTCGGCGGCCGCGTGGGGCCCGCGTTCGCCTGCCTCGGCGTCATGCTGCCGGGGCTGCTGCTGCAGGACGCCTGGCGGTACTCGTTCTTCGCCGCCGGCGCCGGGCGGAAGGCGTTCGTCAACGACCTCGTGTGGGGCGTCGCGCTCGTCCCCGCCATGGTGGTGGCGGCCCGCGTCGGCGGCGTGGCCGCTTTCGTGCTCGCCTGGGGCGCGTCCGCCACGGTGGCCGCGGCGTACGGCTGCTTCCAGTCCGGCATCCGGCCCCGGATGACCGGAGCGCGCGATTGGCTGCGCGAGCACCGCGACCTCGGCTACCGGTACCTGGTCGAGAACGTCGGCGTCAGCGGCGCGGCCCAGCTGCGGGCGTACGGGCTCGGCGCGATCGTCGGAGTCAGCGCGGTGGGTGTGGTCCGGGGCGCCGAGCTCCTGCTCGGCCCGTTCCTCGCGGTGCTGATGGGACTTTCGCTGGTCACCGTCGCGGAGGCGGCACGGGTGCTGCGGCGGGCCCCGCACCGTCTTGGCAAGTTCTGCCTCCTGCTCAGCGGCGGGCAGACCGCCGCCGTGCTGTTGTGGGGCGCGGCGCTGCTGCTGGTGCCGGACCGTTTCGGTGAGCTCGTGCTCGGCGACGTCTGGCACTCCTCTTCGGAGCTCATCGTGCCTGCCACGCTCGGCGTCGCGGGCGCCGGCCTCGGCATGGGCGCAGCGGCCGGGCTGCGCGCCCTCGGCGCGGCCCGGCGCAGCCTGCGCAGCCAGCTGTTCGCCTCCGCCTGTTACGTCATCGGTGGGCTCGGCGGGGCGGCCGTGGCCGGCACGGTCGGCTCGGCCTGGGGCGTCGCCGCCGCGACCGTCTGCGGCTCGGCCGTGTGGTGGCTGCATCTGCGGTCCGCCCTGCGCGAGCGCCACCAACCCCCCATCCGCGAAGTGAGGACGCCATGACCGCCCTTCCCCGGCTGAGCATCGGCCTGCCCGTGTACAACGGCGAGGAGTACCTCGCCGAGTCGCTCGACGCCCTGCTCGGCCAGACCTACGAGGACTTCGAGCTGGTCATCTCCGACAACGCCTCGACCGACGGGACCGAGGACATCTGCCGCAAGTACGCCGCGAAGGACTCCCGCATCCGGTACATCCGGCTGCCCCGGAACATCGGCGCCGCACCGAACCACAACTACGTGTTCACCGAGTGCCGCGGCGAGCTGTTCAAGTGGGCCTCGCACGACGACCTTTACGCCCGGGACCTGCTGCGGCGCTGCGTTCAGGCGCTGGACGAGCGGCCCGAGGTGATCCTCGCGCACGCCGACCAGGCGGTCATCGACGAGGACGGCCAGGTGAAGGTCCCGTACGACTACACGCTCGCCACCGCCTCGCCGCACGCACCGGAGCGCTTCCGCAGCATGCTGGTCGAGCCCGGCGGCGACGACTTCTACGGAGTGATGCGGGCCGACGTGCTGCGCCGGGTGAAGCCGCACGACAGCTACCACCACGCGGACCGCACGTTCGTCGCCGAGATCGTCCTGCACGGACCCTTCCACCAGGTGCCGGAGCTGCTGTACTTCCGCCGCGACCACCCCACCCGCGCCGAGCGGGCGAACCCCGGCAAGCGCTCCCGGTGCGTCAACCTGGACCCGCGCCGGGCAGGCCCGCTGCACCCGACGCCCCGGCTGCTCGCCGAGTACGTCTGGGGCTTCGTCTCGGCGATCCGGCGGGCGCCGTTGTCCGCGGCCGACCGGCGTGCGTGCTACCGCCACCTGGCCGCGTGGATGACCAGCCGGGTCCGGCCGGGCGCCGGCGAGCGGGTCGAGGACCGCGCCCCCGTCGACCCGGGCGGGCTCACCGTCTCCGTCGACGCCCTCGTCGCCGGCCGCGAAGGTCGTGCAGGCCGTGAAGGTCGTGCAGACCGTGCAGATCGTGAAGGGAGGCAGGCATGACGTCCGCGGGTGAAACCCCGGTGCGCGTCGGGGTGTTCGGCCTGCTCGGCTCCGGCAACCTCGGCAACGACGGGTCGCTCGAGGCCGTGCTCGGGTATCTCCGCGCCGAGCACCCGGAAGCGGTCGTGGACGCGCTGTGCGGCGGACCCGAGGTCGTCACGGCCCGGTACGGCATCCGCGCGACGCGGCTGCACTGGTACCGCGGGGAGTACCGGACCGCGTCGCGTGCGGGCGCGATCGCGGGGAAGGGCCTGGGCAAACTCGTCGACGTCTTCCGCACCGCCGCCTGGGTGCGCCGGCACGACGTGGTGATCGTGCCGGGCATGGGCGTCCTGGAGGCCACGCTGCCGCTGCGGCCGTGGGGCTTCCCGTACTCGCTGTTCCTGCTCTGCGCGAGTGGCCGGCTGCTGCGCACCCGGGTCGCGCTGGTCGGCGTCGGCGCGGACACGATCAGCGACCGGCCGACCCGGGCCCTGGTGCGCTGGTCGGCGCGGCTGGCCGCGTACCGCTCGTACCGGGACACCCTGTCCCGCGACGCGATGCGGGCGATGGGCGTGAACACCGCGCGCGACCGGGTCTACCCAGACCTCGCCTTCGCCCTGCCGACGCCGCCGGCGAGCGCGCCCTCGGGCCCGGCCGGCCCGCCGGGCCCGGTCTGCGTCGGCGTCATGGCCTTCCACGGCGGCAACGACGACCGCGCCCGTGCCGAGGAGATCCACCGGCGCTACCTCGACGGGACAACTCGCTTTGTCCGCACACTGGTTGATGACGGCAGGCCGGTCCGGCTGCTCACCGGCGACGAGTGCGACGCACCGGTGGTCGCCGCGATCCTCGACGCGGTGGACTCGCCGCTGGTCACCGCCGCCGAGGCGGCCTCGCTCGCCGACCTGATGAAGGAGACGGCGGCTGCCGACACCGTGGTGGCTACCCGGTACCACAACCTGATCTGCGCGCTGAAGGCCGGCACGCCGACGCTCGCACTCAGCTATGCGGCGAAGAGCGACGCGCTCATGGACCGGATGGGCCTTGCCGCGTACTGCCACCCGGCTCGCGCGGTCGACGCCGACCGGCTGCTCGAGCAGTTCCGGGCGCTGGAGCAGCGATCGGCGGAGCTGCGGCGGACCCTCGCCGAGCGGAACCTGGCCGCCGCCCGGCAACTCGAGGACCAGTTCGCCGCCTTGACCGCGGCCCTGTTCCCGGCGGCCGACCACAACCACACGCACGCCCACGCTCAGCAGGAGACTCCATGAAAGCGACCGAAGTTCCGGAGATCTCCGGCGGGTACCTGTTCGAGCCGACGCCGTACGCCGACGAGCGCGGCTTCTTCTGCCGCACCTTCGACGCCGACGTGGTCCGCTCGGTGGGCCTCGACCCGGACGCCTTCATCCAGGACAGCCTGTCCCGCTCGGTCCGGGGCGTGCTGCGCGGCCTGCACCTGCGCTCCGGCGCCGGCGAAGCCAAGCTGGTGCGGTGCTCGTACGGAAGGATCTTCGACGTCGTCGTGGACCTGCGGCCGGACTCGCCGACCTACCGCAACCGGGCCTTCTTCGAGCTGTCCGGCGACACGCAGGCCACCCTCTACATCCCGGCGGGCTGCGCGCACGGCTTCCAGGCGCTGACCGAAACCGCCGACACCTCGTACCGGATCGACCGCCCGCACGATCCGGCCGAGGACGTGACGATCGCCTTCGACGACCCGGAGCTCGCCATTCCCTGGCCGCTGCCGGTCACATCAATGTCCAAGCGAGACCGGGAGGCGCCGAGCCTCGCCAAGGCCCTCCAGCAGATAGAGAGTTGAGGTCGGCGTGGCCACCGAAGACACGGTAGACACAGTAGACACCGAAGAGTTCCGACTGCCCCGGTCGCGGACGGCGAACGAGCGGCTGCACGCCATGGTCCCCGGGGGCGCGCACACCTACGCCAAGGGCGACGACCAGTACCCCGAGAACCTGGCCCCGGTCATCAGCCACGGCCGCGGTGCCCACGTGTGGGACATCGACGGCAACCGCTACATCGAGTACGGCTCAGGGCTGCGGTCGGTCAGCCTCGGCCATGCCCACCCGCGCGTGATCGAGGCGGTGCGGCGGGAACTCGACCGCGGCAGCAACTTCGTACGGCCGTCCATCGTGGAGGTCGAGGCCGCGGAACGCTTCCTTGCCACGGTGCCGACCGCCGAGATGGTGAAGTTCGCGAAGAACGGCTCCGACGCCACCTCCGCCGCGGTGCGTCTCGCCCGCGCCGCCACCGGGCGCCCGCGGGTGGCCCTCTGCGGCGACCATCCGTTCTTCTCCGTCGACGACTGGTTCATCGGTACGACGCCGATGTCCGCAGGCATTCCGGCGGCGACCACCGACCTCACCATGGCGTTCCCCTACGGGGACCTGGCCGCCACGGAGGAGCTGCTCAACCGCCACCAGAACGAGATCGCCTGCCTGATCCTCGAACCCGCCACCCACACCGAGCCGCCGCCCGGGTACCTCGCCGGCCTGCGCGAACTGGCCGACCGGCACGGCTGCGTACTGATCTTCGACGAGATGATCACCGGTTTCCGCTGGTCCGAGGCGGGCGCCCAGGGCCTGTATGGCGTCGTCCCCGACCTCTCCACGTTCGGCAAGGCGCTGGGCAACGGATTCGCCGTCTCGGCGCTGGCCGGGCGCCGCGATCTGATGGAGCGGGGCGGGCTGCGTCACTCCGGCGAGCGGGTGTTCCTGCTGTCCACCACGCACGGTGCGGAAACGCACTCGCTGGCCGCCGCGATGGCCGTGCAGACCACCTACACCGAGGAGGGCATCACCGCGCGGCTGCACACCCTCGGCGAGCGGTTGGCCGCCGGTGTCCGCGACGCCGCGGCCGCCATGGGCGTCGGCGACCACATCGTCGTACGGGGCCGGGCCAGCAACCTGGTCTTCGCGACCCTCGACGAGAACGGGCAGCCGTCGCAGGAGTACCGCACCCTGTTCCTGCGCCAACTCCTCGCGGGCGGGGTGCTGGCCCCGTCGTTCGTGGTGAGCAGCGCGCTCAGCGACGCCGACATCGACCACACCGTCAACGTGGTAGCCCAGGCGTGTGCGGTGTACCGGAAGGCACTGGACGCCGCCGACCCCACCCCCTGGCTGGCCGGACGACCGGTGAAGCCCGTGTTCCGCCGCTTGGCGTGACGTGATGTGGCCTGATGTGACGTGAGGTGACGTGGCGTGGCGTGATGTGACGTGACGTCAGCGATGCGCACGCCGACCGGCGTCGGCCGTCCGGTCGACCTGCCGGTCGGCGATCCGGTCGGCCAGTCGGTCGACCAGCCACGCGGTCATGGGTATCACCGCCAGCGCGGTACACCAGCCGCCGAGGACGTCGGTCGGGTAGTGCGCGCCCAGAGCGACCTGCGCCCAGCCCATGGCGGCGCCGGCCACCAGCGCCGCGGCGAGCGCGAGTGACGTGCCGGCCGCCCTGCCGAGGCCGAGCCGGCCGGTCGCGAGCAGCGCCACCATGAGGGCGAGCGCGGTCAGGAAGGCGGTGTGCCCGCTCGGGTAGGACAGGTTGCCGTCACCGTGAATGGTGCGCCCCACCAGGGACTTGAGGAGCCTCGCCGTCCCCACGGTCAAGACGACGCCGGCAACGATGAGCACGGCCGCGCGGGGACGCCGAAGCAGCAGACAGCCTGCCACGGCGGCCACGACCAGCATCGCTGCTCCGACGGGCTCTGCCAGGAAGTCCGTGGCCAGCGCGACGCGCCGCCACGGCGGCCGCACACTGTCCGCCGTCGGCTCGACGATCCACCGGTCCACCCTGCCGGGCTCGCTGTGACCCGCGTACAAGACCCCGAGCACGACGACCACCAGCGCGGCGAGGGCCGCGATCAGCCCGAGCCACACGCGCAGCAACGGTGGCAGCACCGGGGGCACCGGCCGGCCGGTCACAGGTCCACCGGGTCCGACAGATCGACCTGCTGAGGTCCGGACACGCCACGGCCCATGTGCGCCGTCAGTACGCGCACGCCGTCACAGACCATCCGGCGGATGCGACCTGCCCGCTGCCGCCCGTCGACATGGCCTTCGGCCGCTGCCCGCGCCAACTCCCCACCAACGAGCCCCCCGTCGTGTCTGAATTGGCCCCCCGGGAGCCATCAGCCTGTCCATCACCCTGGTCAAGGGCATCGGAATCAGGCTCTTGCCACCCTAACCAACAACGCGGTCGCGGCACACCGCCGTCGGAAAGTCCGCGCCCCTGAGCGTCAAACGAGCGTCAGGGCAGAGCCCATCTCCTTGTGCTTGCCCCAGCAGGTAGCGGCATCCATGATCCGTACGGTCGGGCGGTTCACCCGCCTACATCCGGCAGACCGGTTCAGCCCCCGTCGCACCTGATCCCCGCATCACATACGCAGACCGTGCGTCCACTGCTCCTTCCAGAGAATCCGCAAATTTACCCCGCAGCGGAATATTTGAGTGCGTGCACGAATAGGCCGCAGCCATATTTGGGCTACCAGGGTGCACGTGTAACACGGCAGCGCGTTCAGGACGCAGAAGTAAGCAGAAACAAGCCACGGAGGCTGAATACCAGGACCTCTGGGCAGGCCCTGCCGACAGAGGACGCGTCAGATCGGAGCTTCTCGTGAACAACACCGACCCGGTTTCCGGATACCGGACGTACGACCAGCCCCCGGGCCCCGACAGCTCCGCCCGCAATCAGGTCGACACCCGGCGTGCAGCCCTTGTGACCTGCACAATCGCTGATGTCGCGGCTGGTTTTCTGGGCCTGTGGGTCGTGCTCCACCTGCTCGACGCGAACCAGACGAATCCGTTCGTCGAGTTCGTGCACGGCACGGCGGACTGGCTTTCCGGATGGGCACAGGACATTTTCACGATGGACACCGAGAGCCTGCGAGTCGTCCTCAATTATGGTCTCCCGGCCGTCATCTATTTGCTGATCGGCCACGGGATCGCCGCCCGACTCAACCGGGCCTGACAGCATTACGGCCACTCTTCGGTCCGGCAGGAACGGTGAGCGCACGAAACGCCGGGCTGCAACAAGCACGACTGCGAAAGGGACAGTGTTGTGAAACAAACTCTCGGCGAGAGCGATCAGGTGCCGATCTATGAGGATCTGGTGCGCGAACGAGGGGATGTCGTGGCGGAGGCCAAGACGGCAGCCGAGCAGACGCAGCACCAGGCGGCGGAACTGCTGGGCAGACAGCACGCCGACCAGCCGCGCTTGCCACACAGGTGACAGGCGCCGACAGCGCCTGCACTGTCCGGGGGTGCGTCGCGTGTCATGTCGTGGTCATGTCGTGATGGTGCAGCCGCCTGACGAAGCGGACAGCCTCGACCGGGACACTGGAGTCGGCCTGCTGTCCTTGGAACGCGCGCGGAACATCGCCCGTGGGTTCCTCCTGGCGTGCTCCCCGGGAGCCGGCGGCGGCAGCGACGATGAGACAGTCCGGGCTACCGAAACCAGCGGCGATGTGGGCGAGGGTGGCGTGCCTGCGCAGCACTGCGGTGATCGAGAAGGGGTGCCACGTCGTGGCGTCCTCAAGCGCGTCGTAGTACGTGGAGGCCGGCTCAGGCCCGTGGTGCGATCTCTTCGAGGTCGTCGATGGTGCCGGACATGATGGCCAGAGCAACGCGCCGCCACGGCGGCCGCACACTGTCCGCCGTCCCCCGGGCGAGACTCACTATGGCGCCCTGGCTCGCCGCGTAGGCGACCGCGCCGTAGATCCCGTCCCTGCGGGCCGGCGACCGAGCTGATGTCGACGACGGGCCCGCCTCGGCCGCCTCACCTTGTGGAGCGCCGCTCGCCCGTAGCGCGGCAGCACGACGGCGGGCAGAGCACGTTACCGTTCGCCGCCCAGGCTCTCGTCGTCACCTTGGCGGCTGCTCCACCTGCGGTCGCAGGTACAGGCCGCCGGTGACGTCCAGGGCGTGGCCGGTGAGCCAACTGACCCACCGACGAAGACTTGACCCTCGCCATCGACCTCGGCCATCCCGATGACGGGGTCTTCACCGGCCACGACGTACGCACCTTGCTTGTTCCGCCCCGGAAGTGATCAAGCCACTGCGCATCACGAGGGTCCTGTCCGCGCTGGTCGTTTTGTCGCGCGGGCGCAGGCTACTCGGGACTTCTGACAGGACAAGGAGGTGAACGACGGTGCAGCAGGACGAGTTCATCGGTCAGGTGCAGTCCCGCGCTCGGCTGAACTGCCGTGGTGCGGCCGAGAGGGCGACACGGGGCGACGTTGGAGACACTGGCCGAACGCATCCCGGCCGGGCTGGCGGACAAGCTCACTGCGCAACTCCCGCAGGAGATCGGCGAGCACCTTCGGCGGGTCGAGGCAACCCCTGATGAGCCGACCACGGGTGGACTGTCTGGATGACGAACTGGCCGGGGAGGGGAGGGACGGGCAGGCGCCGGTTCTTCCCCTCAATGCCAATACCACGGGAACGGAAAACAGATATGCCGGTCCTTAACCACCACATCGTCGCCACGCACAGCAAGGAGAAGACCGCGGCCTTCTACTCCGAGTTGCTCGGCCTGCCCCAGCCGATGAAGATGGGAGAATTCGCCGTCCTACGGGTGAGTAAGGACACGACCCTTGACTTCGTGGACAACGATGGCGATTTCGACAGGCTGCATTACGCGTTCCTCGTGACCGAGGCCGAATTCGACGAGATCTTCGCCCGGATCCAGGTCCTCACCCGCCCCTATGGAAGCGGTGGAACCGAGGCCGCGCACCCGCACCCGCTCATCGCACCCGTCATCGACACCCCGCAGCAGGGGCTGTGGTCGTAAGGGCTCGGCTCGGAGCAAGATCATCGTGAGCGCTGCTTCGGCCGTCGCCAACGGCCGGCCGGATCCGGCGCTTCCGAGCGGGCGGCCGGCCCGTTTGGGTTACGGCTCGCACCTGCGGCTTCCTGGGCCGGGCACCCCGTAGGGGATGGTGAGTTCGAGGGCTGGCACTCCGTCGGTGGCTGCGACGGCGACCGCGCGGGACATCATGTCGCGAGCCTGCTGCCTGGCATCAGTTGAGCCACTTGTGCGTGGTTGCGAGAGTGCGAGCATGGGCTGTATGAGGAAGGACGAACCTGCCCACGACGGCGCGGGTGCCGCCGCAATCCGCCAGCCGGCCTTCCCAACGGGCCGGGACTCGTTCGACCCGCCTCTCGACTCGACGGCATGGCTGTGGCGCCATGTCGTCGGCCTACTCGATGACGAACGTGAGCAGGTCGCCAGGCGGCCGGTGAGCACACCGGTGGACCTCGGCAGACTGCGCTCCGCCGTCGAGTCGTACGACTTCGACGCACCGACGGATCCCGGTGCGGTGATCGGCGACGTCGCGGCGCTGTTGCGCGACGGCACCGTGCACACGACTCACCCTCGCTACTTCGGGTTGTTCAACCCGACGCCAACCCTCCTCGGCGTTGTCGGCGAGACCCTCGCCGCGGCGTTCAACCCGCAGTTGGCGGCCTGGTCGCACGCGCCTGCGGCTGCGGAGATCGAGGCACATCTCCTGCGCTTCCTCGGCAGGCGGCTCGGCTATCCGGCTGAAACGGTGGCCGGGTCGTTCACCAGCGGCGGAGCGGAGGCGAACCTGACCGCCGTACTACTGGCGTTGACCAAGACGTGGCCCGAGTACGGCACGACGGGGCTGCGCGCACTGCCCGGCCGGCCTGTGCTGTACGCGTCGGCGGAAAGCCATCTGGCCTGGCTGAAGATCGCGCACGCCACCGGCATCGGACGGGAGGCGGTACGACTCGTGCCCGTCGATGCCGATCTGCGGATGGACCTCGGACAACTGGCCGTCCAGGTGGCATCGGACCGCGCGGCCGGCGACCTGCCGTTCATGGTGATCGGCACGGCCGGCACGACGGGAGCCGGTGTCCTCGACCCGCTGCCCGAGCTGGCCGAACTCTGCCAGGCGCAGGACCTGTGGCTGCACGCCGATGCCGCCTACGGCGGTGCGGCCGCGTTGTCGGACCGGCTGCGGGGGGTGTTGAAGGGAATCGAGCGCGCCCAATCGATCACGGTGGACGCTCACAAATGGCTGAGCGTGCCGATGGGAGCCGGCGCCCTGTTGTGCACCGACCGAGAGGCACTTGCGGAGACCTTCCGCGTCACCACGTCCTACATGCCGGCCGACATCCCCGACACCGTCGACCCCTACACCTCCAGCCAGCAGTGGTCACGCCGGTTCATCGGACTGAAACTCTTCCTCAGCCTCGCCGTCGCGGGACGGTCTGGATACGCCGACCAACTGGAGCGCGACACCGAGCTCGCCGACATCCTCCGCCGGCAGCTCACCGGCTCCCGGTGGACCATCGCCAATGACACACCACTGCCGGTGGTCTGTTTCGCCGACCCCGCGGCCGACAGCCTTTCCGACAGCGAGTCGTGGGAGCACCACAACGCGCTCGCCCGATCCGTCGTGGACAGCGGGCGCGCCTGGATCAGCACCGTCCGGCTCAACGGGCGGGCGGCACTGCGCGCTTGTGTCATCAGCTTCCGCACCAGCCACGCCGACATCGACGAACTCGTCCACGCGGTGAACCACGCACGCAGCGGGCCGACCGGGCCCGGAAGCCGCCCCTGACAATGGCACGGCCTCGGCCTCGGTCTCGTTCTCGACCACATTCGCGGGAGGTCGTCAGGAACGGTACGGCCTCCCGGCGGGGCTCTCCCGCGTCGGCGAAGGTCTGCTGGCCGGGGCCGGCCGCGCGCCACGGAAGAGCCATGGGCGCACCTGGCGGGTGATCCGGGGGAGGACCAGCCACGTCAGCACGGCGGTGAGTATCGCCGAGGTGAGGGCGAGGGCCGCCGGCTGAGGCAGGCCGGGGGCCAGCTGAGCCAGGGCCGTGCTCAGGGCGAGCAGGGTGGGGTAGGCGGCCGCCCAGGTGATGAGGAAGGTCTTCCACCGGGGCGGCACAGCGCCGCCGGACAGCGTGAACCACGGATCCAGACCGGAGTTCGTGCTCTTCGCCTGGTCGGAGATCTCGTCTCCCCGGCGGATGAGGGCGTGCCGCTCGGTCGAGTTCTCCCAGGCGTGCAGATGTTCGGCCGAGTCGAAGCGGTAGATCAGATGGTTCAGTCCCTGGCTGTCGTGCAGCCGCACCCCGCCGAGGTGGCCGGGGAAGCGGGCGGCGGTCCGGTCCACGTCGTCGGCCCAGCGGGCGAACTGCTCCTCCTTGCCCGGACGGATCACCCGGGTCACCACGACGGTCACCGCCGGGTCCAAGCCTGAGTCCGGGCCTGAGTCCGGGCCCCTGTTTGAGCCGGTCACGGTGACCGCACCGCACCGACCGAGGGAAGAAACGTGAGCAGATGCTCAAGAAGCACCTCGGGGTTCTCCTCGGGTGTCCAGTGGCCGCCTCCGGGAACAACGGCACCGCGGACGTCGGTGGCCGCCTCGCGGGCCATGTCGGTGATCAGGGATCCGTTGTCGAGTTCACCGCCCAGGGCGAGGACCGGCATCGGCAGTTTGTCCTGGAGCAGCTTGGCGAACCGTTGCTCATCCTGGTCGAAGGCGCGGTAGAGCTCGAAGCCGGCACGCAGGGCGCCCGGTGCCGCGTAGGCGCGGGCGTAGACCGCCAGGTCGTCGTCGGTGACAGCCCCGGCGACCTTGGTGCGGGCCCGGTAGAAGGTGGAGAGGTAGTCGTACTCGCGGCCGGAGACGAGCATCTCGGCGATGTCCCGCTGCCGGTGCAGACCGAAGTGCCAGGTCTGCGGATCCAGCTTGGCCCGCTCCCAGACGGTGGTGCCGGGGATCGGCACGTCCAGCATGGTCAGGGACGCGACCGCCCGCGGCCACTGTGCGGCGAGAGCGTAGGCCACCATGAGCCCGATGTCCCGGCCCACCAGATGCACCTGCCCCGCATCCAGCGCGTCGAGCAGGTTTCGCACATCGGCGGCCATCGTCGCCTTGTCGTAGCCTCCGGCCGGCCGGGTGGACTCACCGGCGCCCCGGTACTCGACCGCCTCGACCCGGTAGCCGGCCTCCACGAGCCCGGGCATCACCTTGCGCCACGCGTACCAGGTCTGCGGCCAGCCGTGCAGCAGTACAACGGTCTCCGCTCCGGCCCGACCGCCGGCCACGTGATGGAGTCTGACCTGCCCGACCTCGGTGAAGTGGTGCCTGAACACATCATGGAACCCTTGCGGCAGCGTCCACTCGGAACCAATCATCGCGCTCCGTCCCTCGCCTCCGACCGTGCTCGGCAGGACCACCCGAAGTACCCGCTGTGGGCGGCCGATATGCCGCTCATCCCTCCCTCCGACTACGAGGGCGTCCGAGTGCTGCTCTCGGGCACAGTCACCTCGGCAGTGCACCGGCGTCTTCCGTTCTGGCATCCCTCACGAAGCGTGACCGACACACCCGAGCCGACGAACACTCAAGGTCACGCTCAACGGCTGCCAGAAGCCCTTGGCACCCGTCATTTCAGGTGGCCTGACCAGCCCATCGACGCAGCTGGCACCCCATCAGAACGAGCGTCACGAGCGTCATTTCAGGGTCAAGATATCGCCCGTAACACCCACACCGCACATAATGCGCACTCACAAAACCGCAGTCAGGAACCCTTGACCGCCGGTTCAAGGATCGCCACGCACTCCACATGATGCGTCATCGGAAACAGATCGAACGCCCGAAGCGTCCGCACCCGATACCCACCCTCGCGGAAGTACCCCAAGTCCCGTGCCAGCGCCGCCGGATCGCAGGCCACGTACGCGATGCGGCGCGCGCCCAGTGACGACAGGTGGGCGACCGTCTTCTTGCCGGCGCCCGCGCGGGGCGGGTCGAGGACGATGAGGTCGACCTCGGTGATGCCGGTGCGCGGGAGGTCCGCCTCGACCTTGCCCTGTTCGATGCGGACGCGGTCGAAGGCGGCGAGGTTGTGGCGGGCGTCCTCGACCGCGCGCTTGCCGGACTCGATGCCGAGCACCGCGCCCTTGTCGCCGAGCCGGTCGGCGAGGGCGCCCGCGAAGAGGCCGACGCCGCAGTACAGGTCGAGCGCCATCTCGCCCTTGCGCGGCATCAGGCCCTGCATCACGGCCTTGACGAGCGTGTCCGCGGCCTTCGGGTGGACCTGCCAGAAGCCGCCGCTGCCGACCCGGTACGTACGGTCGTCAGCGCGCTCACGCACGAAGGGGCGGCCGTGGACGCGATGGACCCCGCCGTCCTTCTCCTCCACCCGCATGACCGACACCGGCCGGTCCAGCTCCACGATCGGCAGGCGGGCGCCGGGCTGCGGCGTCAGGATCACCTGCCGGTCCTGGGAACCCGTCGCCGCGATCGCCTCGATCGACTCCATCCCGGACCAGTCGCGCCGCTCGATGCCCAGCTCGCTGACGCCCGGCGCGGCGATCATGCAGTGCTCGATCGGCTCGACCTCGTGCGAACGGTGCCGCCGCAGACCGGCGTGCCCGGAGGCATCCACCGCGTACTGCACGCGCGTACGCCAGGCGGGCACCTCACCGGCGGGCACCTTGTCGCCCTCGGCCGGCATCACCGTGCCGTCCCAGCCGGCCTCCTCGGGCGTCAGGCCCGCGAGCCGCTTCAGCTGCTCGGCGATCACCTCGCCCTTCATGCGGCGCTGCGCGCCCGGCTTGGCGTGCTGCCAGTCGCAGCCGCCGCAGCGGCCGGGGCCCGCGTACGGGCAGGGCGCCTCGACGCGGTCCTTGGACGCCTCCAGGACGGTCACCGCGTCCGCGCGCAGGAAGCGCGCGCCTTCCTCGCCCTCCGTCACACGCGCGACGACCCGCTCCCCGGGCAGCGTGTGCCGTACGAAGAGCACCTGGCCGGCGTCGGTACGGGCGATGCAGTGCCCACCGTGGGCGACGGGGCCGATCTCGACCTCGTACTCCTGCCCCACGAGCGACCCCGCCGGCGATTTCTTCGGTTCTGCCTGCATGGCGGGGTGACTCCAGATGCGAAAAGGGTACGGCCGGACAACAGCCCACCAGTCTACGTGGACGCCGCCCGGCCGTTCGACACGAGTCCGTCAGTCCTTGGGTGAGCTGGACTCCGTCTTGGTCCGCTCCTGAGCCGGCCCGCGCCGCACGGCACCCGGCGCGTTCCACTCCTGCTGCTTGCGGGCCCGCCGTTTGGCCACCTCGGAGGACTCCAGCTGGTACGGCACGGAGGTCACCATGACACCCGGCGTGAACAGCAGCCGGCCTTTGAGCCTGAGCGCGCTCTGGTTGTGCAGCAGTTGCTCGTACCAGTGCCCCACCACGTACTCGGGGATGATGATCGAGACCGCGTCGCGCGGCGACTCCCGGCGCAGGCCCCTCACGTACTCGATGATCGGCCGCGTGATCTCGCGGTACGGCGAGTCGAGGACCTTCAGCGGTACGTCGATGCCGCGCCGTTCCCACTCCTCCTGGAGTGCCTTGGTCTCGGCCGGGTCGACGTTGACGCTGAGCGCCTCAAGGGTGTGCGAGCGCATCAGCTTGGCGTAGGCGAGGGCGCGCAGCGTCGGACGGTGGATCTTGGAGATCAGGACGATGGAGTGGACGCGCGAGGGGCGTACGACGTCGTCGCTCGGTCCCTCGGGCGCGGCGATCTCCTCGGAGACGCGGTCGTAGTGCTTACGGATCGCGGACATGGTCGCGTAGAAGATCACCATGCCGAGCAGCGCAACCCAGGCGCCGTGCGTGAACTTGGTGACCAGGACGACGACCAGCACAAGCCCGGTGAAGAAGGCACCGAAGGTGTTGATCGCCCGGGAGCGGTACATGTGGCGGCGCTTGGCCTGGTCCCGCTCGGTGGCCAGATGGCGGTTCCAGTGCCGGACCATGCCGGTCTGGCTGAGCGTGAAGGAGACGAACACGCCGACGATGTAGAGCTGGATCAGCCGGGTCGAGTCCGCTCCGTAGATCCACACCAGCAGCGCGGCCGCACCGGCGAGCAGCACGATGCCGTTCGAGAAGGCGAGGCGGTCGCCGCGGGTGTGCAGCTGGCGCGGGAGATAGCGGTCCTGGGCGAGGATGGAGCCGAGCAGCGGGAAGCCGTTGTACGCGGTGTTCGCCGCCAGGAAGAGGACCAGCGCGGTGGCCGCGGCGAGCAGCACGAACATGAAGCTGCCGTCGCCGAACACGGCCTCGGCGACCTGCGAGATCACCGGGTTCTGGACGTAGTCGGAGCCGACCGCCACGCCGTTCCTCAACAGGTCGGTCGCCGGGTTCTCGGCCATGCGGACCTTCGTCACCATGGCCAGACCGATGATGCCGCAGAACATGGTGACCGCGAGCAGGCCCATCATCGCGAGCGTGGTCGCCGCGTTCTTGGACTTGGGCTTGCGGAAGGCCGGGACGCCGTTGCTGATCGCCTCGACGCCGGTGAGCGCGGCACAGCCGGAGGAGAAGGCGCGCAGGAGAAGGAAGACGAGCGCGAAGCCCGCGAGACCTTCCTGCTCGGCCTCGATGTGGAAGCCGGCGGTCGGCGCCCTCATGGTCTCGTCGAGGAACAGGCCGCGGAACGCACCCCAAAGGATCATCGCGAAGACGCCCGTCACGAAGACGTACGTCGGAATCGCGAAGAGCTTCCCGGACTCCCTGACCCCGCGCAGGTTCATCAGCGTGAGCAGCACGATGACGGCGATCGCGCAGAGCACCTTGTTCTCGATCACGAAGGGGATCGCGGAGCCGAGGTTCTCGATGCCGGAGGAGATCGACACGGCGACGGTGAGGACGTAGTCGACGAGCAGCGCACTGGCGACGGTGAGGCCGGACTTGGGGCCGAGGTTGGTGTTGGCCACCTCGTAGTCGCCGCCGCCGCTCGGGTACGCGCGCACGTTCTGCCGGTACGACGCCACCACAGTGAACATCAGCACGACGACCGCGACCGCGATCCAGGGGCTGAAGTGGTACGCCGACACGCCCGCGATGGAGAGGACCAGGAGCACTTCTCCGGGCGCGTACGCCACGGAGGAGAGCGGGTCGGAGGCGAAAACGGGGAGGGCGATGCGCTTCGGCAGGAGCGTTTCTCCCAGCCGGTCGCTGCGCAGTGCGCGCCCAATGAGGATCCGTTTGGGCACGTCGGTCAGTTTGGACACGCTGAGGATCGTAAGCGCTCGAACGCGGGACCGCCCACCCTCCCCCGCTGTCGCTTCCGCCCAAGTCCGAGGTATTACCGGCCGGCCTCTGCTCTCCGAGTGAAATCGGGGACGGGGCGCGCCGAGGATTCCCCGGCCGAAGGGATCCGCATGTCTATATGACAAAGCCCTGGACGTGCCCTGGACGTGCCTTGGAAGCGCGCCCTGGACGTCGCTCCCCCATCGCCCCTACCTGGAGGTTCCATGCACTCGACCGCGGAGCTCATCGGCGCCGCCGCCGGACTCGTCGGCCTCAGCATCCTGACGCTGCTCAGCGTCCGCAGCATCAGCCGCCGCTGATCGCCGGAAGACCGCGGGCGACCGTGCACGGGGGTGCCCTCCGCGGACTGCGCGTGTGTAGCTTGGGCATCGGTCTGAGACCCTGTTCAGCCTGAGCAGTAACTCCATGAGCAGTAACAACTGACACCGGAAGGACGGTCGTGCACATCGTCATCATGGGCTGCGGGAGAGTGGGTTCCGCTCTCGCCCAGACCCTGGAGCAACAGGGGCACACGGTCGCCGTGGTCGACCAGGACCCCACAGCCTTCCGACGACTGGGCTCCGGGTTCGGCGGCCGTCGTGTCACCGGTGTCGGCTTCGACCAGGACACCCTGCGGGAGGCGGGCATCGAGGAGGCGGGCGCCTTCGCCGCCGTCTCCAGCGGGGACAACTCGAACATCATCGCCGCCCGGGTGGCCCGCGAGATGTTCGGCATCGAGAACGTCGCGGCGCGCATCTACGACCCGCGCCGCGCCGAGGTCTACCAGCGCCTGGGCATCCCGACCGTCGCCACCGTCCGCTGGACCGCCGACCAGATGCTGCGCCGGCTGCTGCCGTCGGGTGCCGAGCCGCTGTGGCGCGACCCCACGGGCGGGGTGCAGCTCGCCGAGGTGCACGCGTCGACGGAGTGGGTGGGGCAGCGGATCAGCAAGCTCCAGGAGGAGACCGGTGTGCGCGTGGCCTTCCTCACCCGCCTGGGCGAGGCGGTCCTGCCGTCCTCCCAGACGGTGTTGCAGGAGGGCGACCTGGTGCACGTGATGATGCGTACGGACGACGTGGACAAGGTCGAGGCGGCGTTCGCCAAGGGCCCTGACGAGGAGGGCGGTCACTGATGAGGGTCGCCATTGCCGGTGCCGGTGCGGTGGGCCGCTCGATCGCGGGCGAACTGCTGGAGAACGGGCACGAGGTCCTGCTGATCGACAAGGCGCCGACCGCCATCTCGGTCGAGCGCGTACCGCAGGCGGAGTGGCTGCTGGCCGACGCCTGCGAGATCACTTCGTTGGACGAGGCGGCGCTCCAGCGCTGCAACGTGGTGATCGCCGCGACGGGCGACGACAAGGTCAACCTGGTCGTCTCACTGCTCGCGAAGACCGAGTACGGCGTCCCGCGCGTCGTCGCCCGCGTCAACAACCCCAAGAACGAGTGGCTGTTCAACGAGTCCTGGGGCGTGGACGTGGCCGTGTCCACCCCCCGTCTGATGTCGGCGTTGGTCGAGGAGGCGGTGAGCGTCGGCGACCTGGTCCGCCTGCTGCGCTTCAGCCACGGCGACGCCAACCTGGTCGAGCTGACCCTCCCGCCGGAGTCCGCCCTCGCCGGCACCCAGGTCGGCGAAGTGGAATGGCCCGAGGACACGTCCCTGGTCACCATCATCCGCGGCACCCGCGTCCTGACGCCCACCCCCGACGACTCCCTGGAAGCAGGCGACGAGCTGCTGTTCGTAGCGGCCCAGGCCCGCGAGGAGCAGCTGGAGGACCTGTTGTCGGTGCGGCGGGAGGATGCGGTGGGCTAGTTCGCTCGCGTACGAGGATGGGGCGCCCGGAGCATGCCGGGCGCCCCATCCTTACGTCTGCGAGCCTGACTCCGGGTGCGACCAGCGCCCCGTAAGGGGCGCGGGGAACTGCGCGACCAGCCACGACGAACCGGCAGTGTGGAGCCGAACGCACAGCCCCTGCGCCCAGGGGAGGACTCAGCTCTTGCGGTGCCTGGCACCCAGTTCCGCGGCGGAGCCGGTCGCGGAGCCGGCCGTGCGCTGGCGCTCGCGCTCCTCCTCGGCCTTCTCCGCGGCCTCCATCTCCGCGAACACGTCGATCGGCGCGGGCGCCTTCGCCAGAAAGACCCAGGTGAGATAGACGGCGAGGAGGAACGGCGGGATCTTCAACGCGATCAGGACCCAGCCGAACTGCGTGGTGTCGGCCCACCAGTACAGCGGGAAGAGGATCGCGCACTTGGCGAGGAGGATCAGGCCCCAGGCCCAACTCGCCTTCGCGTACGCCTTCTTGCGGCCCGGGTTGCGGGTGCGCCAGGAGAGGTTCTCCTTGAAGACCGGGCCGAGGATCAGGCCGATCAGCGGGACACCGGCGAGCGTCGTGATGATGTAGGCGAGGGCCAGGCCGAGGGTGTAGAGCATGCCCGGCAGGTAGAAGTCCTTGGCGTTGCCGGTCATCATCGCGAAGACCACGCCGAAGGCCACACCGAAGACGCCGCTGAAGGCGTGCTTGACGGTGTCCTTCATGACCAGACGGACCACGACGAGCAGCACGGAGACGCCGAGGGCCGCGATGGCCGCCGAGTGAAGGTCCTTGTTGATCGTGTAGATCGTGACGAAGAGCAGTCCCGGCAGGACCGTCTCGATCATGCCCCGCAGACCGCCGAACGCCTCGAAGAGCGCGGCCTCCGTCACCGCCCGCGAATCGCGTTGGGCGTCTTCGGTCGGCTTGTCGAGCGACGTCACCGGCTACTCCCGTCCGAGGGGTCTGAGTTCGTATTTCGGATTGAACAGCACCCGGCGGCCCCGGCTCATCGAGATCCGGCCCGATGCGATCAGCTTGCGCCCCGGTTCGATCCCCACGATGGAGCGCCTGCCGAGCCACACCACGTCCAGGGCGGCCGAACCGTCGAACAGCTCGGCCTCCAGGGCCGGGACACCGGCCCTCGGGCGCAGGGTGACCGTGCGCAAGGTACCAGTAACGGTGACTATCTGTCGGTCATGTGCGTCACCGATGCGCGTACATCCGGTGGTCTCGGTGTCCTCGCGCAGCTCCTCGGACTCCAGGTCCTCCTGCGACGAGGAGAGCCGGTCGATCATCCGCCGGAACCGGCCGGCCGGCTTTTCGGAACGAGGAACAGCACCCATGTCTGAAGCGTACCGGGGGCCGCTGACAGCCATGTACCCCCTGAACCTACCCACTAGAACTAACGCTCGAACCGATAACCCATCCCCGGCTCCGTGATGCCGCATCCCCCGGGGGACACCCCCCGGACCCCCGGCCGACGCTCGGCTCACCTCTCGAACCGATACCCCATCCCCGGCTCCGTGATGAAGTGCCGCGGATGCGAGGGGTCGCTTTCCAGCTTGCGGCGGAGCTGGGCCATGTAGACGCGCAGGTAGTTGGTCTCGGTGCCGTACGAGGGCCCCCAGACCTCCTGGAGCAGCTGCTTCTGGCTGACCAGGCGGCCCGTGTTGCGCACCAGCACCTCCAGGAGGTGCCACTCCGTGGGGGTCAGGCGTATGTCGCGGCCTGCCCGGTTGACCTTCTTGGCGGACAGGTCGACCGTGAAGTCCTCGGTCTCCACGATCATGTCGTCCTCACCGCCCCCGGTGGGCTCGGCGCGGCGGACGGCGGCCCGCAGCCGGGCGAGCAGCTCGTCCATGCCGAAGGGCTTCGTGACGTAGTCGTCGGCGCCCGCGTCGAGGGCTTCGACCTTCTCGTCGGAGGAGTGCCGGGCGGACAGCACCAGGATCGGTACGCGGGTCCAGCCGCGCAGTCCCTTGATCACCTCGATGCCGTCCATGTCGGGCAGCCCCAGGTCGAGCACGATCACGTCGGGGTGGCGGGCGGCCGCGAGCTGAAGCGCGGTGGTGCCGTCGGGGGCCGCGTCCACCTCGTACTTGCGTGCCTTGAGGTTGATCACGAGGGCCCGGGTGATCTGCGGCTCGTCGTCGACCACGAGGACGCGCGTCATGAAGCCTGCCTTTCCGGTTGTGCGAGTTCTGCCAGTCGTCCGGGACGGGAGGGACCCGCCCGGACGGTGAGCACCATGGTGAGGCCGCCGCCGGGGGTGTCCTCGGCGTCGAGGGTGCCGCCCATGGCCTCGGCGAAGCCGCGGGCGACCGCGAGCCCGAGGCCCACACCGGCGCCGCGCGGAGCATCCCCGTAGCGCTGGAAGGGCGCGAAGATACGGTCCTTCGCCTCGTCCGGGACTCCTGGGCCGCGGTCCACCACACGCACCTCCACCCGGTCGCCGAGCGTGCTGGCGGCGACCAGCACCGCCTCCCCGTCAGGGCTGTACTTCACGGCGTTCTCGACGATGTTGGCGACCGAGCGCTCCAGCAGGCCCGGGTCGACGGCGACCATCGGCAGGGTCTCCGGGATCTCCAGTTCGACACTGTCCTCGGGTACGCCGCCCAGCGCCATCGGGACCACCTCGTCGAGGTCGATCTCGCGGATCAGCGGGGTGACGGTGCCGGTCTGGAGCCGGGACATGTCGAGCAGATTGCCCACCAGGTGGTCGAGCCGGTCCGCGCCCGCCTCGATGCCCTCCAGGAGTTCGGCCTCGTCCTCCTCCGACCAGGCCACGTCGTCGGACCGCAGGGACGACACGGCGGCCTTGATGGCGGCCAGGGGCGTTCGCAGGTCGTGGCTGACGGCGGCCAGCAGGGCCGTACGGATGCGGTTGCCCTCGGCGAAGGTGCGGGCCTGCTCGGCCTCCTGCTGAAGGCGCTGGCGGTCCAGGACCACGACGGCCTGGGCGGCGAACGCGGCGAGCACCCGGCGGTCCTCGGCGGGCAGCACCCGGCCGGACAGCGCGAGCGCCATGTGGTCGCCGACCGGCATGTCCACGTCCGCGTCCTCCGGCAGGACCGGCGGATGCGGGCCGACGCCGGCCGCGCAGGTCCAGGGCTCGACGTCGCTCTCGCGCTCCAACAGCGCCACCGACTCCATCCCGAAGGTCTCGCGGACCCGCTCCAGGAGGGCGTCCACACTGGTCTCGCCGCGCAGCACGCTGCCCGCAAGGAAGGAGAGGATCTCCGACTCGGCGCGCAGCCGGGCCGCCTGATGCGTACGCCGGGCGGCCAGGTCCACCACCGACGCCACCGACACGGCGACGGCCACGAAGATCACCAGGGCGACGATTTTCTTCGGGTCGGCAATGGTGAGCCGGTGCAGCGGCTCGGTGAAGAAGTAGTTCAGCAGCAGGGAACCGAATGCCGCCGCGGCCAGCGCCGGGAGCAGTCCGCCGAGCAACGCCGCCGCGACGGTCAGCGTCAGGAACAGCAGCATGTCGTTGGCGAGGCCGAGGTCCGTTTCGATGTGCGTCAGCAGCAGGCTCATCAGGGCCGGGCCCACCAAGCCCGTCAGCCAGCCCCAGATGATCCGGGACCGTCCGAGCCGCGCACCCCGGGCGACCGGCAGGCCGCGCCCCTTGCCGACCTCGTCGTGCGTGATGAGGTGGACGTCGAGGTCGGGGCCGGACTCGCGTGCGACCGTGGCGCCGACGCCGGGCCCGAAGACGTACTGCCATCCCTTCCGGCGGGACACTCCCAGCACGATCTGCGTGGCGTTGACGCCCCGCGCGAACTCCAGCAGCGCCGAGGGGATGTCGTCCCCTATGACGTGGTGGAAGGTTCCGCCCAGGTCCTCGACGAGGGTGCGCTGGACGGCCAGTTCCTTGGGCGAGGCGGACGTCAGGCCGTCGCTGCGCGCGATGTAGACCGCGAGCACCTCGCCACCCGCGCCCTTCTCGGCGAGCCGGGCGGCGCGGCGGATCAGCGTCCGGCCCTCCGGACCACCCGTCAGCCCGACCACGATGCGTTCGCGGGCCTGCCAGGTGGAGCGGATGCCGTGCTCGCCCCGGTACTGCTGGAGGTACTCGTCGACCCGGTCGGCGACCCAGAGCAGGGCCAGCTCGCGCAGGGCGGTGAGGTTGCCGGGACGGAAGTAGTTGGAGAGGGCCGCGTCGACCTTGTCCGGCTTGTAGATGTTGCCGTGCGCCATGCGGCGACGCAGCGCCTGCGGCGACATGTCGACCAGCTCGATCTGGTCGGCCCGGCGCACCACTTCGTCGGGGACGGTCTCCCGCTGTCGTACGCCGGTTATCGACTCGACGACGTCACCGAGCGACTCCAGGTGCTGGATGTTGACCGTCGAGACCACGTCGATTCCGGCCGCGAGCAGTTCCTCGACGTCCTGCCACCGTTTGCCGTTGCGTGAACCGGGGACGTTCGTGTGGGCCAGCTCGTCGACGAGGGCCACCTGGGGGCGCCGGGCCAGCACCGCGTCCACATCCATCTCGGTGAAGACCGAGCCCCGGTACTCCAGCTCCCGGCGCGGCACCACTTCCAAGCCGTGCAGCATCACCTCGGTGCGCGGCCGGGCGTGATGCTCCACGAAGCCCACGACACAGTCCGTGCCCCGCTCGACGCGGCGATGCGCCTCGGACAGCATCGCGTACGTCTTGCCGACGCCCGGCGCCGCGCCGAGATAGATCCGAAGCCTGCCGCGTCCCATGGTCCCATTGTCTTCCGGTAACAAGCGCATACGCTGCGTCGACCTTACGGCCAATCATTACGGCCCAAGGCACGGAAGGCGGGGCCGGAGGCGACCTTGACGCAACCCTGATGCGTGCCTGGTGCCCGCCGGAAGCGCCTGCCTCCGGCGCTTCGCGATCAGTGCTCGACGATCTCGCCGTCGCTCAGCTCCAGGACCCGGTCGGCCAGGTCGAGGAGCGCCGCGTCATGCGTGGCGACGAGCGCGGTGACCTGCTCGCTGCGGACGACCGCGCGCAGCAGCTCCATCACGGCGATACCGGTCTCCGCGTCAAGCTGGCCGGTGGGTTCGTCGGCGATGAGGAGAGAGGGCTTGTTGGCGAGAGCGCGGGCGATGGCCACGCGCTGCTGCTGGCCGCCGGAGAGCTCACCAGGCCGCTGCGCCGCGTGGTCGGCGAGACCGACCAGGGCGAGCAGCAGCTCGACGCGCTCCTCGCGCTCGCGCGGATCGGCCCGGCGCAGCCGCATCGGGACGCCCACGTTCTCGGCGGCCGTCAGGATCGGGATGAGCCCGAAGGACTGGAAGACGAACCCGATATGGTCCCGGCGCAGCCGAAGCAGCCCGTCCTCACCGAGCCCGGACAGATCGAGCCCGTCCACGGTGATCCGTCCCTCGTCCGGCTCGTCGAGCCCGCCGACGAGGTTCAGCAGCGTCGTCTTGCCGGACCCCGAGCGGCCCTTGAGAGCGACGAGTTCACCGCGCGGCACGTCGAAGGAGACCCCGCGCAGGGCGTGCACGGCGGTGGCTCCCGTCCCGTACGAACGGTGGACGTTCTCGACGCGCACCATGGTGTCGGTGGCGACCGCACCGCTCCCGTTCATGAGTCTCTCCCCCGTCGGCCGGGCGCCAGTATGGTCACCGGACACCCGGCCCGGCAATGGGGCGCCTCGGGTTGTGCATCGGCGGACCAGCGGTATCGGCCAGACCGGAGGCCCAGAGGCCCAGAGGCCCGGAGCTCCAGAGGCCCGGAGGCCTCACGACAACCGGGGGCCTCACACGACAATGGGCCGCACCCCGGTGGAGGTGCGGCCCCTGGCGTGAATCCGCGTCTACCGGACCTCGGTGATCTCCGGTCCGCGCTGCAGCTGCCCCATGCCTCCGGAGAAGCGGGAACCGGCCTGCTCCTCCTGCTGGACATTCTCGGCGACCATCTGCGCGTCGTCCGGCAGCTTCAGCACGATCGGGTCGCGCGGGGCCATCGGGCCCTCACCGCGGACGACCACCGTGTCCCGGAAGATCTGCTCGAGCAGCCCTGCGGCCTGCGGCTGCACCGCGCCCTGTCCGGAGATCACTCCGCGCAGGAACCAGCGGGGACCGTCCACACCGACGAACCGCACGACCTGGAAGCCGCCGGTCCCGTCCGGCAGCTGCACCGGCACCTGGGCGCGCAGCTCCCAGCCCAGCGGGCCTTCGACCTCGTCGATGACACCGCCCTGCTGGGTGATGCCGGTGGCGATCTCCTCGCGTACCTCGCCCCAGATGCCCTCGCGCTTGGGGGCGGCGAAGGCCTGCAGCTGGACGGCGCTGTCCTTCAGGACCACCGTGGCCGCGACGATCGCGTCGCCCGCGACCTCCACGCGCAGTTCCATGCCGTCGACCCCGGGCACGAAGAGGCCGCCCAGGTCGACCCGGCCCTCGGCCGGATCGCGGATCTCCGTGCTGTCCCAGGGGCCGTCGGGGCGCGGCTCGGGCTCGAGCCGTACCCGCTCCTGCTCCACGTCGTCCGCCTCAGTGTCGACTTCCTCAGAAACGCGGTCGACCTGCTCGGCCTCGCTCGCCGCGTCCTCGGCGGCACTGACCTTCTTGCGACGTCCGAACACGTCACTGTCCTTCCCGGTCGGATACGACCGAAGCGTATCGATTCCCACCCGTAGTGCCGTCCACGGCGGCATGCCCGCCGGTGGACCCGAAGCCCCCTGCGGCCCGTGTCGAGTCGGGAAGCTCCGCCACCTCATGGAAGCGCACCTTCTCGACCTGCTGAACGACCAGTTGGGCAATCCGGTCGAAGCGCTCGAACCGCACGGACTCGCGCGGGTCGAGATTCACCACGATCACCTTGATCTCCCCACGGTACCCGGCATCCACCGTCCCCGGGGCATTCACGAGGGCGACACCGCAGCGGGCGGCGAGGCCGGATCGCGGGTGCACGAAGGCCGCGTACCCCTCGGGGAGCGCGATGGACACTCCGGTCGGGAGAACGGCCCGTTCACCGGGCGCGAGCTCATGACTTTCGGTCGTCCGCAGATCCGCACCTGCGTCGCCGGGGTGCGCGTATTCCGGAAGCGGTACGTCCGGATCGACGCGCCGGATCAGCACATCAACAAAAGTGGGGGTCACGGGTTCACCTCGAAGGCGCGGGCGCGCCGGATCTGGTCCGGGTCGTTCATGGCCGCCTGGATCTCCTCCTGGCGGCCGTTGTCGATGAAGTGGTCGACCTTCACCTCGATGAAGAGGGCGTCCGCGCGGACCGCGACAGGTCCCTCGGGGCCGCCGATCCGGCCGGTGGCCGTGGAGTAGATCTTCCGTCCGGCCACCGCGGTGACCTCGGCCTCCAGGTGCAGCACGGTGTCCACGGGGACGGGCCGCACGAAGTCGGTCTCCAGACGGCCGGTCACCGCGATGGTCCGCAGCAGCCAGTTCAGCGAGCCGAGCGTCTCGTCGAGCGCGCTCGCGAGGACGCCGCCGTGGGCGAGGCCGGGCGCGCCCTGGTGTGCGGCGCTGACGGTGAACTCGGCGGTGATCTTGACGCCTTCGCCCGCGCGGGCCGCCAGGTGCAGTCCGTGCGCCTGTCCGCCGCCGCAGCCGAAGCAGTGCTCGTAGTGCGCGCCGAGCAGCTCGCCGGGGGCGGGGGCGTCCGGGTGCCGCACCGGCGCCACGGCGTCGGCCGGGGGCCGCAGGGTCGAAGAGGTACCACTCACAGGCGCAGACCTTACCTCCGCGTCAGCGGCCCGTACGCACCGTGGCAGGCTTGGCCTCATGCAGCTCTCCGCCTCGCCCTACGAAGAACGTCTGACCGCGCCCCGCTCCTGGTGGCTGATCTGCTTCCTGGTCGGCGTCTCGATGGCGCTCATCCTGCTGCCGTTCGGCGTGCTGCCCCTGCTGGGCGGCCTGGCGGGCGGTACCGCGGTATCGGCGGTGGTGGCCAGTTCGTACGGCTCGGTCCGTATCCGTGTGGTGGGCGACTCCCTGATCGCGGGCGACGCGAAGGTCCCGGTCGCGGCCCTGGGCGAGGCCCATGTGCTCGACGCCGAGGAGGCGCGCGCCTGGCGCACGGTCAAGGCGGACACGCGCGCCTTCATGCTGCTGCGCGCCTACGTCCCCACGGCCCTGCGGGTGGAGGTCACGGACCCGGCGGACCCGACGCCGTACCTGTACCTGTCCACGCGGGAGCCGGAGCGTCTGGCTGCGGCACTGGACGCGGCACGGGCTGCGTAGGTCTTTTCGGCCGGCCGCCGCGAGGGCTCAGTCCCCCAGTTCCTTGGGGTTCTTGCCCATGTCCAAGGGTTCGGCGGGCTTCTCCAGAGGTGGCAGCGCGGGCAGGGCGTCCCAGGGAACCTGCACCTTACGGAGGTCCTGGCGGATCCGCTCCGCGAGTCTTCTGGTCTCGCGGCGGTTCATCACCGCCCCGACGGCCGCGCCCACGAGGAACGGCGTGAGGTTCGGCAGGTTCCTGATCGTCCGCTTCATGATCCGCTGGCGCAGCTCGCGCCTCATCCGGGCCCCGAGAGCCGCGTTCAGCGTCGACGGCTTGGTCACATCGATGCCGCGTTCCTCGGACCACGAGTTCAGATACGTGGTCGAACGCTGTGTGAGATTGCCGGGTGGCCGTCGGCCGTAGACCTCGTACAGCTCGGCGATCAGCTTCAGTTCGATGGCGGCGACGCCGGTGATCTCGGCGGCCAGCTCTGTGGGCATCGCCGGCGGTACAGGCATCATCGCGGCGGCGCCGACTCCCGCGCCCACCGTCGAAGTCCCTTTGCACGCACCCGAGACCAGCTTGTCCGCAAGCTGCTCGGGTCCCAGGTCCGGGAACTGTTTCCGGAGCGTCGCGAGGTCCCGTACGGGGATACGCGGGGCGTTCTCGATGATCCGTTCGGTGACGTACGTCAGGCCCGCCCTGGCCCGGCTGCGTCCCCGGCGGACTCCTTCCCGCACCCCGTGTCCGACGGCGGCTGCCCGCCGCTTGGCGACAGGCGCCTTCTTGTCCGCCACCTCGAGGGCACCGGTGGCGCCTGTCGCGTTCGCCGCTTCGAGCGAGGCCTCCCGGCCTCGCTCGTCGTCATGTACGCCGTCCGACGAAGACGGACCGGCCGCTCCCTGGTCGTGGATACGGCGCTTCCAGGGCGGGGTCGAGCCAGTCACGGCCGACCCTGCCTCAGTCGCAGTCGCGGCAGATCGGCTGGCCGTTCTTCTCGCGGGCCAGCTGGCTGCGGTGGTGGACCAGGAAGCAGCTCATGCAGGTGAACTCGTCCTGCTGCTTCGGCAGCACCCGGACGGCCAGCTCTTCGTTCGAGAGGTCCGCGCCGGGCAGCTCCAGGCCTTCGGCGGCCTCGAACTCGTCTACGTCGACCGCCGAAGTCGACTTGTCGTTCCGGCGAGCCTTCAGTTCCTCAAGGCTGTCCGAGTCGACGTCGTCGTCGGTCTTGCGTGGGGTGTCGTAATCCGTTGCCATGTCGCTCTCCCCCTCTGGGTGTCTGTGGTGTCTCCAGCGCACGTAACGCGTGAGAGGCCGGACTTGTGCCCGACCTGAGGCGGAGATTTTGCCTCACATCAAGGTCTGTTACTCAATCGACACCCAACCGGACTCCTCAAGAGTGATCGGCTTGGATGGCGAACGGGACCGTACACGGTCCTAATACCGCACTTCAAAGGCGTCTCACCTGTACTTCCCGTGATCAAGACCCTCGAAAACCCGGACTTTCCCGGCTTTCCGGAAGCTTCCTTGATCACGGAGAGTAGATGGCCAGAAATTCGCCCCTGTGATCGATCACACATGAATCTCCTGGGTCGCTGCCCCGAAAATTCCGCGCAAAGCGAACATCGCCGTGTGTCGGCGACATGTTCTCAGATGGGCAGGGTTACTCGCATCACCAGCCCGCCCCCTTCTCGCGGCTCAGCGGTGATGTGCCCGCCGTGGGCACGGGCCACCGACCGGGCGATCGACAGGCCGAGGCCCACGCCCTTGTCGCTGCCCGTCCGCTCGGTCCTCAGCCGCCGGAACGGCTCGAAGAGGTTGTCGATCTCGTAAGCCGGCACCACGGGCCCGGTGTTGGACACCACGAAGACCGCCTGACCGTGCTGGGCCTCCGTCGTCACCTCGACCCAGCCGCCCTTCGGCACGTTGTACCGGACGGCGTTCTGGACGAGGTTCAGGGCGATCCGCTCCAGGAGAACGCCATTGCCCTGGACGACCATGGGAGCCCGCTCTCCGCGGATCTCCACGCCGTTCGCGTCCGCCTCGGCGCGCACCTGGTCGATGGCCTGCGAGGCGACCTCGGCGAGGTCGACCGCCTTGCGCTCGATGATCTGATTGTCGCTGCGGGCGAGCAGCAGCAGCCCCTCGACGAGCTGCTCGCTGCGCTCATTGGTCGCGAGCAGGGTCTTGCCGAGCTGCTGCAGCTCCACGGGTGCCCCCGGATCGGACAGATGAACCTCAAGGAGCGTGCGGTTGATCGCCAAGGGCGTACGCAGCTCGTGCGAGGCGTTCCCGACGAACCGCTGCTGGGCCGTGAACGCCCGCTGCAGGCGCTCCAGCATGTCGTCGAAGGTGTCCGCCAGCTCCTTCAGCTCGTCGTCCGGACCGTCCAGCTCGATACGGCGCGAGAGGTCCGAGCCGGCCACCGCGCGCGCGGTGCGGGTGATCCGGCCGAGCGGCGCCAGGACGCGGCCCGCCATCGCGTACCCGAAGGCGAAGGCGATCACGGCGAGGCCGAGCAGGGCCAGGAGCGAGCGGCTGAGCAGGTTGTCCAGGGCGTGCTGGCGCTGCTCGTTGACGCAGTCGTTCATGGCGCTGTTGAACTCGCTGGGCGAGGCCTGGGTCGGCAGGTTGCAGGTCTCGCTGGTGACCTTGCCCTCGACGATTTTGAAGGGCAGGTCACTGCCGACGTCCAGGGCCTGGGCGGCGAGGAGATAGATGATCGACAGCAGCAGGATGCCGGCGATCAGGAACATCCCGCCGTACAGCAGCGTGAGCCTTATACGGATGGTCGGGCGCAGCCAGGGAAACGGCAGTTCCGGCCCCCGGGGGTCCCAGGTGGGCTTCGGGGGCGTCTTCGGGGGTGCGGGTGTCGTGGCCACCACGGATCAGATCCGGTAGCCGGAGCCCGGCACGGTCACGATGACCGGGGGCTCTCCGAGCTTGCGGCGCAGGGTCATCACCGTGACGCGTACGACGTTGGTGAACGGGTCGGTGTTCTCGTCCCAGGCCTTCTCCAGGAGCTGCTCGGCGGAGACGACGGCGCCCTCGCTGCGCAGCAGCACCTCCAGTACGGCGAACTCCTTGGGGGCGAGCTGGATCTCCTTGCCGTCCCGGAACACCTCGCGGCGGTTGGGGTCCAGCTTTATGCCGGCCCGCTCCAGGACGGGCGGCAGCGGCACGCTCGTACGACGGCCGAGGGCACGCACGCGTGCCGTCAGCTCGCTGAACGCGAAGGGCTTGGGGAGATAGTCGTCGGCGCCGATCTCCAGTCCCTCGACACGGTCACTGACGTCTCCGGAGGCCGTGAGCATCAGCACGCGCGTGGGCATGCCGAGCTCGACGATCTTGCGGCAGACGTCGTCGCCGTGCACCAGCGGGAGGTCACGGTCGAGGACGACCACGTCGTAGTCGTTGACGCCGATGCGCTCCAGGGCGGCCGCACCGTCGTACACGACGTCGACGGCCATGGCCTCCCGGCGCAGTCCGGTGGCCACCGCATCGGCGAGCAGTTGCTCGTCCTCGACGACGAGTACGCGCACGTCGCTTGTCCTTCCTCTGTCCACCCGCGTAGCGCGCTTTCGGCGCACACGGGCGGGTTCTGTCCGGGGGTGAGACCTCCATCCTGCCCTTTTCGGCCATAAGTCGGCTGTAAGGCGGGTGAGAGCGGGGTGAGAGGACCGGGAATGCGAGATTTTCTCTTCCGGTTGAGGTTTCCGCGGAAGGGAGTGCGGGGAGGACGGCTTTACACCCCGCGATCACGCTCTGCATGTGGCACACCACCATGTGGTACGCCACCGGCCGCTTCCGCAGAGCGGACGTGGGTGTCCGGCGCCGTCGCCGCCCAGCACGGGCAGCGCTGGGCATCCTCAGGAGACGTGATCGCCCCTTCCGAACGGCACACCCCCGTGCCACCGACCCACGACCCAGGACGAGGGGGCGCAGCATGGACGCATTCACCGCAGGACTTCTGCAGCGCATAAAGGCGACCGAGTCCGACCTCACGCGGGCTCGCGAGACCGGCGACGACTTCCTCGCCGAGGTCGAAGAGGCCGAGCTCGACGACCTCCGCCGCCTTGCCGCCGAGCACGGTGTGGAGGTCGGCGCGTCGCGCGTCTGATCAGCTCGTAAGAGCGGGCCCCGGCAGATCCAGGCCGGGGCCCGCCTCTTTTTTAGGCTCGGTTCGCCTCCGGGGCGCCCCTTCGGCTCACTCGCTGCCGCTGTTGTACGCGGTGTCAGCCGGAGGGAGTTGCGCCGGTGGTCCGTACCTCAGTCGTGCCAGGCGCCCAGCTCGTCCAGGCGGGTCTGGAGCGGCTCGAAGAGGTCGGGCGGGGCCGCGACGGTCAGGTCGGGCGAGAGCGGCTCTCCGGGGCGGCCACCGGTGAGCGCGCCCGCCTCCCGGGCGATCAGGTCACCGGCCGCGTAGTCCCAGGGGTTCAGTCCCCGCTCGTAGTACGCGTCCAGGCGGCCCGTCGCCACATCGCACAGGTCGATCGCCGCCGAGCCGCCGCGGCGGATGTCCCGCACCTGCGGGATCAGCTGCCGGACCACCTCCGCCTGCCGGGACCGGCGCTCGGCGAGATAGCCGAAGCCGGTGCCGACGAGGGCAAGACCGAAGGCGGGGGTGGGCCGCACGCGCGCGGGACGGTCGTTCACGTACGCGCCCTCGCCCAGGACGGCCCGGTAGGTCTCGCCGCGCATGGGGGCGTACACCACGCCGACGACCGTCTCGCCGTCCTTGCGGACCGCGATCGAGACGGCCCAGCTGGGCAGCCCGTACAGGTAGTTGACGGTTCCGTCGAGCGGGTCGATGACCCACTGGACGCCGCTGCTGCCCTGGACGCTGGCGCCCTCCTCGCCGAGCACCCCGTCGTCCGGCCTGAGGTCGGCGAGCAGACCGGTGATCAGCTTCTCGGAGGCGATGTCCATCTCGGTGACGACGTCGGCGGCGCTGGTCTTGGTCGCGGCGACGCCGAGGTCGTCGGGGCGGCCGTCGCGCAGGAAGGCGCCCGCGTGGTGCGCCGCGTCGAGCGCGATCTGCAGGAGTTCGGCCCTGAGCAGGTCCGGCTGCTCTGGCTGGTCGGTCACGGTGCTCCTCAGGCGTACGGGCTGTCGGCGCCCGCGGCGGCGGGCTTCGGGGCGCGGGCGGGGCAGCAGCCCACGGGGCACAGGTCGTGGCTCGGCCCCAGGGCGCCGAGGGCGCAGGGCGTCACGTCCCGGCCGCTCTCGGCCGCGGCCCGCTCCACGACGAGCTCGCGGATCGCGGCGGCGAACCGCGGGTCGGCGCCCACGGTGGCCGAGCGGCGCACCGGCAGCCCCAGCTCCTCTGCCTTGGCCTTTGCTTCCGTGTCGAGGTCGTACATGACCTCCATGTGGTCCGAGACGAACCCGATGGGCGCCATCACGACGGCCGGCACCCCGGCGCCGTGCAGCTCTTCCAGGTGATCGCAGACGTCCGGCTCCAGCCACGGGATGTGCGGGGCACCGGAGCGGGACTGGTAGACGAGCTGCCAGGGGTGGTCGGTCCCGGTCTCCTCGCGCACGGCGTCGGCGATCAGCCGCGCGACGTCCAGGTGCTGCTTCACGTACGCGCCGCCGTCGCCGTGGTCCTCGACGGGCCCGGAGGTGTCCGCCGACGCCGTCGGGATCGAGTGGGTCGTGAACGCCAGGTGCGCGCCCGCGCGGACGTCCTCGGGGAGGTCGGCGAGGGACTTCAGGACGCCGTCGATCATGGGCCGCAGGAAGCCGGGATGGTTGAAGTAGTGCCGCAGTTTGTCGACCTTCGGCAGCTCCAGGCCCTCTGCCTCCAGGGCCGCGAGCGCGTCGGCGAGGTTCTCGCGGTACTGGCGGCAGCCCGAGTACGAGGCGTACGCGCTGGTGGCGAGGACGAGGATGCGGCGGCGGCCGTCGGCGACCATCTCGCGCAGGGTGTCCGTCAGATACGGCGCCCAGTTCCGGTTGCCCCAGTACACGGGCAGGTTCAGGCCGTGGTCCGCGAAGTCCTTGCGGAGGGCGTCCAGGAGAGCGCGGTTCTGGTCGTTGATGGGGCTGACCCCGCCGAACAGGAAGTAGTGCTGCCCCACTTCCTTGAGGCGTTCCCTGGGGATGCCTCGTCCCCGCGTCACGTTCTCCAGGAACGGCACCACGTCGTCGGGGCCTTCGGGGCCGCCGAACGAGAGCAGGAGCAGGGCATCGTACGGATGGGCATCGAGCGCGTCTGGCATGTCTTTGATCCTGCCACCCGTCGCTGACAGCCGGGAAACGGCGGTACGACAGGCCCGTGATCGGTGGTCCGGGCCTGCGGTCGGTGGGCCGGGGATCATCTGGCCCGTAAGCTGTATCAGCTACATTCGCGCCTTACCGGATCCTCACCGGAGACCCCGTGCCCAGCCCCTACCGCGCCCTGTTCGCCGCCCCAGGCTCCACGGGCTTCTCCGCCGCGGGCTTCCTCGGCCGGATGCCGCTGTCGATGATGGGCATCGGCGTGGTCACGATGATCTCCCAGCTCACCGGGCGGTACGGCCTCGCGGGCGCCCTCTCGGCAACCCTCGCGCTGTCGGCCGCGGTGCTCGGCCCGCAGATATCCCGACTCGTGGACCGGCACGGGCAGCGGCGCGTCCTGCGGCCCGCGACACTGTTCGCTCTCGCCGCGGCCGCCGGGCTGCTGCTGGCCGCGCACTTCGACTGGCCGGACTGGGTGCTGTTCCTGTGCTCGGCCGGCATCGGCTGCGTACCCAGCATCGGCGCTATGACCAGGGCGCGCTGGGCGTATCTCTACCGCGACAAGCCGGAGTTGCACACCGCCTACGCCTTCGAGTCCGTCGTCGACGAGATCTGTTTCATCTTCGGGCCGATCATCTCGATCGGTCTGTCCACGGTCTGGTTCCCGGAGGCCGGTCCGCTCCTGGCGGGCTGCTTCCTTGCCGCCGGTGTGTTCTGGCTGACGGCCCAGCGCGCGACCGAGCCCCCGCCGCATCCGCGCGAGCACGACACAGGCGGCTCCGCCCTGCGCTCGCCCGGACTCCAGGTCCTGGTGGCGACCTTCGTGGCGACGGGAGCGATCTTCGGCGCCGTCGACGTGGTCACGGTCGCCTTCGCCGAGGAAGAGGGCCACAAGGCGGCCGCCAGCGTCGTGCTGGCCGTGTACGCGGCGGGCTCCTGCGTGGCGGGAGCCGTGTTCGGGCTGCTGCACTTCACGGGGGCGCCCGCCCGCAGGTGGGTGCTGGGCATCTGCACCATGGCCGTGAGTATGATCCCCCTCCTACTGGTCGGAAACTTGCCGTTCCTGGCCGTGGCGCTGTTCGTCGCGGGCCTGTCCATCGCACCGACGATGATCACGACGATGGCCCTCGTCGAACGGCACGTACCACGCGCGAAGCTGACCGAGGGCATGACCTGGGTGAGCACCGGTCTTGCGGTCGGGGTCGCGCTCGGCTCCTCCGTCTCCGGCTGGGTGATCGACGCCGCCGGGGCGCGGGCCGGGTACGGGGTTCCGGCGGTCGCCGGGGCCGTCGCGGTCGCGGTGGGTTTCCTGGGGTATCGCCGGCTCAGCAGGCCGGTTCCGCAGCGGGGAGGGACCCATGAGCAGCACAGCGAGCGGGAAGAGCGGCACGTGGCGTAACTGGGCGGGCAACGTCTCCGCCCGTCCCGTACGGGAGGTCACGCCCGCCTCCGTCGAGGAGCTCTCCGCCGCTGTGCGCAAGGCCGCCGAAGACGGCCTGAAGGTCAAGGCCGTCGGCACCGGGCACTCCTTCACGGCCGTCGCCGCGACCGACGGCGTGCTCATACGTCCCCAACTGCTCACCGGCATCCGCAAGATCGACCGCGAGGCGGGCACGGTCACCGTGGAGGCGGGCACCCCGCTGAAGCGGCTGAACGTGGCCCTGGCCCGCGAGGGACTGTCGCTCACGAACATGGGCGACATCATGGAGCAGACGGTTTCCGGCGCGACCAGCACCGGCACCCACGGCACCGGCCGGGACTCGGCGTCGATCGCCGCCCAGATCAAGGCACTTGAACTGGTGACGGCCGACGGCTCCGTGCTCACCTGCTCCGAGAAGGAGAACCCCGAGGTCTTCGCGGCCGCCCGCATCGGGCTCGGCGCCCTGGGCGTCGTCACCGCGATCACCTTCTCCGTAGAGCCCGTTTTTCTGCTCACGGCCCGTGAAGAGCCGATGAGCTTCGACCAGGTCACGAGCACCTTCGACGAACTCTTCGCGGAGAACGAACACTTCGAGTTCTACTGGTTCCCGCACACGGACAACTGCAACACCAAGCGCAACAACCGCAGCGCCGGCCCGGAGAGGCCGATCGGCAGGATCAGTGGCCTCTTCGAGGACGAGTTCCTTTCCAACGGCGTCTTCCAGGTGGCCAGTTCCGTGGGCCGGGCCGTGCCCGCGACCATCCCGGCGATCGCGAAGATCGCCAGCCGCGCCCTGTCCGCCCGCACGTACACCGACATTCCCTACAAGGTCTTCACTTCCCCGCGCCGGGTGCGTTTCACAGAGATGGAGTACGCGGTCCCGCGTGCGGCCCTCGTGGAGACGCTGCGCGAGCTGAAGGCCATGGTCGACCGCTCTCCGCTGCGCGTCAGCTTCCCCGTCGAGGTGCGCACGGCGCCCGCGGACGACATCACGCTCTCCACGGCGTCCGGCCGGGACAGCGCGTACATCGCGGTCCACATGTACAAAGGCACGCCGCACCGGGCGTACTTCACGGCGGCCGAGCGGATCTTCACCGCGCACGAGGGCCGCCCGCACTGGGGCAAGCTGCACACGCGCGACGCCGAGTACTTCTCCGGGATCTATCCGCGCTTCGGCGAGTTCACCGCCCTCCGGGACCGGCTCGACCCGGACCGGCGCTTCGGAAACGACTACTTGCGGCGGGTGTTGGGGGCGTAGCCGGGCGGGGGCCAACCAACGGAGGCCAACCAGCGGTCGCCAACTTCGTGAGAACGGTGGAGGCTTGGCGCAAAGTGATTGGCTCCGCTTGTGGTGGTTCCGTGAAGACCGCCACGCACCGTGGTCATCGAAAAGGCGTTCCCGGTGGCCAACTCCCGACCCTCGCGAGAAGTTGGGCGGCGTGCCGATCCACGCAGGTGGCCCGAATGGAGTACTGTTGCGAGCCCTGGGTCCGGACACCCGCCAGGGCGTCCGGGGCCTTCCAGGACCGCCGTGAGGGGGCTCGTTGCACAGGGTGACGGAGTTTGTCACTTAGCGTTGCGAATAGGTAACCGTGCCATAACGGCGTTCCAGGGCCCGCGCCCGACACGCCGGGCAACTCGGCAAGGTTGTGGCAGGCTGCACCCGGGCAGGCCACACTCGACTAGCGGAAGCAGCGACGCACGTGACGTCGGCAGGCACCACCCGGGAGGTCCCCATGCCCGAACTGCGTGTCGTGGCCGTCTCTAACGACGGCACACGGCTGGTGCTGAAGGCTGCGGACAGCACGGAGTACACGCTTCCGATTGACGAGCGTCTGCGCGCCGCCGTACGCGGCGACCGTCCCCGCCTCGGCCAGATCGAGATCGAGGTGGAGAGCCATCTCCGCCCCCGAGACATCCAGGCGCGTATACGCGCAGGCGCCTCCGCCGAAGAGGTCGCCCAACTCGCCGGCATCCCCGTCGATCGCGTACGCCGCTTCGAGGGCCCCGTGCTCGCCGAGCGCGCCTTCATGGCGGAGCGGGCCAGGAAGACCCCGGTCCGCCGGCCCGGCGAGACCACCGGTCCCCAGCTCGGCGAGGCGGTGCAGGAGCGGCTGCTGCTGCGCGGCGCCGACAAGGAGACCGTGCAGTGGGACTCGTGGCGCCGCGACGACGGCACCTGGGAGGTCCTGCTCGTCTACCGGGTCGCGGGTGAACCGCACTCGGCGAGCTGGACGTACGACCCGCCGCGGCGGCTCGTACAGGCCGTGGACGAGGAGGCGCGCTCGCTGATCGGCGAGTCCGACGACGATCTCGCCTCGCCCGAGCCCAGCTTCCCGTTCGTGCCGCGCATCGCCCGGCTGCCGCGCGACCGCGAACGCCCGATGGACCGCGCTCTGGAGCGCCAGACGGAACGTCCCGTCCTGCCGTCTCCCTCGCCCGAGCCCGCGGAGGAGACCATCAACGGCGAGCGTGACTCGCTCACCAGCCTCCTGGAGGCGGTGCCGAGCTTCCGCGGTGACATGGTGGTGCCCGAGCGCCCCACGACAGCCCCGGAGCGTCCCGCCGCGGAGGAGGAAGAGCCCGTCCCGGAGCCCGATGAGGAGGAGCCTCCGGCTCCCGCGGCCTCGGCCGGTTCGGCGTACGCCGATGTCCTCATGCCGCGTTCGGTGGCCAGCCACCGCGAACGGCTGGTCGGCTCCACCGACCGCCAGGCCGAGGCGGACGGTGTCCGACCGGGACGCAGAGCGGCCGTGCCGAGCTGGGACGAGATCGTCTTCGGGACGCGTCGCAAGAAGCAGGAATAGGAAGCGGGAGATGTACGCGACTGGGGCTCGCACCACTTTGGTGCGAGCCCTTTTCGCTGCCGCGCGGCTACTGCGGGTCGGGCCCCGTCGCGACGGGGCGGCTGCCGTCCGCCGACCACTGCGACCACGAGCCCGCGTACAGCGCGGCCGGAATGCCCGCGATCTCCAGCGCGAGGACCTCGTGGGCGGCGGAGACGCCCGAGCCGCAGTAGACGCCGACCTCGGAAGTCCCGGTCGCACCCAGGGACTTGAAGCGGTCGGCGAGTTCGGCGGCCGGGCGGAAGTGGCCGGATTCCGTCACGTTCTCCGTGGTCGGTGCCGAGACCGCGCCGGGGATGTGGCCGCCGATCCGGTCGATCGGCTCGACGTCGCCCCGGTAGCGCTCGGCGGCGCGTGCGTCGAGGAGCAGGCCGGTGCGGGCCAGGCCCGCGGCCGCGTCCGCGTCGAGGAGCGGCAGCGCGCCGGGCGACGGTACGAACGTACCGGCGACCGGAGAGGGAGCGCCGGCCTCGATCGGGCCGTCCCAGGCCGCGAGGCCGCCGTCAAGGACACGCACCGACGGGTGACCCGTCCAGCGCAGCAGCCACCACGCGCGCGCGGCGGCCCAGCCGAGCCCGCCGTCGTACACGACGACGTCCCGGTCCGTACTGACCCCGGCCGCCCGCATGGCCGCCCCGAAGACCTGCATGTCCGGCAGGGGATGCCGGCCGCCCGCCCCGGCCGGAGCGGCGAGTTCCGAGTCCAGGTCCACATAGACGGCCCCTGGGATGTGCCCCTCCTCGTACGCGGAGCGCAGGTTCGGGCCGCCGAGTTGCCAGCGGATGTCGAGTACGACCGGCGGGTTCTGCCCCGCCAGGTCACTCGCGAGTTCGGCTGCGGAGATGATGGCGTTCATGTCCACCATCCTTACGTACGGGGTGGCCGCATCGTCCAGGTCCGACTACTCTGCTCCGCCGGACCGGCCCGAGCACGGGGCGTACGGGCCCGGCCACACGCTGTACAGCCGATCGACACCACCAGGCAACCATGGGGATACGGATGGGATACAGCAAATCGGGCACCCTGCAGCCATACGCCGCCTGTCCGCGGCGCGGCGGGTCGCGCGTTCGGAAGCGGAAGTGAAGTGGCAGGCGCCCCGAGGCGCCGGGGAAAGAGTGACGATGACCGAGTCACGGGGGTCGGCCGGCCTGAACGGCACCGCGTACGCACCCGGCACACCCTGCTGGGTGAGTCTGATGGTGCACGGGATGGCCTCGACCCAGGAGTTCTACGGAGCACTGTTCGGCTGGAAGTTCCAGCCGGGTCCTCAGCAACTCGGCCCGTACGTACGGGCCGTGCTCGACGGCCATGAGGTGGCCGGGATCGGGCAGTTGCCGCCCGACCGCCATCTGCCCATCGCCTGGACGCCCTATTTCGCCTCGGACGATGTGGATGTGACGGCGGAATCGATTCGGTACTGCGGTGGCACGGTCGGCGTCGGCCCCCTGGACGCCGGGGATGCCTGCCGCCTGGCCATCGCCTCCGATTCCTCGGGGGCCGTCTTCGGCATCTGGCAGGCCCTGGCACACCTCGGCACGGGGATCACCGACGTACCCGGCACGCCCACCTGGAACGAGCTCGTCACGCGCGACACCGCGAGGGTCGCCAAGTTCTACCAGACGGTCTTCGGCTTCGAGGAAGAGCGGGTCGTCACGGCGAACTCCGACTACCTCACCCTGCACATCGAGGGCCGCCCGGTCGCCGGCATCCACGGCGTGGGCAGCGCCCTGCCCCGTGACCGAGGCCCCCACTGGATGACGTACTTCGAAGTCGCCGACGTGGACGCCTCCCTGACCGATGTCATCGACCTCGGCGGCCACGTCCTGAAAACCCCCCGCGACACCCCGCACGGCCGCATCGCCAGGGTCGCGGACCCGGAGGGGGCGGTGTTCTCCCTCGTACGCACGAACCACTGAGCACGGCTGCGTTTTCTACGCGGTTTCTACGCGGCGTTCTGTGCGGCGAGAGCGAGTTTGCGGTGGGTGCGGACCATCATGGCGCGGGCCATGAAGGGGTGGACCCTTTTCACGGCACCCCAGTAGAGCCTGGAGCGCCATGCGTTCGTCTTCACCGAGCTGCAGAGGGTGACGTACTTCTCGTCGATGACGATCGAGGCCCAGGCGTCGAGACCGGCTGTGCTCACGTCCATGAGTGCCTCGCCGTCCTGCTGCGCCTTGATCGGGAAGGCGTCACGCAGGATGCCCGTCCAAGCCGCCGGATCGCGCGGCATTCCGGGCCGCAGCTCCATGGCGTACGCGTCCTGATAGTCGGGCCGGTCCACGGCTGTCCTGATCAGTCGGGCTCCTTCAGGAAACCCCACCGCTACGGGCTTGTCCTTGAGCATCACGTACCTCCATACGCTGGCGTATGGTCAACCATACGGTAGCGTATGGACATGGTGCAACGGCAGCAGACCAAGAAGGCCAGGCTCAGCGCCCGCGACTGGGCGGATGCCGCGCTCGCCGCCCTTGGCGAAGGCGGCGGCCTCGCGGCGGTGGCGGTCGAGCCGCTCGCTGCCCGCCTCGGTGCCACGAAGGGCAGCTTCTACTGGCACTTCGGCAATCGCGAGGCACTGATCGAGGCTGCGCTCGCCCGCTGGGTCGAGGCCAACACCGAGGAGATCATCGCGGCCGTGGAGACCGAGCCGGACCCCGAGAAGCGTCTGCGCAGACTGTTCACCGAGGTCACCAAACCGGCCACCGCCGATCCGCTCGAACTCTCACTGCTCGCCAGCACCGACCACCCTCAGGTCGCCGCCGCACTGCGGCAGGTCACCGAGCGCCGGATCGGCTACCTGGCCGGGCTCTTCACCGAACTCGGCTTCGCCGAGGACGAGGCGCGGCGGCGCGGGCTGATGGCGTACAGCTTCTATCTGGGGCACACCCAACTCGGCCATGCCGTGCCGTCCGCGCTGCCTTCACGCGAGGAGTTCCCCGCGTACTTGGAGGAGACGATGGATGCACTTCTCCGACGCGAATAGCACGGTTACATCGCTAAGCGGCCTCAGCGCCGCGCCCCGTAAGGGGCGCGGGGAACTGCGCGACCAGCCCCCACCTGCCCGCAGGTTTTCACCGTTCCCCCAGCGGAGCGCTTACGCCGCGCTCGTCTCCGGTGTGAGCAGGCCCAGTTCGACCGCGTGCACTCCGGCCTGGAAGCGGGACACCGCTCCCAGCTCCTGCATCAGCTCGGCGACATGACGGCGATAGGTGCGGACCGAAAGGCCGAGGCTCTGGGCGGCGGCCTCATCGGTGTTCCCCGAGGTGAGGCAGCGAAGTACCTGGCGGGCGATCTCGGTCCGGCCGCGCGCGGAGACCCGGCGGTAGCTCCGTGCAGGTGTCGCACTGGACCAGGCGCCGGTGAACAGGGTGTCCAGCGCCCGCAGCACCATCGGGACGCGGATGGTCACGGCCTGCGGGCCTGCCACTCCGAACTCGGCACGCATCAGGGCCATCCGCCCGTCCACGATCAGTACCTCCTGGTGCTGATGCGCCGAGATCCTGACGTCGAAGGCCGGCCGTGGGGGCAAGGAGGCCAGGTGACGCCGGACATTGCGGTCGTCGAGGATCCCCGGACCGCCGAGCACTCGGACTCCGACACCGGCGGCGGAGATCTCACGCAGCATGTCGAGAAGGCCACTCAGGGCCTCCGACATGGCCACCCGGCACGGCAGTGCGAGCGAGACCGAGCGCCGCGCGGTGGAGATCAGTCGCTCGGCGCTCCGCCGGATCCGCTCGTTGCTGGGATCGGTCACCACCGTCAGCGCGCCCTGGTTGCCGCCTGCGCGGCGCCGGGTCTTGGAGACCGCGTCGTCGACCAGTGCCCGCATCTGGAGCAGCGTCTGCTCCAGTTCGTCCCCCATGTTCGTCTCTCCTGTTCGGTCATCGTCGACGCGACTGCGCGCCGGTCTGTGCTGGTGTGGTCAGTTCTTGATCTCGCAGATCGTGGCGCCGGAGGTGAGGGAGGCACCGACGTCGGCGGAGAGACCGTTGATCGTGCCGGTCTTGTGGGCGTTGAGGGGCTGTTCCATCTTCATGGCCTCCAGAACGACGACCAGGTCGCCCTCCTTGACCTCCTGGCCCTCCTCGACGGCGACCTTGACGATGGTGCCCTGCATCGGAGAGGCGAGGGTGTCGCCGGAGGCGGCGGGGCCGGACTTCTTCGCCGCGCGACGCCTGGGCTGGGCGGTCGGCGCCGAATCTGTACGGGATGCGGGCAGGGAGACCTCCAGGCGCTTGCCGCCGACCTCGACGACGAGCGTCTCGCGACCGGGTTCCTGCGCGGTTTCTGTGGGGGTGGGGGCGGTGAAGGCCGGGATGTCATTGACGAACTCGGTCTCGATCCAGCGGGTGTGGACGGTGAACGGGTCGCTGGTGAACGCCGGGTCCGCGACGACCGCCCGGTGGAAGGGGATGGCGGTGGCCATGCCCTCGACCTGGAATTCGGCCAGTGCGCGGGCGGCCCGCTGCAGCGCCTGCTCACGGCT
>NZ_JAAKZY010000329.1 GCF_011045015.1 Streptomyces scabichelini | reverse complement strand
CCCTGACCCCTCCGCCCGCAGCCGCCCCAACTCCAGCGCCACGCGCGCCTCTTCGAGCCCGTACCCCAGCTTCGCCAGCTGCTCCTGCGCGGACGTCAACTGCCGTACGGCCGCCTCGTGTTCGCCGCGCGCGGCTTTCGCCAGGGCCTCGGCCCGGTCGAGTACGGCGAGGACGCTCGCGCGTCCGAGCCGTACCGCGTGCTCGCGCGTGGCGTCGATGACGTCCTGCGCCTCCGCGAGTTCGCCGATCAGGATCAGTGCCTCGGCGAGGTCGCCGTGCCAGCGGCCCCGCGCGGGATCGGAGATGCTGAGCCCCTGCTCCAACTCCCTTGCCCTGCGCAGGGACTGGACCGTCCCGGCAGCGTCCCCGGCCACGAGCTGGGCATGTCCGAGCGCGCCCAGCGCACGCGAGAGGTAGATCAGGTCGCCGTCCTCCTCGGCGCGGCTGACCGCGTCGCCGGCCAGGGCGAGGGCCTGGTCCACGTCACCGCCCGCGGCCTCGGCGAGCGAGGTGAACATGTTGCCCGCGGCCTCGCCGATCCCCGTGTCCCGGCCGAGCCGCAGGCTCTCGTGGGCGAGGTCGAGCGCCCGGCCGCAGTGCCCGGCGCGCAGCTCGGTCTCGGCGAGCCCGCGCAGGAAGTGCACCTCGCTCTCGACCATGCCGCGACGGCGTACCTCGCCGAGGAGGCGGGTGATCGTCGTACGCGCCTCGGTGAGCTGGTCGCTCATGATCTGCCAGCGGAACCGGGTGGCGCCCGCGCCGTTGTGATCGCACGCCACGATCGGGTCCTGCGGCTCCGTGAGTGCCCGTTCGAGGGTCGCCGGGGCGTCGGGGTGCCCCATCAGGGTCTCCATCTGGGCCTGGAACGACAGCGCCATCAGCTCGGTGCGCCGGTCGGCGGCCGTGGCGGCGAGCCGGGCGGCGTGGGCGGCCTCTTCGCGGCCCTTCGTCATCTCGCCCTCGACGAGCAGGGCCCGCCAGGCCAGTTGGTAGCGGACCAGCGCGAGCAGCCGCGGGTCCTCGCCCGCGTCGGCGAGGACCCGCGGGAAGACGGCGTCGACCTCGGACATCGCCTGGCCCGCCGCGTCGATCACGACCATCCAGGCGCGTACCCGGACCGCCGCGTCGGTCGCCCGGTCCAGTACGTCGCGGGCCACTTCCCGCGCGAGGTCGCTGTCACCGGAGGTCAGCGCGTCCTCGGCGGACCTCAACCGGCGTTCGTCCGCGCCGCATCGGTCCTCCGGCGGGGTGTGCCGGGCGGCGAGCAGGCCGAGTTGGGCCGCGACGGAGGGCGCGCCGCGGTCCCGGGCCAGGGTCGCGGCCTCGGAGAGCCGTGCGGCGACCCGCTCGTCCGTACCGGTCGTGGCCAGGGCCAGATGGCGGGCCCGCTCGATCGGGTCGGAGGCCGCCGTGGACAGCGCGGCATGGGCGGCCCGCCGTTCCTGGGGCGTCGCCTGCGCGTACAGCGCGGCCGAGACGAGCGGATGCGCGAACCGTACGGTCCCCTCCTGGCCGTCAGGGCCGTCAGGGCCGTTGGTGGCCACCAGTCCGAGCGAGGCAGCGAGCGCCGTCTCGGCCTCCGCGTCCGGGCGCCCCGCCGCGCGCAGCAGTGCCAGCGTGGGGCGTGCTCCGGCGCTCGCGACGAGCAGGGTGCGCCGGGCCTCGGCGGACAGCAGGTCGAGGCGGCTGAGGACGAGGGCGCGCAGCGAGGTCGGCACCGGCAGCGGCTCGCCGGGGCGCGGCGGTGTCGGGCTCTCGGCCAGGGCGCGGCCGAGTTCGAGCGCGAACAGCGGGTTGCCGCCGCTGGTGTGGTGGATGTCCCGGACGGTGGAGCGGCGCAGTCCGGTGTAGCCGCGGGCGGCGAGGAGTTCGGACACCTGGGGGCCGGTGAGCGGGGCGAGGAGCAGGGCGAGGGACTCCGGGGGATACGCGCGTAGATACGGAACGTGCTCTTGTTCCTTCGGTTCGGTGCGGGTGCGCACCGCGCCGAGCATCCGCACCGGCATCCCGCCGAGCCGGCGGGCCGCGAAGCCGAGCAGTTCGGCGCTGGGTGCGTCCAGCCACTGGAGGTCGTCGGCGACGAGGAGGACGGGACCCCTGGCCGCCAGCGCGCGCAGCACCGAAAGCACCGCGAGGCGCAGCGCCAGGCCGTCCCGGTGCAGGGACGATTCACCGCGGCCGGTGAGCGCCGCTTCGAGCGCGGCGCGCTGCGGGGCCGGCAGCGCGTCCGCGACCTCGTCGGCGACGAGGCCGAGCAGATCGACGAGGGCGAGGAAGGGGAGATGGGATTCCGACTCGGTGGCCGAGCAGCGCAACACGGTCCGCGCCGATTCGGCGTATTCCACGGCCAGTGCCCGCAGGGTGGTCGATTTTCCGATTCCGGGCGGACCGTGCAAGAGGACGCTGCCTCCTCGGGAGAGCTGCTCACGTGCTTGTTCCAGCAGCTGGTTCCGGCCGATGACCTGGTCGGAACGGGGTCTGACAGGCTCCTCGGCATCCCGTCGCACGCGCACCGCTCCTCTCATGTCGTGTCCGGTTCAATATTAAGCAATGACCCCCTGAATTTCGGAGGGGTGCACCGTGAAGGAAATAACCGAGTTTTGGTATACGGGATTTCAGGGCGCCTGAGGGTGAATGGCGCCCTGACTTCACGGCAGCAGCCCCGCCCGTCGTGCCGCCACCACCGCCTCCAGCCGCGTGTGCGCTCCCAGCTTGCGCATCGCCGAGCGCAGATACGCCTTCACCGTCTCGGGCCGCAGTCCGAGCCGGTCCGCGGCGGCCGCGTTGGTCGTGCCGGCGGCCACACAGGCCAGGACGTCCAGCTCACGCGGGGCAAGCCGGACACCACCGGCCGCCGGGGCGGGAGCGGCCGCCAACCTGTCGCAGACCGCGAGCAGTTCGGCCCGCAGCGCCGGGTCATCGACGCGCGGGGCCAGCGCCCGCAGCGCCCCGTGCGCCTCGCGGACCTGCTCCCACCCGGCGCCCACGGCACGCTCCGGCTCGCGCGCCGCCGCCAGCAGACTGTGCGCCTCGTCCCGTACGACCAGCGACTGCTCCACGTCCCGTGCCGCCTCCACCGCCGCGCTCAGCGTCCGGTCGCCGAGCGGCTGGGCCGTGCGCAGGGCGCCGTACAGCACACCGCGCACCCGGCGGCGTACGACGACCGGCACCGCGAGGACCGACCGCAGCCCCTCCGCCGCGACCACGGCGTCGTACTCATGGCTGATCTGCCGTGAGGAGGAGTAGTCCGTCACGGCACAGGGCCGGGCGAGGGCCACCGTCTTGCCGCCGAGCCCGTTGCCCGACGACACCGTGAGAGCCCTGAGCGCCGTCGTCCTCGCACCGTTCAACTCACTGATACGCATCTGCCCGCGGTCCGGCTCGACCAGGCCGCCGAAGGCGACCGGCAGCCCCGTCGCGCGCCGCAGCCGCTTCAGGGCGCCCTGTATCTCCACCGCTCCGTTCACATCTGCTGCCACGTGCTCGTCCCTTCAACGCAGCGCACCCCCCATTCGGGGGTAGTGAGACCCACGTCACGGATACACCATGTCACTGAGCCGCCCGGCAGTGTGGCCGGGGCCGAGGAGGACAGATGACGACGCCGACGGAGCGCTTCCGCAGCGCGCGGGATTTTCTGCTGGAGCACCGCGAGGACTACGCCACGGCCTACGAGGGTTTCACCTGGCCCCGGCCGGAGTTCTTCAACTGGGCACTCGACTGGTTCGACGTCATCGCCCGCGGCAACGACCGGACCGCCCTGCACATCGTCGAGGAGGACGGCACACGCGTCGAGCTGTCCTTCGCCGAGCTGTCCGAGCGCTCCGCACGGGCCGCCAACTGGCTGCGCGACCAGGGCGTACGTGCCGAGGACCGCGTCCTCGTCATGCTCGGCAACCAGGCCGAACTGTGGGAGACGGCCCTCGCCGCGATGAAGCTGCGCGCCGTCGTCATCCCCGCGACGCCGCTGCTGGGCCCCGTGGATCTGCGCGACCGCGTGGAGCGGGGGCGGGTACGGCATGTGATCGTGCGGGCCGAGGACACCGGCAAGTTCGACGACGTGCCCGGCCGCTACACCCGGATCTCGGTCGGCGGCGACGATCAGGGGGAGGGCTGGCGGTCGTACGGGGACGCGTACGCAGCCCCCGCGGACTTCGTTCCCGACGGCGTCACGCGCCCGGACGACCCGCTGATGCTGTACTTCACCTCGGGTACGACCGCGCGCCCCAAGCTCGTCGAGCACACCCATGTGTCGTACCCCATCGGCCACTTGGCGACCATGTACTGGATCGGCCTCAGGCCCGGCGACGTCCATCTGAACATCTCCTCGCCCGGCTGGGCCAAGCACGCCTGGTCGAACCTCTTCGCGCCCTGGAACGCCGAGGCGACGGTCTTCATCCACAACTACACGCGCTTCGACGCGGGCAGACTGATGGCGGAGATGGACCGCGCGGGGGTGACGACCTTCTGTGCTCCTCCCACTGTGTGGCGCATGCTCATCCAGGCCGACCTGACCCAGCTGCGGACGCCGCCGCGCGAGGCCGTCGCCGCCGGAGAGCCCCTGAACCCCGAGGTCATCGAGCAGGTGCGGAGGGCCTGGGGCGTCACCATCCGGGACGGTTTCGGGCAGACCGAGACGGCCGTGCAGGTGTCCAACAGCCCGGGGCAGCAGCTGAAGACGGGCTCCATGGGGCGGCCCAGCCCCGGCTTCCGGGTCGAGCTGCTCGATCCGGTGTCGGGTGCCCCGGGCGCGGACGAGGGCGAGATCGCACTCGACCTGTCCGCGCACCCCGTGGGGCTGATGACCGGCTACCACGGCGACGCCGACCGTACGGCGGAGGCGATGGCGGGCGGCTACTACCGGACCGGTGACATCGGTTCGCGGGACGCGGACGGCTACATCATCTATGTCGGGCGCAGCGACGATGTCTTCAAGGCGTCCGACTACAAGATCTCGCCCTTCGAGCTGGAGAGCGCGCTCCTGGAGCACGAGGCGGTGGCCGAGGCGGCCGTCGTGCCCGCGCCCGACGAGCTGCGGCTCGCCGTCCCCAAGGCGTACGTCGTGCTGGCGGAGGGCTGGGAGCCGGGCCCCGACACCGCGAAGGTCCTCTTCGAGCATGCGCGCACCACCCTCGCCCCGTACAAGCGCATCCGTCGCCTGGAGTTCGGCGACCTCCCCAAGACAGTGTCGGGCAAGATCCGCCGGATCGAACTGCGCGAGGCCACCGCCGCGGGCTCCGCGAACGAGTACCGCGAGGAGGACCACCGGTGACCGAGGCCAGTTACACGCAGGGGACCAGTTACACGCATGGGACCAGTACGACGCCCTTGCTCGGCGACACCATCGGCGCCAATCTCGACCGGGCGATCGCCGCGTACCCCTCGCGGGACGCGCTCGTGGACGTGCCCTCCGGACGGCGTTGGACGTATGCCGAGTTCGGCGCCGCGGTCGACGAGGTGGCGCGCGGGCTGCTCGCCAAGGGTGTGGTGAAGGGCGACCGGGTGGGCATCTGGGCGGTCAACTGCCCTGAGTGGGTGCTCGTCCAGTACGCGACCGCCCGCATCGGCGCGATCATGGTGAACATCAACCCCGCTTACCGTGCCCATGAGCTGGAGTACGTGCTGAAGCAGGCCGGGATCTCGCTCCTGGTCGCCTCGCTCGCGCACAAGGGCAGCGACTACCGGGCGCTGGTCGGTCAAGTGCGGGGAAAATGCCCGGAGTTGCGCGAGACCGTCTACATCGGCGACGAGAGCTGGGACGCGCTCGTGGCGGGCGCGGCATCCGTCCCGTACGAGCAAGTGGCCGTCTCCGGCGCCGAGTTGAGCTGCGACGAGCCGGTCAACATCCAGTACACCTCGGGCACCACCGGCTTCCCGAAGGGTGCCACGCTCTCGCACCACAACATCCTCAACAACGGCTACTGGGTGGGCCGGACCATCGGCTACACCGAGCAGGACCGGGTGTGTCTGCCCGTGCCCTTCTACCACTGCTTCGGCATGGTGATGGGCAACCTGGGCGCCACCTCGCACGGCGCGTGCATCGTCATCCCGGCGCCGTCCTTCGACGCCGCGGCGACGCTGAAGGCGGTCGAGAAGGAGCGCTGTACGTCGCTGTACGGCGTCCCGACCATGTTCATCGCCGAGCTGAACCTGCCGGACTTCGCGACGTACGACCTCTCCTCCCTGCGCACCGGCATCATGGCGGGCTCACCCTGCCCGGTCGAGGTGATGAAACGGGTGGTCGCCGAGATGCACATGGCCGAGGTCTCCATCTGCTACGGCATGACCGAGACCTCGCCCGTGTCCCTCCAGACCCGCCGCGACGACGACCTGGAACACCGCACCGGCACGGTCGGGCGCGTACTGCCGCACATCGAGGTGAAGGTCGTCGACCCGGCGACCGGGGTGACGGTGCCGCGTGGCTCGGCGGGGGAGCTGTGCACCCGCGGCTACAGCGTGATGCTCGGCTACTGGGACGAGCCCGAGAAGACCGCGGAGGCCGTCGACTCGGGGCGCTGGATGCACACCGGGGACCTGGCCGTGATGCTCGACGACGGCTACGTCCAGATCGTCGGCCGGATCAAGGACATGATCATCCGGGGTGGCGAGAACATCTATCCGCGCGAGATCGAGGAGTTCCTGTACGCGCATCCGAAGATCGCCGACGTCCAGGTCGTGGGCGTACCCGACGAACGGTACGGCGAGGAGGTGCTTGCCTGCGTGATCCCGCGGGACCCCGCGGACCCGCTGACCCTGGACGAGCTACAGACCTTCTGCACCGGGCAGTTGGCGCACTACAAGGTGCCGAGCCGCCTGCGGATCATGGAGTCCTTTCCGATGACGGTGTCGGGGAAGGTGCGGAAGATCGAGCTGCGGGAGCGGTACGCGGCCGGGGCCCGCAAGGGGGACCCCGGCCGGTGACGCACCTGTCTGCCCTGTCTGCCTGTCCTGGCCTCGTCAGCCGAACTGGCCGGGCTGGTAGTCGCCGGCCGGCTGCTGGACGATGACGTTCATACGGTTGAAGGCGTTGATGGCGGCGATGGCGCACACCAGGGCGGCGAGCTGGTCCTCGTCGTAGTGCTTGGCGGCGTTCGCCCAGGCCTCGTCCGTGACGCCACCGGCCGCGTCGGCGATGCGGGTGCCCTGCTCCGTCAGCTCAAGAGCGGCGCGCTCGGCCTCGGTGAAGACCTTGGCCTCCCGCCAGGCCGCGACGAGGTGGAGGCGTTGCGCCGTCTCCCCGGCTGCGGCCGCATCCTTGGTGTGCATGTCGGTGCAGAACCCGCAGCCGTTGATCTGACTGGCGCGGAGCTTCACCAGCTCCTGCGTCGCGAGCGGCAGCGTCGACTCCGCGAGCACCCTGCTCGCCGAGACGATGTGCTTCACGAACTTGCCTGCGGTCGCGTTCTCCATGAGGTTCAACCGAGCATCCATGGTCAGCTCCTCTGCCGTTGTCGGTGGCTACACATCTACGACGGGACAGCTCGGCGAAATGTGACACACCCCAATGGGACGTGACCGAATGTGACGCGCGTCTCCCGTGTCGCACCGCGGCAGGGTCAGTTACGCGCCAGGCGTGGTCAGTTGGTCAGCTCTCTGCGCATGCACCCCCGGGGCCAGCGGTCGAGGCCGTGTTCGGCTTCCGCGGCGCGGATCTTTCGTAGGCCCGGGGTGAGTTCGGGTTCGGTCAGGACGCGGAAACCGATGCGCTCGTAGTACGGGGCGTTCCAGGGGACCTGCGTGAAGGTGGTCAGGGTGAGAGCGGTCAGGCCCTGGTCGCGGGCGCGGTCGGCGGCGTACGCGATCAGGGCCCGGCCCGCGCCCCGCCGTCCCGCGCCCGGGTGGACGGAGACCTGCTCGATGTGGAACGCGCCGTCCACGGGCTCGCCGACCAGGTACGCGACGACCCGGCCGGTGCCGTCCTCGGCGACCCAGGCGTGGCCCGCCCGGCGAAAGCGCTCCAGCAGGTCGAGCGCGGGCGGCTCGTCGTCGGCGATCTCCGCCATGCCGATGGGGCGGAAGAGGTCACCCGCGGCGCGTTCGATGTCCTGGAGCAGCGGGAGGTCGGCGGAGGCGGCGGGTCTGATGGTCATGGGCCAAGTATGTGGGGGACTTGGAGGCGGGGGCTTTGGGGCTTGGGAGAGCCGGGACGGTCAGGCGCCCGTGGCGATCAGTTCGTCGGCGAGGCTGTTGGCCGGCTGAGGGGTGCCCGTGAGGTCCAGTACGAAGAGGGGGATGCCGAGGGAGTCGGCGCGGGAACGGGCGTCCTCCGCGTACCCGGCCAGCGAGAAGTAGACGCAGCCCGCCGATTCCGTCATCGCCGTCAGCCACAGGCACTCCACGTCGCGCAGCGAGGCGGGACGCAGGGCCGGGTCGACCTGTGCGAGGACGCCGCGGGCCGCCAGACCGATCCCGGAGGGCGGCCGCTGATCCGCCCGCCGTATGTCCTGGTAGCCGAGCCAGCGGAGGTACAGGGCGGCGGCGGTCACGGCGTCCCGGGCCGTACGGATCGTCACCGGATTGAAGGGGGGACGGGGAGTGGCTG
>NZ_JAAKZY010000328.1 GCF_011045015.1 Streptomyces scabichelini | reverse complement strand
GAGATCACCGAGGGCGAGTTGCTGCTCGACGGCGAGCACGCAAACGATCTGCAGCCATCGGAGCGGGAGATGGCGATGGTGTTCCAGAACTTCGCCCTCTACCCGAACATGACCAGCCGCGACAACATCGGCTTCCCGCTGCGCATCGAGAACCCCGGCGAGGACCGGGGCCCCCGCGTGGACGCGACGGCCCGCATGCTCGGCATCGAGGACCTCCTCGACCGCTACCCCCGCCAGCTCTCCGGCGGCGAGCGCCAGCGCGTGGCCATGGGCCGGGCCATCGTGCGCCAGCCCACCGCCTTCCTCATGGACGAACCGCTGTCCAACCTCGACGCCAAGCTCCGCAACCACCTGCGGGCCGAGATCTCCACGCTCACCCGGGAGTTGGGCGTCACGACGGTGTACGTCACCCATGACCAGGCCGAGGCCATGTCGCTCGGCGACCGGGTCGCCGTACTGCGCGGCGGCGTGCTCCAGCAGGTGGGCACCCCGCGCTCGGTGTACGGGCTGCCCCGGAACGTCTTCGTCGCCGCCTTCATCGGCACGCCGCGCATCAACCTGCTGCGCGGCATGGTCCGCGCCCCGCTCGACGGCGCGATGTCTATCAGCCTGGGCCGCCAGTACCTGCGCCTGCCCGAACCCCTGTCCCTGGACCACCAGATGCTGCGCGTGCAGCAGGGCCGGGAGGTCATCGTCGGGCTGCGCTCGGAGGCGGTCCGCATCGCCAAGCCCGGCGCCGCACGTCCCGGGGAGGTGCCGATCAGCGGTCTGGTCGAGCACCTGGAGTTCCAGGGGCACGAGGTCCTCGTCCACTTCAACACCGGCTCCCAGCCCGCCTTCGTACCCGACCTGGAGGCCCCGTACCCCGTCCGCCACGTCCGTCGCCGCCGCCGTGACGGCTCGGTCCTGGGCCGCATCCGGGAGCGCGCGGGCGCTCTGCGCGCCGGACCGGTGGTGGTCCTGGACGATCCGCACGACGAGCAGCCCGAGCAGCCGGCACCGGCGGCGCAGGAGAGCCGTCTCCCCGGTGACCTGGTGGTCCGCACCACCCCCGACATCGAACTCCGCCTCGGCATGCAGATTCCCCTGCTCGTCGACCTGGCCCACCTCTTCGTCTTCGACCAGCACGGCGAACGCATCAGTCCGGCCGCGGCACGGCTGCCGGACCTGGACGAGTGATCTCCCGGGTGCGCGGGACGCGGAAGAAATCGGGACGGCGACGGTTGAGATAACAGAGTCCCAGTTCTTCCAGCGGAGAAGCCATGCCGAACCAGCAAGATCGCGAAGCCCGACAGGACCAGGGCTCCCGTGCGGAAGCGACACGGTTCTCCGTCCTTGACCGCTCGCGCACCCGGGAGGGGCACGAGGGTCCCGAGGCGCTGCGTGACACCGTGGGGCTGGCCCAGGATCTGGAGCGGCTCGGCTACCACCGGATATGGGTCTCGGAACACCACGGCGTGCCCGGAGTCGCCGGTTCCGCGCCGACCGTGCTGGCCGCCGCGGTCGCCGCCGCGACCAGCACCATCCGGGTCGGCACGGGCGGGGTGATGCTGCCCAATCACCAACCCCTGGTGGTGGCCGAGCAGTTCGGCGTGCTGGAGTCCCTTTTCCCGGGGCGTATCGACATGGGTCTGGGCCGCTCCGTGGGCTTCACCGACGGCGTACGGAAGGCCCTGGGCCGGGACAAGGACGTCGCCGAAGACTTCGCGGCGCAGCTCGACGAGCTGCTGGGCTGGTTCCGCGGCACGTCCGAGACGGGGGTGCACGCGCGTCCCGCCGAGGGTCTGACCGTGCCGCCGTTCGTGCTGGCCATGGGCGAGGGCGCCACGATCGCGGCCCGGGCGGGCCTGCCGATGGTCATCGGCGACCTCCGGAACCGCGAGAACATGCGGCGCGGCATCGATCACTACCGCGCGACATTCCGGCCGTCCGCGTGGGCGAGCGAGCCGTACGTCGTCATCTCCGGCACGATCGCGGTCGCGGCCACCCCGGAGGAGGCCCACCGTCTGCTGCTCCCCGAAGCCTGGTCGATGGCCTACTCCCGCACCCATGGCACGTTCCCGCCGCTGCCGCCCGCCGAGCGCGTCGAGGCACTGCGGATGACTGCCAAGGAGCGCGGCTTCTACGAGTCCGGGCTCACCGGGCACATCGTCGGCACCGAGGAGCAGGTCGCCCACGAGCTGGAGACGGTACTCAAGGAGACCGGTGCGCAGGAGGTCCTGGTCACGACCAGCACGTACGACCGCGCGGCCCTCCTGGACTCTTACGAGAGGCTTGCCCGGGTCACGGGCCTTGGCGGGGCGGGCGGGACCTAGACCGGTTCAGAGATGTGCGGCCCCTTCCAGGTTCGCGCAGGTCCGGTGGGTAGCGGCCGTCTCGGCGGCGAGGGCCAGGGCTCGGCGGTCGCGGGCGACGCCCGGTGCGAGCACCGGCTGCACGCGTACCTCGGCCACGAGACCACGTGCCGATACCACCCGCCACACCGAGGCGAGGAGCGAGTCGCTCCCGACGAACGCGGGGGCGGTGGTCGCCGCTCCCCCGTCGAGCCGGTAGTGCAGGCGCACCGGCTGTACGGGCACGGCGGCGTCCAGCGCGGCCTGGAAGACGGCCCTGCGGAAGTGCCCCTGGGCCCGGCCGCACCACGTGCTCCCCTCGGGGAAGACCACGACCGCCGCGCCGCCCCGCAGGGTGTCCGCGATCCGTTCGACCGTTCCGGGCAGCGCGCGCAGCCTGTCGCGCTCGATGAACAGCGCACCGCTGCTCGCGGTCAGGGCGCCGGCCACGGGCCACTGCCGGATCTCCGCCTTGGCGAGCATCCGGCCAGGACGGACGGCGGCGAGCAGCGGGATGTCCATCCAGGAGATGTGGTTGGCCACCAGCAGCAGGCCGCCGGTGGGCGGAGCCGCGCCGGTGATCCGTACGCGTACGCCCGCCGCTTTCACGATGGTCCGGCACCACAGCCGGACGGCACGGTCACGCCGCACACCCGCGAGCCGCCGGACGACCGGGATCAGCACGATCCCGAAGAGGAGCACGGCCACGAGCGCGGACAGCCGCAGCACGGCACGCGGTACGGCGGCCACCGACCCCAGGGACTCCACGCAGGCCCCCGGGGAACACGGGGCGCTGGGCAGCCAGGCGCTCACCGGGGCGGCCCCCGAGGGCGACCCACCCGGCCGGGACGCGGCCGACGCACCGCCCCGGCGGGGGCGCGGCGGCTTCCGGGTGCCCGGGAACACCGCCGTGCTCGCCCCCGGGCTCGCGAGCGCCGTCATGCCGCGGCGCGGGCGCAGTATCACTGCGATGCGGGGCGTGTTCATCACGCCGGCACGAGCGACAGGAAGTGCCGCAGATAGCGCGGGTTGACCCGGCGCATCGACAGCAGCACGTACATGTCGGCGACCCCGAAGTCCGGGTCGTGGGCGGGCTGTCCGCACACCCAGGCGCCGAGGCGGAGGTAGCCGCGCAGGAGCGGAGGGAGCTCGGTGCGGCCTGCCCGGGCGACGCCCTCGGCGCTCCAGGGCAGCAGCGGGCGTACGCGGTACTCCTCGGGCGCCAGGTACTTCCCCTGGACCCGGTCCCAGGTGCCCGCGGCGAGCGCGCCGCCGTCGGCCAGCGGGATGGAGCAGCAGCCGGCCAGCCACTCGTGGCCGCTGTCGACCATGTAGCGGGCGATCCCGGCCCAGATCAGGCCGATGACGGCGCCGTCCCGGTGGTCGGGGTGGACGCAGGAGCGGCCGACCTCGACGAGCCCGGAGCGGATCCCGGCGAGCGGCCCGAGGTCGAACTCACTCTCCGAGTAGAGCCGTCCGGCGATCGCGGCGCGCTCGGGCGGCAGCAGTCGGTACGTGCCGACGACCTGGCCGCTGACCGTGTCACGGACCAGCAGGTGGTCGCAGTAGGCGTCGAAGGCGTCGATGTCGAGGCCCGGCTGCGGCGAGGCCAGCAGCGCGCCCATCTCGCCCGCGAAGACGTCGTGGCGCAGCCGCTGCGCGGCCCGGACGTCCGCCTCGTCACGGGCGAGGGTGACGGTGTAGCGGGTCGGTGCCGCGGACTGCGGCGGGCTGTCGAGGGTGGAAACGCCGGTCATGGCTCTCTCCTGGTCGCGTGCCGGGTCGGCGGTGCGTTCACGGACCGAATCCGTTCGGTCCGTGCGCTCCTGTTCTTCCGACGCCGACTGACCTGCGCGTGACCCGCGACAAGAGCCAGGATGTGGGGTTGTTGAATGCCAGGGGGCGCCCGGCAAGCAAGACGGGACCGGGGCTGAGCACCACTCCCGGTCCCGCCCGTCCGCACCTTACCGGCGAACGACGTACGGCTAACGCCTGCCCGCTTTGCGGGTTGCGCGCAGCCACTCCTTGTTCATCCCGGTGATGGAGACCAGTGGGATGCCCTTCGGGCAGGCCGTCGCGCACTCGCCGGTGAGCGTGCAGCCGCCGAAGCCCTCCTCGTCCATCTGCGCCACCATGTCGAGCACCCGCGTCTCACGCTCGGGGGCGCCCTGCGGCAGGACGTTGAGATGGTTGATCTTCGCCGAGGTGAACAGCATCGCCGCCCCGTTCGGGCAGGCCGCCACGCACGCGCCGCAGCCGATGCACTCGGCGTGCTCGAACGCGAAGTCCGCGTCCGGCTTCGGCACGGGCGTCGCGTGGGCCTCGGGCGCGGCGCCGGTCGGCGCGGTGATGTAGCCGCCGGCCTGGATGATCCGGTCGAACGCGGACCGGTCCACCACCAGGTCCTTCACCACCGGGAACGCCGAGGCCCGCCACGGCTCGATGTCGATCGTGTCGCCGTCCTTGAAGGACCGCATGTGCAACTGGCAGGAGGTCGTACGCTCCGGACCGTGCGCGTCACCGTTGATGACGAGCGAGCAGGCGCCGCAGATGCCCTCACGGCAGTCGTGGTCGAAGGCGACGGGGTCCTCGCCCTGGAGGATGAGCTCCTCGTTGAGGGTGTCCAGCATCTCCAGGAAGGACATGTCGGGCGAGATGTCGTCCACTTCGTACGTGGACATCGCTCCGTCGGCGTCGGCGTTCTTCTGCCGCCAGACGCGCAGGGTGAGCTTCATGCGTAGCTCCGCTGAGTGGGGTGGACGTACTCGAAGACCAGGTCTTCCTTGTGCAGGGCGGGAGCCTCGCCCGTACCCGTGAACTCCCAGGCGGCCGCGTACGAGAACTCCTCGTCCCTGCGCTCCGCCTCGCCGTCCGGGGTCTGGGACTCCTCGCGGAAGTGGCCGCCGCAGGACTCGCCGCGGTGCAGTGCGTCGAGGCACATGAGCTCGGCGAGTTCCAGGTAGTCGACGATGCGGTTGGCCTTCTCCAGCGACTGGTTGAACTCCTCGCCGGTGCCGGGGACCTTGATGCGCCGCCAGAACTCCTCGCGGATCTGCGGGATGCGCTCCAGCGCCTTGCGCAGGCCCGTCTCCGTGCGGGCCATGCCGCAGAACTCCCACATCAGCTCGCCGAGTTCGCGGTGGAAGGAGTCGGGGGTGCGGTCGCCGTCGACGGAGAGGAGCAGGTTCAGCCGGTCCTCCGTCTCGGCCAACACGTCCTGGACGACGGGGTGTTCGGCCGTGATGTCGTCGTCGGCGGCCCGGTGCGGATGGCGCGCGAGGTAGTCGTTGATCGTCGACGGCAGTACGAAGTAGCCGTCGGCGAGCCCCTGCATCAGCGCGGAGGCGCCGAGCCGGTTCGCCCCGTGGTCGGAGAAGTTGGCCTCGCCGACCGCGAAGAGCCCGGGGATCGTGGTCTGGAGGTCGTAGTCGACCCACAGGCCGCCCATCGTGTAGTGCACGGCGGGGTAGATCCGCATCGGCACCTCGTACGGGTTCTCCGCGGTGATCCGCTCGTACATCTCGAAGAGGTTGCCGTACTTCTCCTCGACCTTGGCCCGGCCCATCCGCCTGATGGCGTCCGCGAAGTCGAGGTAGACGCCCTGTCCGCCGGGTCCGACGCCACGACCCTCGTCGCAGACGTTCTTGGCGGCCCTGGACGCGATGTCACGGGGCACGAGGTTGCCGAAGGACGGGTAGATGCGCTCCAGGTAGTAGTCGCGCTCGTCCTCGGGTATCTCGTTCGCGGGCCGCTGGTCCCCCTTCGCCTTCGGGACCCAGATCCGGCCGTCGTTGCGCAGCGACTCGCTCATCAGCGTGAGCTTGGACTGGTGCTCGCCGGTGCGCGGGATGCAGGTCGGGTGGATCTGCGTGAAGCACGGGTTGGCGAAGTACGCGCCGCGCCGGTGCGCCCGCCAGATCGCGGTGGCGTTGGAGTTCATGGCGTTCGTCGACAGATAGAAGACGTTGCCGTAGCCGCCGCTCGCCAGTACGACGGCGTCCGCGAAATACGTGTCGATCTTCCCCGTGACCAGATCGCGGGCCACGACCCCCCGCGCCCGCCCGTCGACCACGATCAGGTCCAGCATCTCGGTGCGCGGGTGCATCTCGATGTTGCCGGCGGCGATCTGCCGGGACAGCGCCTGGTACGCGCCGAGCAGGAGCTGCTGGCCCGTCTGGCCGCGGGCGTAGAAGGTCCGGGAGACTTGTACGCCGCCGAAGGACCGGGTGTCGAGGAGGCCGCCGTACTCGCGCGCGAAGGGCACACCTTGAGCCACGCACTGGTCGATGATCTCGACCGAGATCTGCGCCAGGCGATGGACGTTGGACTCGCGGGCCCTGAAGTCGCCGCCCTTGACGGTGTCGTAGAACAGCCGGTGGATGGAGTCGCCGTCGTTGCGGTAGTTCTTGGCGGCGTTGATGCCGCCCTGCGCGGCGATCGAGTGCGCGCGGCGCGGCGAGTCCTGGTAGCAGAACTGCACGACGTGGTAGCCCTGTTCGGCGAGCGTGGCCCCCGCGGAGCCGCCGGCGAGCCCCGTGCCGACGACGATGACCGTGTGCTTGCGGCGGTTGGCGGGGTTGACCAGCTTGGCCTCGAAACGGCGGGTGTCCCAGCGCTCGTTGACGGGGCCCTTGGGCGCCTTGGTGTCGACGACCGGCTCACCGGTCGTGTACTCGGCGTACTCAGCAGTCATGTCAGCTCACCACTCCGGTCATGACGCCCACGGGTACGGCGACGAAGCCGACCGTGAGCAGCAGCGCCAGTACGTTGGCGACGGCCTTGAAGGCACGGTCGCGGGTGCGGCTGCCCGCGCCGAGGGTCTGCGCGGCGCTCCAGAAGCCGTGCCGGATGTGCAGGCCGAGCGCGAATACCGCGACGATGTAGATGACGTTGCCGTACCAGGTGGAGAAGGTGTCGATCACGTTCTGGTACGGGTGCCCGGCCTCGAAGCCGTCCGGGTGCACGGTGCCGGTCGTCAGGTCGAGGATGTGCCACACGATGAACAGACCGAGGATGATCCCGCCCCAGCGCATCGTCCGCGTCGCGTAACTGGCCCGCGGTTTCTTGTGCACGTACTTGGTCGGCCGCGCCCTGATGTCACGGCGGCTCAGCTGGTAGGCGGAGGTCGCGTGCGCGACCACGGCGACGACCAGGACCACGCGGATGATCCACAGCGCCCACTCGTAGTGCAGGAACGGCTCGCCGAGGGTGCGCAGCCAGTGCGCGTAGTCGTTGAACTCGTCGGATCCGAAGAAGATCTTCAGGTTGCCCAGCATATGGACGACCAGGTACGCCAGCATGATCAGGCCGCTCACGGCCATCACGGTCTTCTTGCCGACGGACGAGTCCCACACGGTGCGCGTCATGGACGGTTTTCGGTCCGTCCGCGTTGCCAGAGCCATGTCTCAGAACGCTAGGACCAACAGTGCCGATCGGTCCAAGACATGGTCCGGCTCGTTTCCATAGGCACGCTCTATCGAGGGCGTAATGTTGAGGGATGCAGTTCCAGCAGCTCCAGTACTTCGTGGCCGTCGCCGAGACCCGGCACTTCACCCGGGCCGCGGACCTCGTCCATGTCGCGCAGCCGTCCCTTTCCCAGCAGATCAAGGCGCTGGAGCGGGAGTTGGGGGCGGATCTGTTCCTGCGGGCACGAGGCAACATCACGCTCACGGACGCGGGCGAGGCGCTGCTGCCGCTGGCCCGCCGCATCCTGGCCGACGCGGAGACGGCCCGGCACGAAGTCCTGGAACTGGTTCAGCTGCGCAGCGGCCGGGTTCGCCTCGGCGCGACTCCGAGCCTGTGCACGGGTCTGCTTCCGGATGTGCTCCGGGCCTTCCACGACCGGTATCCGGGCATCCGGCTGCTGATCGAGGAGGGCGGCTCGCACGATCTCGTACGGGAGCTTGCGCGCGGAGCGCTCGATCTCGCCCTCGTCGTCCTGCCCCTGCCCACGCCGTCGCCCGCGCTGACCACGGTCGAAGTGCTGCGGGAGGACCTGGTGGTGGTGTCGTCTCCGGAGGCCCCGGCGCCCGGGCGCGGTCGTACGGTACGGATCCCGGACCTGGAGGGCGAGCGGCTGGTCATGTTCCGGCACGGGTACGACCTGCGCGAGCTGACCGTCGCGGCGTGTCGCTCCGCTGGGTTCGAGCCGGACTTTGCGGTGGAGGGTGGGGAGATGGACGCGGTGTTGGGGTTTGTTCGGGCGGGGCTCGGG
>NZ_JAAKZY010000327.1 GCF_011045015.1 Streptomyces scabichelini | reverse complement strand
GCCCGCCCCTTCCCGAAGCTGGGGGCTGTGGCCCCAGGCCCCCCTTGGTTGTCTTTGCGCTGCGGGTCCGTTGTGGCTTGTCGCGCAGTTCCCCGCGCCCCTGACGGGGCGCGGATGTTGCCCACGCCGTGTGCCGGGCGCACGCTGGTGCTATGGCTGGAGGCGACGGCCCTACGCTCATCACCTCTGTGCAGCGGGCCTTCCGGCTGCTGGAGGCGGTGAGCGCGCACGAGAACGGCGCGCCCGCGAAGCAGTTGGCACGTGAGACGGGGCTGCCCCTGGCCACCGCGTACCACCTGCTGCGGACGCTGGTCCACGACGGATACGTACGGAAGCTGGACGACGGCGGCTTCGTCCTGGGCGACAAGCTGCAGACGCTGCACACCACGGGCCGTGGGCAGGCACTGCTCAGCCGGGTCCGTCCGACGCTCGCCGCACTGCGGGACGAGCTGTCGACCGCCGCCTACCTCACCTTCTACGAGGACGGCGAGATCCGGGTCGCCGAGATCGTCGACGGCCCGCGGGCACCCCGGGTCGACCTCTGGGTGGGCTTCGAGGACGCCGGGCACGCCACCGCGCTGGGCAAGTCCGTGCTGCGCGAGCTGGACGACGAGTCCCGCAAGGACTACCTGTCCCGGCACACCCTCTCCGACCTCACGCCCCGTACCATCACCAGCCCTTCGGAACTGCTCAGGCGGCTCAACTCCTCGCCCGCGGCCCCGGCCGTCACAGACCTGGAGGAGTACGCCCTCGGCACGGTCTGCGTCGCGGTGCCCGTCTACAGCGGGGACACACTCGGCTCGCTCGGCGTCTCCCTGCCGGCGGACCGGCGCTCCCGGCTCGAGGAGATCCGGGCACGGCTGATCCCGACCGCGAGTCGCGTGACCAGAGGCCTTTCGCTCACCAAGTGACCAGTGCCTGACCAGCGCCTTCGCTCATTATCTGAAAATCCGCTCCTTGTGCCGCATGAATGTAACCTCTTTCCTGGATGAAACAGACATTTCAGGGGGCGCACCCCGCGCACAGGTGAGGACTGCGGACACAATATGAGTCACGCCCGAGACCACGGTGGCGACCACTGGCCGATACGGCCGTTCAGGAACCGAGTGGCCGGTCCCGGGGCGAGGGCCCGGATACGCGCCGCCGCACATGCGGCCGCCAGCACGCCCGTACTGCCGGTACTGATCGTCTGCGTCATCGTGCTCGTCGACCTCCTCGGCGGAGAGGGGATGATCTGGCTGCCACTGCTCGCCGCCGGGCCCGCGCTGGCCGCCACCACCAGCGGGCCGCGCGGAGTTCTGTGTGTCGGTCTCCTCGCCGTGGTGCTGGGCGCGGCGCTCGGAACCCGTGACGGTGTTCCGGGCCATGAGCTGGCGGTCGTCCTGTCCGCCCTGGCGGCCGTCACCCTGGCGAGTGGCCTGGCCAGCGCGCTGCGCGGGCGTCGTGAGCGGGTGCTCGCCGCCGTCCGCTCGGTCGCGGAGGCCGCCCAGCATGCGCTGCTCCAGCCGATACCCGCGACGGTCGGCCCGTTCCAGGTCGCCGTCCGCTACAGCGCCGCAGCGGCGGAGGCCCGTATCGGCGGGGATCTCTACGCGCTCGTGCCCACTCCGTACGGGGTCAGGCTGATCGTCGGCGATGTGCGCGGCAAGGGGCTGCCGGCCGTGGGGACCGCCGCTCTCGTCCTCGGTGTCTTCCGTGAGGCCGCCTACGACGAGCCCGATCTTCTCGCCGTCGTCAGCAGGATCGAGCGGAGCCTGGCACGCAACCTCGGCTGCGACGACTTCGTCACCGCCGTGGTCGCCGGATACCCCCGGTCAGGGCGTCTGGAGGTGGTCAACTGCGGACACGCGCCTCCGCTGCTGGTACGCGAATCCGGCGTCGTGGCGGCGGTCGAGCCCACCCATCCGGCGCCGCCCCTCGGGCTGCGCACGCTCTCGGGCGAGACCCCCAGCCTCCAGGTGCTGCCCTTCGCCGACGGGGATCAACTGCTGCTCTACACCGACGGGGTCACCGAGGCCCGCGACCACGGCCGCGAGTTCTACCCGCTCGCCGAAGGCCTCGCCCGCCACTTGTCCGACGAGCCGGCGCGCACCCTCACCGCGCTCCACGACGAACTGCTGGCGCACGTGGGCGGCCACCTCCACGACGACGCGGCCCTGCTGCTGCTCCGCAAGCCGAGGGTTTCCGAGACGACCGTCCCCGAACCGGCCGTTCCCGAATCGGCCGTCCCCGAACCGGCCGTTCCCGAGGCGGCGTCCGAGGCCGGGAACGGCGCCTCGCGCTCGGTCCCACCCCCTGGACCCGCACTTTCGAACCACTCTTCCCAGCGGAGCGCCACGGCCAACTAGCCTCGTCCTGAGGCAACTTCCCCCCACCAGGAGGTGCTCGCATGCAACCTCGTATGACTCGTATGAAACGCCGTACGTTCATCGCCGCGGCCGCCACCGCCCCCCTGGCCGCCACCACCCAGCTCACCGGACACGCGTCCGCCACGTCGGCAGGGCGCGGCAGAAGCTACGAGACCGTGGCCCGTTTCTGGGGCGCGATGCCGACGGGTGTCACCGTCTCGCGCCGTGGCCGCGTCTTCGTCAACTTCCCCCGCTGGGGCGACGACGTCCCCTTCACCGTCGCCGAGGTCCGCGACGGCGAACCGGTGGCGTACCCCGACGCCGAGGTGAATCGCGAGGACCCCTCGGACCTGGCCGGCCACTTACAGTCGGTGCAGAGCGTCGTGGTCGACCCCGCCGACCGGCTGTGGATCCTCGACACCGGAAGCCCGCTGATGGCCGGGTCCTCCTACGGCGGCCCCAAGCTCGTGGCGGTCGACCTGCGCACCGACCGGATCGTACGGAAGATCCTCTTCCCGCCCGAGGTGGTGCCGTCCGACAGCTACCCCAACGACGTGCGCTTCGACCTGCGGCGCGGCGCCGAGGGCATGGCGTTCATCACCGACTCGGCCGGCTCGAACGGCGTCGTCGTGGTCGACCTCGCCACCGGCCGCTCCTGGCGGCGACTGGCGGGCCACGTCTCGGCGCTACCGGACGACGGCTTCCTCCCGGTCATCGAGGGCGAGCCCTTCATGAACCGTCCCGCGGACGGCGAGCCCACGCACTTCGAGGTCGGCTCCGACGGCATCGCCATCGGCGCGGACGGCGAGCGCCTCTTCTACTGCCCGCTGTCCAGCCGCCGGCTGCACAGCGTGGCCATCGACGCCCTCGCCGACCCGGACGCCTCGGACGCCGAGGTGGCGGCGACGGTCGAGGACCTCGGGTCCAAGCCGATGGCCGACGGCCTGGAGAGCGACGACAAGGGGCGGCTGTACGGCGGCGACCTGGAGCACAACGCCATCTGGCGCAGGAAGCCGGACGGCACCTACGAAACCCTCGCCCAGGGGCCGGACCTGATCTGGGTCGACACTCTCTCCGTCGCGTCCGACCACCACGTGTACGCCATCGCCAACCAGCTCAACCGCCAGGCCAAGCACCAGGAGGGTCACGACCTGCGCCGCAAGCCCTACCTCCTCGTCCGCCTGCCGATCGACGCGGGCCCGGTACGACTCCGGTAGCCCGGACTCCGGTAGCCCCGCATCAGCTCTTTGTCACGAGTTCCCTGAGCGCGATGTTGAGTTCGAGGACGTTGACGCGGGGCTCGCCCATGAAGCCGAGGGTGCGGCCCTCGGTGTGCTCGTCGACGAGCTTCTGGACCCGGGCCACGGAGAGCCCGTTCCGCTCGGCGACGCGGTGGACCTGGAGGTCCGCGTACGCAGGGGAGATGTCCGGGTCCAGGCCCGAGCCGGAGGACGTCACCGCGTCGGCGGGGACCTGGGAGGGCTTCACCTTGTGGTCCGCCGTCGAGTTGTCCTTGACGACCTTGGCCTTGGCCTCCTTGACCCACTTGATGAGTTCGGGGTTGTCACCGGAGCGGTTGGTCGCGCCGGAGAGGATCAGCTTGTACTGGGTGTTGACGCTGTTGGTGCCAAGGCCGTTGGCAGGCCGGGGCTGGAAGTAGTCGAGGCTGTAGCCCTGCTGGCCGATGAGCGAGGAGCCGACGACTTTGCCGTCCGCCTTGATCTCCGAGCCGTTCGCCTTGTCCGGGAAGATCCCCTGGGCGACGCCGGTGATGGCCAGCGGGTAGAGGATGCCGGTCACTACGGTGAGTACGAGGAGGGCTCGCAGGCCCGCCCCGAGCAACCGGGCAGTGTTCGTAACCGAGTTGTTCATGGCGGTCAGCACGCTTTCAAGAAATTACAGCCCGGGGATGAGAGAGATGAGTACGTCGATGATCTTGATGCCGATGAAGGGGGCGATCAGCCCGCCCAGGCCGTAGATACCGAGGTTGCGGCGGAGCATCCGGTCCGCGCTCATCGGCCGGTACCGCACCCCGCGCAGGGCGAGCGGTACGAGCGCGATGATGATCAGCGCGTTGAAGACGACGGCGGACAGGATCGCGGAGTCCGGCGAGGACAGCCGCATGATGTTGAGCTTGTCCAGGCCCGGGTACACCGCCGCGAACAGCGCCGGGATGATCGCGAAGTACTTCGCGACGTCGTTGGCGATCGAGAAGGTCGTCAACGCGCCCCGGGTGATGAGGAGTTGCTTGCCGATCTCGACGATCTCGATGAGCTTGGTCGGGTTGGAGTCGAGGTCGACCATGTTGCCGGCCTCCTTGGCGGCCGACGTGCCCGTGTTCATCGCGACACCGACGTCCGCCTGCGCGAGGGCGGGCGCGTCGTTCGTGCCGTCACCCGTCATCGCGACGAGCTTGCCGCCCGCCTGCTCCCGCTTGATGAGCGCCATCTTGTCCTCGGGAGTTGCCTCCGCGAGGAAGTCGTCGACGCCCGCCTCGTCCGCGATCGCCTTGGCCGTGAGCGGATTGTCACCCGTGATCATGACGGTCTTGATGCCCATGCGGCGCAGCTCCTCGAAGCGCTCCCGCATGCCGTCCTTGACGACGTCCTTGAGGTGGATCACCCCGAGAACGCGGGCGCCCTCGTCGTCCTCGACGGCCACCAGCAAGGGGGTGCCGCCCGCCTCGGAGATCCGATTGGCGAGGGTGTCGGCGTCGTCCGCGACGGTTCCCCCCTGCGCCTGGACCCAGGCGACGACCGAACCGGCCGCACCTTTGCGGATCTTGCGCCCGTCGACGTCCACACCCGACATCCGGGTCTGGGCAGTGAAGGCGATCCACTCGGCCTGCGACAACTCGCCCTGGTGCCGCTCGCGCAGACCGTACTTCTCCTTCGCCAGTACGACGATGGAGCGACCCTCGGGGGTCTCGTCGGCGAGGGAGGACAGCTGGGCGGCGTCCGCGACCTCGGCCTCGGTGGTGCCGCTCACCGGCACGAACTCGGCGGCCTGCCGGTTGCCGAGGGTGATGGTGCCGGTCTTGTCGAGGAGGAGGGTCGACACGTCGCCCGCCGCCTCAACTGCCCTTCCCGACATGGCGAGTACGTTGCGCTGGACCAGCCGGTCCATGCCCGCGATGCCGATCGCCGAGAGCAGCGCGCCGATCGTCGTCGGGATCAGGCAGACCAGCAGGGCCACCAGCACGACCATGGTGAGGTGCGTGCCCGCGTAGTCCGCGAGCGGCGGCAGCGTGGCGACCGCGAGCAGGAAGATGATCGTGAGCGAGGCGAGCAGGATGTTCAGCGCGATCTCGTTCGGCGTCTTCTGCCGGGCCGCGCCCTCGACCAGGTTGATCATGCGGTCGATGAAGGTCTCGCCGGGCTTCGTCGTGATCTTGATGACGATGCGGTCGGAGAGGACCTTCGTACCGCCGGTGACAGCCGAACGGTCGCCGCCGGACTCGCGGATGACCGGGGCCGACTCGCCCGTGATCGCCGACTCGTCGACGCTCGCGACGCCCTCGACGACGTCACCGTCGCCGGGGATGACGTCGCCCGCCTCGCAGACGACCAGGTCGCCGATACGCAGCTCGGTGCCCGGGACCTGCTCCTCGCGGTCGCCCACGATCCGCCGGGCGACGGTGTCGGTCTTGGCCTTGCGCAGAGTGTCGGCCTGCGCCTTGCCGCGGCCCTCGGCCACCGCCTCCGCCAGGTTGGCGAAGATCACGGTGAGCCAGAGCCAGGCGCTGATCGTCCAGCCGAACCAGTCTCCCGGGTCCTTGAAGGAGAACACCGTCGTCAGTACGGACCCGACCAACACAACGAACATCACGGGGGACTTGACCATCACCCGCGGGTCGAGCTTGCGGAAGGCGTTCGGCAGCGACCTGACCAGCTGCTCGGGGTCGAACAGGCCCGCGCCGACGCGCCCTTCCGCGGAGCCGGAGCCCTTGTTTCCGGTCGGCACATCGCTGTGCGGCGCCCGGGTCGGGGTGGCTGTGGACATCGCGTCCTCTTTTTCGGCGTCTCGCTGCTGCGGCTTCTTCTGCTTCGTGATGTCGGTGGTCATGTCGCCAGCCCCTCGGCGAGCGGGCCCAGCGCGAGCGCCGGGAAGTAGGTCAGACCGGTGATGATCAGGATCGCGCCCACCAACAGGCCGGTGAACAGCGGCTTTTCGGTCCGCAGGGTGCCCGCGGTGGCCGGGACCGGCTTCTGCTCGGCGAGAGAACCGGCCAGGGCCAGCACGAACACCATCGGCAGGAATCGGCCCAGCAGCATCGCGAGCCCGATCGTGGTGTTGAACCACTGCGTGTCCGCGTTCAGACCGGCGAAGGCCGAGCCGTTGTTGTTGGCGCCGGACGTATAGGCGTATAGGATCTCGGAGAATCCGTGGGCGCCGCTGTTGGTCATCGAGTGGGCCGGGGTGGGCAGCGCCATCGCGAAGGCGGTGAAGACGAGCACCAGCGCCGGGGTGATCAGGATGTAGCAGGCGGCCAGCTTGATCTCACGGGTGCCGATCTTCTTGCCCAGGTACTCGGGCGTACGGCCGACCATGAGCCCCGCGATGAACACCGCGATGATCGCCATGATCAGCATGCCGTAGAGACCGGAGCCGACACCGCCGGGCGCGATCTCGCCGAGCTGCATGCCCAGCAGGTTGAGCCCGCCGCCCAGGCCGGTGTTGGACGAGTGGAAGGAGTCCACCGCACCGGTCGATGTCAGCGTCGTGGAGATCGAGAAGATCGACGATGCGCCGATGCCGAAGCGCTGCTCCTTGCCCTCAAGGGCACCGCCGGCGATCTCGAACGCCGGGCCGTGGTGGGCGAATTCGGTCCACCACATCAGGCAGATGAAGCCGAGCCAGATGGTCGCCATCGTGGCGAGGATCGCGTATCCCTGCTTGAGCGAGCCGACCATGCGGCCGAAGGTCCGGGTCAGTGAGAACGGGATCAGCAGGAGAAGGAAGATCTCGAAGAGGTTCGAGAACGGGTTGGGGTTCTCGAAGGGGTGGGCGGAGTTGGCGTTGAAGTAGCCGCCGCCGTTGGTGCCCAGTTCCTTGATGGCTTCCTGGGAGGCGACCGCGCCGCCGTTCCACTGCTGCGAGCCGCCCGTGAACTGCCCGACCTCGTGGATGCCGGAGAAGTTCTGGATGGCGCCGCACGCGACCAGCACGATCGCGGCGATCACGGAGAGCGGCAGCAGGATGCGTACGACGCCGCGCACCATATCGGCCCAGAAGTTGCCGAGCTCACCGGTACGTGACCGGGCGAAGCCGCGTACGAGTGCCACGGCGACGGCGATACCGACCGCGGCGGACAGGAAGTTCTGCACGGCCAGGCCGCCGGTCTGTACGACGTGGCCCATGGCCTGCTCGCCGTAGTACGACTGCCAGTTGGTGTTCGACACGAAGGACGCGGCGGTGTTGAAGGCCTGGTCCGGGTCGATCGAGGCGAAGCCCAGCGAGCCGGGCAGGCTGCCCTGGACGCGCTGAAGGATGTACAGGAAGAGCACGCTCACCGCCGAGAAGGCCAGCACGCCGCGCAGGTACGCGGGCCAGCGCATCTCGGTGTTCGGGTTGGCGCCAATGGCTTTGTAGATCCACTTCTCGACGCGCAGGTGCTTGTCGGAGGAGTAGACCCGCGCCATGTAGTCGCCGAGGGGCCGGTATGCCAGTGCCAGCGCCGCGATGAGCGCGAGCAGTTGGAGCACACCGGCAAGTACGGGGCTCATGGCGGGCGTCAGAACCTCTCCGGGAAGACAAGGGCGAGGACGAGATAGCCCAGCAGGGCGACGGCCACGACCAGGCCGACGACGTTTTCGACGGTCACAGCTTCGCCACCCCCTTGGCGATGAGCGCCACCAGCGCGAACACCGCGATCGTGGTGACGACGAAGGCCACGTCGGCCATCGGAGCTCCTGGATGAGGTTCGGAGTGAATGGGTGGCAAAGACGTTTCCGAGGAAACCTCCACTCCGACCGGATTTGACCACCGTTGACGCTTCCCATACGCCGACGCATACGCCCTTGACGCATCTCTGACGGCGAAACGCGGACTGGCGGCCCGCGCCCCGTCAGGGGGCGCAGGCCGTCAGGGGCGCGGGGAACTGCGCGCCAAGCCACAACGAACCCGCAGCCGCCGAACACCCCCTCCCAACCGAGCTATTGGGCGAACTCTGTTCCTACGCGCGACCAGCGGTCCTCTGCGTCTTG
>NZ_JAAKZY010000326.1 GCF_011045015.1 Streptomyces scabichelini | reverse complement strand
CCCGAGCCCCGTCCCGCACCCTCCACGACCCCCGCACCCAAAGCCGCCAAGCAACGCTCCAAACGGCGCCCCCGAGGCAGTGCCCGCTTCGCCGGGATGATGGACGAAGCGGACGCCGGCGCCGGCGCCGTACCGGCCATGCCCGTGCCTCCGCCCATGGATCGCAGCCCGCGGGGGGTCCGTTACCGGCGGGGCGCCGAGGAGGCGGAGCAACGGCCGGCGGCGCGGCGCGAGCCGTTGGACGACGAGGCGCGGCGGGCCACCGTCGAGACCGTCGAGCGGCTCGTCCGGCTGCGTGGTGAGGGCCGCAGCGGGGAGGCGCACGCCGTGCTGGCCGAGGCCGCGTACTGGCCTGCGGCCCGCTTCCCTCTTCTCGCTTCCGAGCTGCACCGTGCGGGTCTCGGCGCGGACTGGGCCACCCTTCTCTGGGAGGCCGTCTCGCTGCCGGCCGACCGGCTCGTCGCCGCGGCCGATGCGCTCGCTGCGGCGGGTCGTACGGCGGACGGTCGGCAGATGCTCCGGCAGGGGGTCGCGCGGCCTGCCGAGGAGATCGGGGAGGCGGTGCTGGGCCTTGCCGAGGACGGCCGTCGTCGGGAGATCCGGGCGCTGCTCGACGCGTACGTACGCGTCCGTCCTCCGGAAGAGGCCGCGCGCAGCGTCGCGCCCGACCCGTCTCGCCTCGGTCCTCTCCTCCTGGCGGCCGCGAAGGAGGTTTCGGAGGAGTGCCACTGGGACCTGGTCCATGCGCTTCGCGTCGCGGGTCACACGGCGTGATGCCTCCGGCGGTTGGGCGGTTTGGGTTCGTTTTCGGGTGCGGGTGTGTGGGTGGCTGGTCGCGCAGTTCCCCGCGCCCCTGGGTTTGTGGTGGGGTCGGGGCCGTGGGCCGGTGCGTCAGCCCGTCGCAGGGTGGGCATACGGCCCGGTGTCGGTACACGGTGCGGGTGGCCTGAGACCGAACCTACGCGACGGGCGTACGACGCACCGGCCCACGGCCCCTCCCGCCGGTGGGAGGGTGCGGGTAGTTGGGGGTGCGGGCTTTCCCGGGGTGCGTGCTTTCTCCGGGCGCGGTGAGGCGCAGGCTTTTGCTTTTAGGGGCGCGGGGAACTGCGCGACCAGCCACGACGGCGCTGCAGCCGACAACGAACCCAAACCCGCCGGAGGCAACCCCACTCGGCGTAAGAAACGCGATCGACTCCGCCGGTTAACGACGATGGTCTTGCCCAGCGCAGCGGCGAGGCTTACTTTCGGGGCTCTACGACCAGCGTCTACGGGCGTAGAGGCTGACGACCCGGTCGAAGGAGCAGCTCATGGCCAACGTCGTACGTGCCGCTCTGGTCCAGGCCACCTGGACCGGCGACACCACATCCATGGTCGCCAAGCACGAGGAACACGCCCGCGAAGCGGCCCGGCAGGGCGCGAAGGTCATCGGATTCCAGGAAGTCTTCAACGCCCCGTACTTCTGCCAGGTCCAGGAGCCCGAGCACTACGGCTGGGCCGAGCCCGTGCCCGACGGGCCGACTGTGAGCCGTATGCAAGAGCTCGCGCGCGAGACCGGCATGGTCATCGTCGTGCCGGTCTTCGAGGTCGAACAGTCCGGGTTCTACTTCAACACCGCGGCCGTGATCGACGCCGACGGCACCTACGTCGGCAAGTACCGCAAGCACCACATCCCCCAGGTCAAGGGCTTCTGGGAGAAGTACTACTTCAAACCGGGAAACCTGGGCTGGCCCGTCTTCGACACGGCCGTCGGCAAGGTCGGCGTCTACATCTGTTACGACCGCCATTTCCCGGAGGGCTGGCGGCAGCTCGGACTGAACGGCGCGCAACTCGTCTACAACCCGTCGGCGACCTCCCGCGGCCTCTCCGCCCACCTCTGGCAGCTGGAGCAGCCCGCCGCAGCCGTGGCCAACGAGTACTTCATCGCCGCGATCAACCGTGTCGGCCAGGAGGAGTACGGCGACAACGACTTCTACGGGACGAGTTACTTCGTCGACCCCCGCGGGCAGTTCGTCGGCGAGACCGCGAGCGACAAGTCGGAGGAGCTCGTCGTGCGTGATCTCGACTTCGACCTGATCGAAGAAGTCCGGCAGCAGTGGGCCTTCTACCGGGACCGCCGCCCCGACGCGTACGAAGGACTGGTGCAGCCATGACCAAAGACCTGCTCGGACGCCACAAGGCCGTCCTTCCCGACTGGCTCGCCCTCTACTACGACGACCCCCTCGAGATCACGCACGGCGAGGGCCGCCATGTCTGGGACGCCGCCGGGAAGAAGTACCTCGACTTCTTCGGCGGGATTCTGACCACCATGACCGCGCACGCGCTGCCCGAGGTGACGAAGGCCGTCAGTGAGCAGGCCGGGCGGATCATCCACTCGTCGACCCTGTACCTCAACCGGCCGATGGTCGAACTCGCCGAGCGTATCGCCCAGTTGTCCGGCATCCCGGACGCCCGCGTCTTCTTCACGACGTCCGGCACGGAGGCCAATGACACCGCGCTGCTGCTGGCGACCGCGTACCGGCGGAGCAACCAGATCCTGGCGATGCGCAACAGCTACCACGGCCGTTCGTTCAGCTCGGTCGGCATCACCGGCAACAAGGGATGGTCGCCGACCTCGCTGTCACCGCTCCAGACGTTGTACGTCCACGGTGGCGTCCGCACCCGCGGGCCGTACGCCGGGCTCGGCGACGACGAGTTCATCGCGGCCTGCGTCGCCGACCTGGAGGACCTGCTCGGGCATGTCCGTGCGCCTGTGGCCCTGATCGCCGAACCCATCCAGGGCGTCGGCGGCTTCACCGCACCGCCGGACGGACTGTACGCGGCTTTTCGCGAGGTGCTTCAGGAGCGCGGCATCCTGTGGATCGCCGACGAGGTGCAGACCGGCTGGGGCCGGACCGGCGATCATTTCTGGGGCTGGCAGGCGCACGACCGGAACGGTCCGCCGGACATGCTGACCTTCGCCAAGGGCATCGGCAACGGCATGTCGATCGGTGGTGTCGTCGCGCGTGCCGAGGTCATGAACTGCCTGGACTCCAACTCCATTTCGACCTTCGGCGGCTCACCGGTCACCATGGCGGCCGGCAACGCCAACCTCACGTACCTCCTCGAACACGATCTCCAGGGCAACGCCCGCCGCGTCGGCGGACTGCTCATCGAGCGGCTGCGGGCCGTCGCCGCGCAGCTTCCCGGCGTACGCGAGATCCGTGGCCGGGGGCTCATGATCGGCGTCGAGCTGGTCAAGCCCGGCACCGACGAGGCCGACCCGGACGCGGCCGCCGCCGTGCTCGAAGCGGCCCGCGAGGAAGGGCTGCTGATCGGCAAGGGCGGCGGTCACAACACCAGCGTGCTGCGCATCGCCCCGCCGCTCTCGCTCACCGTCGCGGAGGCCGAAGAGGGCGCCGCGATCCTCGAGCGTGCGCTGAGGGGCACCCCGTAAGACCCGAGCAAGGGAACGGAACGCCGGCCATGACCACCACCGCCTTGGAACCCGCCCTCTCGGTCCGCCAGGTCCTCGGCCTGGAGCGGGTGCTCGCCGGTGAGCCCGAGGTGGTGGCCGGTGCGAGCCAGCTCGACCGGCCGGTGCGCTGGGTGCACGTCGCCGAGGCCGCCGACGTGGGCGTGATGCTCAGCGGCGGGGAGATGGTCCTCACCACTGGTGTGCTGCTCGCAGGCGACGTGGAAGCGCAGGCCGAGTACATCCGGTCACTGCACCGCGCGGAGGCCGCGGCCGTTGTCCTCGGACTCGGCCGCGCTTTCCCCGCCACGCCCGATGCGATGCGCAGGGCGGCCGAGCGGTGCGGGCTGCCCATGGTGGTGCTTCACCGCCCGTTCCCCTTCGCCGACTTGACGGAAGAGGTCCAGTCCCGGCTCGTACGGCGGAAGTTCGCGGCCGTCAGTCTTTCCGAGGCCGTACGGACCGCGCTGACCGGGCTGATCACCGCGGGCGCCCCGCTGCAACGGCTGCTCGACGAGATCGCGGGCCACAGCGCCTGTCCCGTCGTCGTCACCAACCTCGCGCACCGCGTGCTAGCGACGGCGGGGGAGCGGTCCGCGGTGGACGACGTGCTGCGCGACTGGGAGCGCATCGCGCGGCAGGCCGGCGGCAGCGAGGGTGACGGCTGGGTCCGTGCCGAGCTGGGCGGGCGCGGGGAGCGCTGGGGGCGCATCGTGCTGTGCGGCTATCGGGGCGACGGCGCCACCGGGCGGCTGCTCGCCGACCGCGCCGCCGAAGCACTCGTACTGCATCGCATGCTCGGCGGCCCCGCGCGCTCCTGGGAGGAACAGTCCGCGCAGAGCCTGCTGACCGACCTCGTCTCCGGTGTCGTACCGGCCCGGCAGCTGCTGCCACGGGCGCGGGCGGCCGGGCTGCCCGTCAACCGGCGGACCTTCGTGCCGCTGGTGGTACGCGACGGTGAGCCCGCCCAACTCGACCGTGTGCTGCGGCTGTTGGGCTTGCCCGGTCTTGTCGCCGAGCTGGCCGACGGGGTCACCGCCGTGCTGCTGAGCCTGGCCAGGGACCAGGACGCGGAGGCGCTGGCGACGCACTTCGCCACCCGGATGCGTACGGAGTCGGGGGCCCACAAGACGGTCGTCGCCGCCGCGGATCCGCGGACCGTGTGGGACGACGTGCCCGCCGGTCTGCGCGAGGCCCAGCATGTGGCCGACGCGGTCGCGACGACGCCCACCGAGCTGGACCTTCCGGTGGTGGTGCGCCTGCGGGACGTACATCTGCGGGGTCTGATCCGGCTGCTGCGGGACGATCCGCACGTCCAGTCGTTCGCGGAGCGGGAGCTGGACGGGCTGCTGTGCGGGGACGGCGCGGCCGAGCAGGAGCTGTTGCCTGTGCTGCGGACGTATCTCGCGACCGGCCGCAACAAGTCGCGTACCGCCCAGCTCCATCACGTCTCCCGGCCCGCCCTGTACCGGCGGCTGGAGGCCATAGAGGCGCGGCTCGGGGTCGATCTCGACGACTTCGAGCAGGCCGCCTCCGTGCACATCGCGCTCCTCGCGCACGACGCGCAACAGGGGTGAAACATGGAACGACCTGGGAAAACGGTGGTGAAACATGGGCCGACGGCGGAGTGACACCGTGGAACGCCATGCCCCCGTAGACGTGACACCGTGCATCTCAAAGACCTCTTTCGGACTTCCTAAGCTCACCGCACACCGAGCGACCGGAGGTCCCGATGAGCAGAGTGGTCCGCGCCGCCGTCTTCCAGACCGCCTGGACGGGCGACAAGGAATCGATGATCCAGGTCCACGAGCAGGCGGCCCGCGACGCCGCCGCGCAGGGTGCTCAAGTCCTGTGTTTCCAGGAGCTGTTCTACGGGCCGTACTTCTGCCAGGTCCAGGACAAGGCGTTCTACGAGTACGCCGAGCAGATCCCCGAGGGGCCGATCGTGCGCCGCTTCCAGGCGCTCGCCAAGGAGCTGGGCATCGTCCTGGTTCTGCCGATGTACGAGGAGGAGCAGCCCGGTGTCCTCTACAACACCGCGGCGGTGATCGACGCCGACGGCTCCTACCTCGGCAAGTACCGCAAGACGCACATTCCGCAGGTCGAGGGGTTCTGGGAGAAGTTCTACTTCCGGCCGGGCAACAGCGGTTGGCCCGTCTTCGACACGGCCGTGGGCAAGATCGGCGTCTACATCTGCTACGACCGGCACTTCCCGGAGGGCTGGCGCGCGCTCGGTCTCGCCGGCGCCGAGATCGTCTTCAATCCCTCGGCCACCTCACGCGGTCTGTCCGGCTATCTGTGGCAGCTGGAGCAGCCTGCCTCGGCCGTCGCCAACGAGTACTTCGTGGGCGCCATCAACCGCGTGGGTGTGGAGGAGCTGGGGTCCAACGACTTCTACGGGACCTCCTACTTCGTGGACCCGGAGGCCCAGTTCGTCGGGGAGGTGGCGAGCGACAAGGAGACCGAACTCGTCGTCCGCGACCTCGACATGGCCAAGCTCCGCGAGGTCCGCGACCGCTGGCAGTTCTACCGCGACCGCGCCCCCGGTGCGTACGCGCCACTTACAGCTCCCTGACGGGGGCGGCACCCGCGCCCCGTAAGGGGCGCGGGGAACTGCGCGACCAGCCACACACGACCCGCACTTTCCGACCGCATTCCACCGGGGTGCCGACGACAGGAGAGGGAACATGAGCAGCCGTACCGTCATCCGCGGTGGCCTAGTCATCACCGCGTCCGACGAACTCCACGCGGACGTCCTCATAGAGGACGGCCGCATCGCCGCCCTCGCCGCCAGCGGCACCCCCGCCGCCGAGGCCTGGACGGCCGAGCGGACCATCGACGCCACCGGAAAGTACGTGATTCCGGGCGGAGTCGACGCCCATACGCACATGGAGCTGCCGTTCGGCGGCACCTTCGCCTCCGACACCTTCGAGACCGGCACCCGGGCCGCCGCCTGGGGCGGCACGACGACGATCGTCGACTTCGCCGTGCAGAGCGTGGGCCACTCGCTGCGCGAGGGCCTGGACGCCTGGAACGCCAAGGCCGACGGCAAGTGCGCCATCGACTACGGCTTCCACATGATCGTCTCGGACGTCAACAGCGAGACGCTCAAGGAGATGGACCTGCTGGTGGAGGAGGGCGTCACCTCCTTCAAGCAGTTCATGGCCTACCCCGGCGTCTTCTACAGCGACGACGGCCAGATCCTGCGCGCCATGCAGCGCTCCGCCGACAACGGCGGACTGATCATGATGCACGCCGAGAACGGCATCGCGATCGACGTGCTCGTCGAGCAGGCGCTGGCTCGCGGGGAGACGGATCCGCGGTACCACGGCGAGGTGCGCAAGGCCCTGCTCGAAGCCGAGGCCACCCATCGCGCCATCAAGCTCGCGCAGGTCGCGGGCGCCCCGCTGTACGTCGTGCACGTCTCGGCGCAGGAGGCAGTCGCCGAGCTGGCACGGGCGCGCGACGAGGGCCTGAACGTCTTCGGCGAGACCTGCCCGCAGTATCTGTTCCTGTCCACGGACAACCTCGCGGAGCCCGACTTCGAAGGCTCCAAGTACGTGTGCTCCACGCCGCTACGGCCCAAGGAGCACCAGAAGTACCTGTGGCGGGGCCTCAGGACGAACGACCTCCAGGTCGTCTCCACCGACCACTGCCCGTTCTGCTTCGTCGGTCAGAAAGAACTCGGCCGCGGCGACTTCTCCAAGATCCCCAACGGTCTGCCGGGCGTCGAGAACCGTATGGACCTCCTCCACCAGGCCGTCGTCGACGGGCACATCACACGCCGCCGCTGGATCGAGATCGCCTGCGCCACCCCGGCCCGGATGTTCGGCCTGTACCCGAAGAAGGGCACGATCGCGCCGGGCGCCGACGCCGATGTCGTCATCTACGACCCGGGGGCCGAGCAGGTCATGTCCGCCGAGACGCACCACATGAACGTCGACTACTCGGCGTACGAGGGCAAGAGCGTCACCGGCCGCGTCGAGACGGTCCTGTCGCGGGGCGAACTCGTCATCACCGAGCGGGAGTTCACCGGACGTGCCGGGCACGGCGTCTACACCCCCCGCTCCACCTGTCAGTACCTGAACTAGGAGTGGGGCACATGGACTTCGGACTCGTCCTGCAGACCGACCCGCCGGCCTCCCGTGTCATCAGCCTGATGAAGCGGGCCGAGCGCAACTCCTTCACGTACGGCTGGACCTTCGACTCCACCGTGCTGTGGCAGGAACCCTTCGTCATCTACAGCCAGATCCTGGCCAACACGCAGAAGCTGACGGTCGGCCCGATGGTCACCAACCCGGGCACCCGCACCTGGGAGGTCACCGCCTCGACCTTCGCCACGCTCAACGACATGTTCGGCAACCGCACGATCTGCGGCATCGGCCGCGGCGACTCCGCGATGCGCGTCGCCGGCCGCAAGCCGAACACCCTGGCCCGTATCAGCGAGGCCATGAAGGTCATCCGGGCACTGGGCAGCGGGGAGGAGGCCGACCTCGGCGGCACGGTCATCAGATTGCCCTGGGTGAAGCCGAGCGCCGAACTCCCCGTCTGGATGGCCGCATACGGCCCGAAGGCCCTGAAGATGACGGGCGAGGAGGCCGACGGCTTCATCCTCCAGCTCGCCGATCTGTATCTGACCGAGTACATGGTCAAGGCGGTCAAGGGCGCGGCCGTGGCGGCGGGACGCGACCCGTCCGACGTCAAGATCTGCGTGGCCGCGCCCGCGTACGTCACCGCGGACGACTCGCCGGAAGCGCTCGCCCACGCGCGCGAGCAGTGCCGCTGGTTCGGCGGGATGGTCGGCAACCATGTCGCCGACCTCGTCGCCAAGTACGGCGATCACTCCGACATGGTTCCGGAGGCGCTCACCGACTACATCAAGGCCCGCGAGGGCTACGACTACGCGCACCACGGGCGAAGCGGCAACCCCGACACCCAGTTCGTGCCCGACGAGATCGTCGACCGGTTCTGCCTGATCGGCACGGCCGAGCAGCACATCGAGAAGCTGAACGCCCTGCGTGAGCTGGGCGTCGACCAGTTCGCCGTGTACGACATGCACGACGCGCAGGAGGCCGTGATCGACGCGTACGGCCAGAAGATCATTCCCGCGATCAACTCCTGACCGTCACCACCGCTCTCCCCACCCCACGGTTCTCCCCTCGATTCCCC
>NZ_JAAKZY010000325.1 GCF_011045015.1 Streptomyces scabichelini | reverse complement strand
CCCGGCCCCCAGCCCCGTACCGAGATGCAGATACGCGAAGGCCCCGGCCTCCCCCTCCACCGCGAGCCCGAGCGCGGCGGCATTCGTGTCCTTGTCCAGCACGACCGGCATCCCCAGCCGCCGCGCCAACGCGTTCCGCAGCGGAAAGCCGTCCCACTCGGGAAACCCGGTCACCCGGTGCAGCACACCGTGGGTATGATCGAGCGGCCCGGGCATGGCGACCCCGGCCCCGAGAACGGCACCCAACTCACCGTCCATCCCTCCGACCAATCCCTCGACCTCCCGCGCGGCCGACTCCACCACCGCGTCCGCCCCCGCTCCGAGATCCAGCGGAGCGCGCCGCTCCCCCACGACCGCCCCCGTGAGATCGGCCAGCACCGCCAGCAGCTCGTCCCGGTCGAGATGCAGTCCCACCGCGTGCCCGGACTCCGGCACGAGCTGCAGCACGGTCCGCGGTTTGCCCCCAGTGGAGACCTGCCGCCCCGCCTCCGCCACCAGCCCGTCCTCCCGCAAGCGTGCGGTGATCTTGCTGACGGCCTGGGGGGTCAGACCCGTACGTTCGGCGAGTTCGAGCCGGCTGATGCCCGCGCGGCCGGCGCTTCGCAGCAGGTCGAGCACCACCGCCGCGTTGTGGCTGCGCAGCGAGAGCAGATTCGCCCCGCCACCGGCATTGGTCCTGTTCACATACACCATTGTCCTCCTGGCTTGCCCTTTGGCAACAGCGTTGCTTAAGTGGGCGGCATGGTGGAGCACACGAGCACGGTGGAGACACCGGGCACGATGGAGCAGGTGGAGAACATGACTGGCACACCCCCCGGCACCCCTTTCCGCGTGGGCCTCGTCGGCTACGGCCTCGCGGGCTCCGTCTTCCACGCCCCGCTGATCGCCGCCACCGAGGGCCTCACCCTCGACACGGTCGTCACCGCGAACCCGGAGCGGCAGCAGCAGGCCGCCGCCGAGTTCCCGGACGTCCGCCTCGCTCCCACCCCCGACGAACTCTGGGCCCGCGCCGACGAGTTGGACCTGATCGTCATCGCGTCCCCGAACAAGACGCACGTCCCGCTCGCCACCGCCGCCCTCAAGGCGGGCCTCCCGGTCGTGGTCGACAAGCCGATCGCGGGCACGGCGGCGCAGGCACGTGAGCTGGCCTCGCTGGCCGACGAACGCGGACTGCTCCTCTCCGTCTTCCAGAACCGTCGCTGGGACCACGACTTCCTGACCCTCGCCAAGCTCCTCGCCGACGGCGAACTCGGCGACGTCTACCGCTTCGAGTCCCGCTTCGAACGCTGGCGCCCCCAACTCAAGGGCGGCTGGCGCGAGTCCGGCGACCCGTCAGAGATCGGAGGTCTGCTGTACGACCTCGGCAGCCATGTCGTCGACCAGGCCCTGGTCCTCTTCGGCCCGGCCGCATCGGTGTACGCGGAGTCGGACACACGCCGCCCCGGTGCCGAGGCGGACGACGACACGTTCATCGCGCTCACGCACCAGAACGGCGTCCGCTCCCACCTCTACGCCTCCGCCACCACCGCCCAACTCGGCCCCCGCTTCCGCGTGTTGGGCTCAGCGGCCGGCTACGTGAAGTACGGCCTCGATCCGCAGGAGGCAGCCCTCCGCGAGGGCGAGCGCCCAACACCCGGCAAGGACTGGGGAGTCGAACCCGAGAACCTGTGGGGCCGCCTCGGCTCCGGCGAGTCCCCGCTGACCGGCGGCGGCCGCCCCGTCCCGACCCTGCCGGGCGCGTACCCCGCGTACTACGCCGCCGTCGCCGCCGCCCTCCAGGGCGTCGGCGAGAACCCGGTCACCGCCCTGGAGGCGGCCGCCGCCCTCGACGTACTCGAAGCCGCGGGCCGCTCGGCCCGCGAGGGCGTGGCGGTGACGCTGTGACCACCCCCACCGCACCGAGCATCGCCGAACTCGAGGACCAGGAACGCCGTTTGGTGCTCCCCCACTTCACCTACGACGACGCGTGGGCCCTCGGCACGCTCCTCGTCGACCTGGCCCGGGAGCGCGACGCCCCGGTAGCGATCGACATCACCCGCTCCGGCCAGCAGCTCTTCCACGCCGCCCTCCCCGGCTCCACCCCCGACAACGACGCCTGGATCGACCGCAAACGCCGTGTCGTCGAGCGCTACGCCGCCTCCTCCCTCCTCGTCGGCTCCCGCTTCCGCGCCAAGGGCACGACGTTCGAGGACTCCTCCCGCCTCGACCCGGACCTGTACGCGGCCCACGGCGGAGCCTTCCCGATCACGGTCAAGGGTGCGGGTGTGATCGGCACGGTGGTGGTGTCCGGACTGCCGCAACTGGAGGACCATGCGCTGGTGGTGGAGGCGTTGGAGCGGTTCGCTCCGCTGGGTTGAGCCGGGAAACTGCCGGTTGTTCGTGAGCTGCGGACCGGTTGTGGCTGGTCGCGCAGTTCCCCGCGCCCCTGGCGGGGCGCTGGTCGCGCCTACGCGGCGGAGGCGGAATCCGCTTGGCGGGGTTGGCGGAATTATCCGCGGACACCCTCCCGTTGGCACCGGTGTATCTGCCGTATCAACCGGCACACCACAGTGCCGAGTCCGGAGGGATCGGAACCGATGAACGACGTCACGACCGTGGAGAGCGTCAGCACCCTGAAGGAGGCCGTCGGACGGTACGGCATCTGGAATGCGGGCCTGCGCTCGGATGATCCGGGGAGGCGTGGCGAGCTCGACGAAGCCGCGGCCGAACTGGAGGAACTCGGCTTCGGCGCCGTCTGGTTGGGCGGCAACAGCGGCGTACGGCATGCCGCGCCGCTCATCGGGGCGACCTCACGGCTCACCGTGGCGACCGGCATCCTGAGCATCTGGGACTACGAGGCGGCCGACACCGCCGCGGGCTTCGCCGAACTGGAGTCGGCCCACCCCGGCCGCTTCCTGCTCGGCCTCGGAGTGAGCCACCCCAAGGTCACGGACCAGTACCGCCGCCCGTACGCGTCCATGGTCGGCTATCTGGACGCCCTGGACGCCGCGGGCCTGCCGGCCGAGCGCCGGGTCCTGGCGGCACTCGGCCCGAAGATGCTGAAGCTGTCGCGAGACCGCGCCGCCGGCTCGCACCCGTACCTGGTCACCCCCGAGCACACCGCACAGGCCCGCGAGGCCATGGGCGAAGCTCCGCTGCTGGCACCGGAGCTGAAGGTCGTCCTGGAAACGGACCCGGACCGCGCCCGCTCGATCGCCCGCGACTACCTCGCCATGTACCTGGGCCTGCCGAACTACACCAACAGCTTCCTGCGCCTCGGCTTCACCGAGGCCGACTTCGCGAACGGCGGCAGCGACCGCCTGATCGACGCGGTCTACGCCTGGGGCGACGACACCCAGATCCGCACAAGGATCGACGCCTTCCACACGGCGGGGGCAAACCACGTCGCCCTCCAGGTGGTCACCGACCAGCCCCGAGACGCACTGCCGCGCGAGGAATGGCGCCACTTGGCCGACTTGCTGGCGTAACGCCGCGCATCTTCGGGTGCACCTGTCAGGGGGCGCCCCTTCAGGGGGCGCCCTTCAGGGGGCGCCCTTCAGGGGGCGCCCTTCAGGGGCGCGGGGAACTGCGCGACAAGCCACAACGCACCCGCAGCCAACAAACCACCCGAAGCCCCCCGGCACTTCCCCGGCGAACCCCAGCGGAGCGCTCACGCATCTTTGAGTTGCTGGCGCTGCCTCCCCAACCCCTCAATCTCCAGCTCCACCACATCCCCCGCCCGAAGGAACGGCTTCGGCTCCGGATGCCCCATGGCAACCCCCGCCGGCGTACCCGTATTGATGACGTCGCCGGGGTACAGCGTCATGAACTGGCTTACGTAACGCACCACTTCGGCAACGGGGAAGATCTGGTCGGACGTGTTGCCGTCCTGCTTCAGCTCGCCGTTGACCCACAGCTTCAGCCCGAGCGCCTGCGGATCGGGAACCTCGTCCGAGGTCACCAGCCACGGCCCCAGCGGGTTGAACGTCTCGCAGTTCTTGCCCTTGTCCCAGGTCCCGCCGCGCTCGATCTGGAAGGCGCGCTCGGAGACGTCGTGCGCCACCGCGTACCCGGCGACATGCGCGAGCGCCTCCTCGTGCGAGCCGAGATACCGGGCCGTACGCCCGATGACGACCGCCAGCTCGACCTCCCAGTCGGTCTTCTCCGAGCCGCGCGGCACGAGCACGGTGTCGTGCGGCCCGACGACGGTGTCCGCCGCCTTGAAGAAGATGACCGGCTCGGCGGGCGCCTCGGCGCCGGTCTCGGCGGCGTGGTCGTGGTAGTTGAGGCCGATGCAGACGACCTTGCCGATCCGCGCGAGCGGCGGCCCGATCCGCAGCCCCGCCGCGTCCAGCGCGGGCAGCTCCCCCACCGCGGCCGCCGTCCGGATCCGGCCGAGCGCCGCGTCGTCGGCGAGCAGCGCCCCGTCGATGTCCGGCACGAGCCCCGACAGATCCCGTAGGACCCCTTCGGCGTCGAGCAGCGCGGGCCGCTCCGCCCCAGCCGTACCGACTCGCAGCAGCTTCATGATCCCCATCTCCCTCGATCGCGGGCAGCCCTTCGAGGCGTGCGGCCATCGGTGCAGCCATCGGAGGACTGGTTGATCCTCCAAGCTGTACGTCCACTCCGCAATACCCGGTTCACAACCTGGACCTTTACCCGACGGTAGCCGCCAAGGACGAGGCCCCCGGCATGTCCCGGTACAGCACGGCCCGCTCGACCGCACTCCACGTCGTACTGGTCACCACGTACAACGCGGCGGCAAGCGGCACGACGGCGACGGTGAAGAGCGTCATGAAGGACATCAGAGGCATGAACTTGAGGACCGCCCCCATCCCCGGCACCTGCTGCTCGCCCTGCTCGCCGCTCTGAGCGGATACGGCGGACACGACCGGCGTGACAGCCATCTGCCGCTTCGTACGCCGGTAGTTGAAGGTGGCGACGGTGGCGACGAGAGCGAACAGCCCGAGATAGACGAGCCCCTGCGTCCCGAACGCCCCGCCGTCCCCCAGCGCGTCCATCCACCGCCCGCCGAGCGGCGCGGCGAACAGCTTGTGCGCGAGCAGCGCGTTCGCCTCGCCGCCGATCGTCGAGTTCGAGAACAGGTGGTAGAGCAGGAAGAACGCGGGCAGCTGGAACAGACTTGGCAGACACCCGGACAGCGGCGACACCTTCTCCTTGGCGTGCAGCTCCAGGACGGCCTTCTGGAGCTTCTCGGGGTTCTTCTTGTGCTTCTTCCGCAGCTCGGCGATCTGCGGCTGCAGCTTCGCGCGTTCCCGCTGGCCCCGTGCCGCGGCCCGCGACAGGGGATGCACGAGGAGACGTACGAACGCGGTGAACAGAACGATCGCCGCTGGCGCCGCAGACGCCTGGAACAACGGCTCCAGCAGATCGGCGAGCCCGTCGACCAGACTGGCGAAAACGGACATGAGCGTGGACATGGGTGAGCCCTCCGGGGGTCTCGTCGTGCCGGGAGATGTACATGAGTGGAGATGTACGTCGGCGTGACGACCCACGAGGGGTGATGTGCTGCTGGGTGCTGGGTTCCCCTACGCGGCCGTCAGGAGGAGACGGCCGGGTGCCCGGGGACGCGTACGCCCGGAGGCGTCGGGATCGCGTTGCGGCAGAAACGCCGTGCGGTGCTCACGGTCGCGGATGGCCGTACGGACTCGCGTACGGGGCACGGCGGGTGCGAGCCGCGAGGCGATGAGGGAACAGGCGGCGAGCGCGGACCCTGCCGCGGCGGTAGCCGCGAATGTGACGGCGACGGCACCGGAGAGGCTGCCGCTGTCGAGGAGCACCACCTGAAGGAGAAGGACGAGCAGCACGGCGGCGGGCTTCAACTGCGCCCAGGTCCGCGTCATCGGCTGTCCCCCTTTCCCGGTGCATGACTCCCTGCCGTTATACAGGATGCCCGGGCACATGCTCTCGAGTCTTCGCTCTACCCCACACCACCGAAACCGCGCCTCGCAATACGCCATGTGACGCATTGACCCCACAGCGCGATCACGGTTGCATACTTTTGATCCTCCAGTGGCGATCTGGAGGAGAAATCGTGTCTTTTCTGGGGGGAAAATGAGCGGAAATACGAGCTGGAGCACCACTAGACGTGTGCGGGCCGCACTGAGCACGGCGGTCGCCGTCTGCGCGGTCACGGCAGTGCTGCCCGGAGCCGCCTCGGCCGAGCCCGCAGGCGTCGCGGGCGTCGCGGGCGACGTCTTAACCGGTGTCGAGAGGATCAGTGTCGCGACCGACGGCACCCAGGGCGACGGCGACTCCACCGGCGCCTCGATCACGCCCGACGGCCGCAGCATCGTCTTCTCGTCGTCGGCGAAGAACCTCACGTCCGACCCCCTGACGGGAGACGACAGGGTATTCCTCCGCGACCAGCAGACGAGTCAGACCAGGCGGCTCGGGGCCCAGTCCCCGATCCAGCCCCCGGTGATCAGCGGTGACGGGGAATACGTCGCCTATCCGATCCAGTGGATGAGGAACACGCGGATCCGCCTCCCTCAGGTGAGTACGGGACGGGAGATCTCCACCAACTGCTGGTACAGCTGCAGCCAGCCGTCGATGAGCACGGACGGCCACTCCGTTGCCCATCACGTCACCATCAGCAAGCTCAGCTCGCGCGTCGAGGTCGAGAACTGGTACGCCAACACCAAGGAGGTCATCGTCGCCCTCGACCACAACCTCCCATCGCGGCCGTCCATCAGCGGCGACGGCCGCTATGTCGCCTACGAGGACGGCAGGAGGGAGGACGTCTTCGTGAGGGACCGGACCAGCGGCACCACCATCGGCCCGCTCGACAGCCCGCCCCAGTGGTCGACACTCGTCCAGCTCAGCGACGACGGCAGCAAGGTCGTCTATTTCGCGGGCTCCGACACCTACGTCTACGACATGGGCTCGGGCACCACCCAACTGGTGCCGAACGTGCGAGGCGTGGCCATCGATCCCACCGGCCGCTATCTGCTGTACGCCCCGCACGACACGAACGGACCGTCGCTCACGCTGCGCGACCTGCTGACGGGCACCGACGAGACCGTCTCGAACCAGCCCGCCTCGGCCAGGGCCGACGCGGTCAGCGCCGGTGGGCGCGACGTGGTCTTCCAGTCCACGGCCGACGACATCGTGCCCGGCGACACCAACGCCAAGTCCGACGTCTTCGTCCGCCACTTCGACTGATCGCCCCGGCTGCCGCGCTCTCCGGGATCAACCGGGGATCACTCGGGATCACCTACCGCGGCCGCATGGAGGCGAGCTTCCCCCACACCACCAGGCGGTACTTCGAGGAGTACTCGGGCGTGCAGGTGGTGAGGGTGAGGTAGTACCCGGGGTCGGTGTATCCGTACTGCCGGTGGACGCTGCTGCGAGGAACCGGTCGGATCACTCCGCCATCCCGGGGCAGGGTCCGCGGCAACGTCCTGTCGACGACGTACGCGTACGTGGCCGACCGCGTCTCGACCTCGAGCTGATCCCCCTTCCGGAGCCGGTTGATGTACCGGAAGGGTTCGCCGTGGGTGTTCCGATGCCCGGCGAGCGCGAAGTTACCGGCCTGCCCCGGCTGGGCGGTGTCGGAGTAGTGACCGACGTACCCCTTGTTGAGGACGTTCGGCTTGCTGATCCCTTCCGCGACGGGGACGCGGAGCCCGAGGCGGGGGATGGTGAGGATGGCGTAGGCCTGATCCCAACGGGGTTGCCGGCCGGTGGTGGTGGCGGGGGTGGCGGGTCGTTGCTCGGCGGAACGAGAGGAGCCGCTGGAGCCACCGCCCACCGCAGGAGGATCACTGCCGCCCACAGAAGGCCTGCGCTCCTCCCCTTCCCCCGTTCCTTCTCCCTTTCCTTCTGCCCCCCACTCCCTCTCCAGGGCCTGCACCTTCCTCTCGGCGCCCTCCCGGGCCTGCCGATTGGTCCACCACAGCTGATGGACGACGAGGAGCATGAGGACGACACCGACGGTGACGAGGAGCTCGGCACCGCTCCATAGGACCCGCGCGCAGAGGGCACGCCGCCGCAGGCTCCGCCGACTGGTGACGGGAACCCGCATGCGTACGCCTCCTGCCCTGTGCCCGTCGTGCTCGTCGGCGCCTCCTTGCCTTGCCACCGCGGGCGGCACGATAGGGGCTGTCCTCGTAAGTCACCAGGCCTGTGCGCGACCGTCCACGTACCAGCCGCGTACCAGGTGGTCGACCGTGAGCCTCCCTCTCTCCGGGACTCTCCGGTGGGGAACGGCAGTACGGTGTCCCCCATGCGCCCCGACACGTCTGCCGAACACGTCGACCACAACGCCGAAGCAGCACGCCTGGAGCGGACCGCCGGCCTCTACCCCGAGGACGCGGAGCACCTGCTGCTGCAGGCCGCGGCCCACCTCGAACTGGCCGACGCCCGCCCCCAGGCCACGACCCTCTACGACCGCCTGCTCTCCTCGTCCTCCCTGGAGAACCCCCATCTCGTACGGGCCCTCAAGGCGGCCAACCTGTGGGAGTACGGTCACGAGGCGGAAGCGAGAGCGATCATCGACGGCGTACGCGCCGCATCCCCCCGCGACCCGGCCCCCTGGGTGATCGTGGCGGAGTCGCTGGAGTCGCACGACGAGCTGGAAGCAGCCCAGGAAACGTTCACGCAGGGAGCAACCCTCCTCCTGACAGACGTGACGGACCCCCCGTACGCCACCCACCC
>NZ_JAAKZY010000324.1 GCF_011045015.1 Streptomyces scabichelini | reverse complement strand
GGCGGCGGGGTCGTATGCGGGTCCGGCCCGGAGCCCGTCCTCGGCTTCAGTCTCCGGTCCGCCTTCGGGCCAGTCTTCGGGCCCGTCCTCGGGTTCGACCTCTGGTTCGGCGGAAAGCTCCGAGTCGCTCATGCCCCGACGCTACCGCGAAGCGCTGGGGTACCGTCGTCCGCGATGGCCACGATTGAGGAGTGCCGCAGCGCACTCGACAAACTCTCGGACAACATGGCGGGTGCGGAGGGCGGCGTGCGCAGTGCCGCTGCCCTGGACCGCTCGCTGAGCTGCCGTATCACCGACCTCGACATCACCTTCGTCGGCCGTCTCAGGGACGGCCGGATCGAGGTGCTCGACACGGTGCAGGGCCTGCCGCCGGAAAAGGCCCAGATCCGGCTCACGATGGCCGGTGACGACCTGGTCGCCCTGGTGGACGGCGAGCTGAACTTCGCGAAGGCCTGGGGCTCGGGCCGGGTCAAGCTCGAAGCGGGCCTGCGCGACCTGCTCCGGCTCAGAAAGCTGCTCTGACCCGCCCTGACCCCGTTCAGGAGCTCTTCGCGACGCTGACGGCAGCGGTCGTACGCGCCTTCCGCGCCGCCGGCACCACCAGCGGCGTACCCGTCTCCGGATCGTCGATGACCTGGCAGCGCAGCCCGAAGACCTCCTCGACGAGCTCGGCCGTGACGATGTCCGACGGCGTGCCCTGGGCGATGATCGAGCCCTCGCGCAGGGCGATGAGGTGGGTGGCGTACCGGGCCGCGTGGTTGAGGTCGTGCAGCACGGCGACCAGGGTCCGGCCCTGTTCCTCGTGGAGTTCGGCACACAGGTCGAGTACGTCGATCTGGTGCTGGATGTCGAGGTAGGTGGTCGGCTCGTCGAGCAGCAGCAGCGGGGTCTGCTGGGCGAGCGCCATGGCGATCCAGACGCGCTGGCGCTGGCCGCCGGACAGTTCGTCGACATAGCGATCGGCCAGTTCGGCGACGCCGGTGGAGGCCATCGACTCCCGTACGACCCGCTCGTCCTCGGACGACCACTGGCGCAGCAGCCCCTGGTGCGGGTAGCGGCCGCGGCCCACCAGGTCGCCGACCGTGATGCCGTCGGGCGCGATCGACGACTGCGGCAGCAGCCCGAGCGTCCTGGCGACCTTCTTCGCGGGCATCGACTGGATGACCTGTCCGTCGAGCAGCACCCGGCCCTGGGCCGGCTTCAGCATCCGGGACAGGGCGCGCAGCAGCGTGGACTTGCCGCAGGCGTTCGGGCCGACGATCACGGTGAAGGAGTTGTCGGGTATCTCGACCGACAGCTGCTCGGCGATGACCCGCTGGTCGTAGGCGAGGGTGACGTTCTCGGCGGACAGCCGGTTCGCGGACGGGCGGTTCACAGTGCCAGTGCTCCTTGTGGTGTTCGTGTTCGGCCCGCCGCCGGCGCCGGCGCGGTTGTTGCCCTCTGCGTTCATGTCCGGTCCGCTTTCATATCCGGCCGGCCTTGCGCTCGGTGACGAGGAGCCACAGCAGATAGACGCCGCCGAGCACTCCGGTCACCACACCGACGGGCAGCTGGTCGGCGCCGAAGGCCCGCTGTGAGGCCCAGTCCGCGGCGACCAGCAGGGTGGCGCCCATGCACATCGCGGGCACCAAGTTCGGTCCCGGTGAGCGGGTGAGGCGCCGGGCGAGCTGAGGAGCGGTGAGCGCGACGAAGGCGACCGGGCCCGCGGCGGCGGTGGCGGCCGCGGTGAGCAGCACGGCGGCCAGCATCAGCAGCATCCGCGTCCGCTCGACCCGCACCCCCAGTGCGTACGCGACGTCGTCGCCCATCTCCAGCATGCGCAGCCCGCGCGCGTTGCCGAGGACGAGGGGTACGAGGACGGCGCACAGTCCGAGCAGCGGCCAGACCTGGTCCCAGTCACGGCCGTTGAGCGAGCCGGTCATCCACACCACCGCGCGGGCCGCGTCGACGAGGTCGGCCTTGGTGAGCAGATAGCCGTTGACGGCCACGGCGATCGCGGAGACACCGATACCGACCAGGACCAGTCGATACCCGTGCACGCCCCGATTCCAGGCGAGCACATAGATGGCGAGTCCGGTCACCAGGCCGCCGACGAGCGCCCCGAGGGTGACCTCGTTCGCGCTCCCCGAGAACAGCACGATCATGGTGAGCGCGCCGGCCGTCGAGCCGTGCGCGAGGCCGAGCACGTCCGGACTGCCCAGCGGATTGCGGGAGATGGCCTGGAAGAGCGCGCCGCCGAGCCCCAGCGAGGCCCCCACCAGGAGACCGACGAGAACCCGCGGCAGCCGCAGCTCGTTGACGATGAACTCCTGCCCCGCGTCCCCGTTGCCGAGCAGGGTCTTGAGGACGTCCGCGGCCGGGATCGGGAAGTCGCCGGTGCCGATGAGCACGACACTCGCGGCGAGCGCGGCCACCAGCAGCAGGACGACGACGGTGAACGAGCGGACGTCGAGACGGACCGAAAGGCCGCCGCGGGTACGGACGGCCCGGGCGCGGAACGGCCGGGCGGGGCCGTCCTGATCGGGACCGGCCTGGTCGGCACCGGCCCGGTCGGGACCGGCCTGGTGGTGACCGGCCTGCTTGTGTAGGACCTTCACAGCTGAGCCGTCCTCCGCCGTCGTACGAGAAAGATGAAGACCGGGCCGCCGAGGATCGCGGTGACGATGCCGACCTGCAGCTCCGCCGGCCGCGCGACCATCCGGCCGATCACGTCGGCGCCCAGCAGCAGCACCGGCGAGAGCACGGTGGCGTACGGCAGGATCCAGCGCAGGTCGGGCCCGGTGAAGGACCGTACGACGTGCGGGACCATCAGCCCGACGAACACGATCGGCCCGCAGGCGGCCGTCGCGGCACCGCACAGCAGGGTCGCGGCCGCCATGGACAGCGCGCGGGTGCGGCCCAGATGCGCGCCGAGCGCGCGGGCGGTGTCGTCGCCCATGGCCATGGCGTTCAGCGGCCGGGCGAGGGCCAGCGCCAGGACCGTACCGATCGCGAGGAACGGCAGCACCTGCTCGATGGTCCTGTCGGTGGCCGAGGACAGCGAACCGACCGTCCAGAAGCGCATCTTGCCGAGCGCCGCCTCGTCCATGATCATCACGGCCTGCAGATAGCCGTAGAGCGCGGCGCTGATCGCGGTGCCGGCGAGCGCGAGCCGCACCGGCGTCGCGCCCCGGCTGCCGCCGAGGACGTACACCAGCACCCCGACCGCGGCCGCGCCCCCGAAGGCGAACCACACATAGCCGCTCAGCGAGGTGACGCCGAAGTAGGTGATGGCCGTGACGACGGCCGCGGACGCGCCCGCGTTGATGCCGAGCAGTCCGGGATCGGCCAGCGGATTGCGGGTGAGCGCCTGCAGGACGGCCCCGGCGAGGCCCAGCGCGGCGCCGACGAGCAGCCCGAGGACGGTACGCGACAGCCGCTCGCTCACCACGACGTCGCCGTACGTGCCCGTGTCCTGGAACAGGCCGTGCCAGACCTGGCTCAAGGACAGCTCTTTCGCGCCGATCGCGATACTCGCCAGCGCGATGAGCACCAGGACGGCGACGGACAAGAGGAGCCCAGCGGCCCGTATCGCCCGGCGGGTTGGGGGCGCGGGGGCGGTCTCCGCGCTTGGTTCGGGGGGACTGTCGACCAACACGCAGTTAGGTTAGCCTACCCTCCCCATTTGGCTCGATCCGTGCACCTGACGCCCCGCGCACTCCCTCCGCTCCCCCGGTCCCTTGAGGCCGAAACCCCGGCCCCATGGGTTCAAAGCCCCAGCCGCGCCAGCGCTTTACCCCCGTCCAGCCCGCATGTCCCTTCCCCGGCCGCCGTCCAGGCGGCAGCGCACAGCGCCCGCAGCCCGTCGAGCGCCTCGCCCTCGCCCTCCAGTTCCAGCCGCTCCGTTCCGGCCGTGGCGGTCCAGCCGCCGCAGCGGAACCCGTCGCCCGCCTCCACGACCTCGGGCTGCCCGGTCAACAGCCCCCGCAGATCGGCGTCCACGTACGTCGGCCGGTGCTCCGGCGAGGCGGCGAGGAGCTGCGCGCCGTCCGTCACCCCGGTCAGCACCAGCAACGAGTCCACCTCACCGTTGAACGCCCCCTCGATGTCCGTGTCCAGCCGGTCCCCGACCACCAGCGGCCGCACCGCCCCAGTCCGCAGAATCGTCTCCCGGTGCATCGGAGGCAGCGGCTTTCCGGCCACCTGCGGCTCGGCACCCGTGGCGATGCGCACGACCTCGACGGCCGCCCCATTGCCCGGAGCGATCCCGCGCGCGCTGGGAATCGTCAGGTCGGTGTTGGAGGCGAACCACGGCACCCCGCGCGCGATGGCGTAGCAGGCCTCCGCGAAGCGGCCCCAGGGCAGCTCAGGCCCGCCATACCCCTGAACGACCGCCACCGGCTCGTCCTCGGCCGACTCGACGGGTACGAGTCCACGCTCACGCAGCGCGACCCGCAGCCCGTCCCCGCCGATCACCAACACCCGCGCCCCCGCGGGCACTTGCTCGCTGATCAGCCGGGCCACGGCCTGCGCCGAGGTGATGACGTCCGACCCCTCGGCCGGTATCCCCAGCTCCGTGAGGTGCGCGGCCACCGTGTCGGGTGTCCGCAGCGCGTTGTTCGTGACGTACGCGAGATGCATCCCGCCCGCACGAGCGGTGCCCAGCGACTCCACGGCGTACGCGATCGCCTCCCCGCCCGCATACACCACCCCGTCCAGGTCGAGCAGCGCCGTGTCGTACGCCTCGCTCAGGGGCCGGTCACTCCCCTCGGGCCGCGTCCTCACGGTCTGGCTCATTTCGCATCGCTCCTCGCTCGTTCCCTTTCCCCCGATCATCCCGCATGCCACTGACACACTTACGATGCATCAATGAACACGGCAGGTCCCGCGGACGTAACGGCACGCATGGGCCTTGATCTCACCCCGTTCCGGGGCCTGCGCTACGACCCCGACCGGGTCGGCAGCCTCTCCGCCGTGACGTCCCCGCCGTACGACGTAGTCGTACGGCCCGACGGACTGCACCACCTCGAATCGGCCGACCCGCACAACATCGTCCGCCTGATCCTCCCCCAGGCCACGACCCCCACCGCCCGCAACAAGAAGGCGGCGGACACCCTGCGCCGCTGGCTGTCCGAGGGCGTCCTGACCACCGACTCCGAGCCGGGCCTGTACGTCTACGAACAGCGCGACGGCGACGGCATGCTCCAACGCGGCGTTATAGGCGCCCTGCGTCTCTCGGAGCCGTCGCACGGCGTGGTCCTGCCGCACGAGGACGTCATGCCGCACGTGGTCGCGGACCGCGCGGACCTGATGCGCGCCACGTCCGCGAACCTCGAACCCCTGCTCCTGACCTACCGCGGCGACGGCTCCGCAGCCGACACGACCGCCGTCATCGAGCGCACCGCCCACCACACGCCTCTCCTGGCCACGACCACGGAGGACGGCTTCAGCCACCGCCTGTGGTCGGTGACCGACCCCGGTGACCTGACCGCCATCCAGAAGGATCTGGCGCGCCACCAGGCCCTCATCGCGGACGGCCACCACCGCTGGGCGACCTATCTCCGCCTGCGCGCCGAACACCCCTCCCCCAGCCCCTGGGACTTCGGCCTGGTCCTCCTGGTCGACACCGCGCGCTACCCGCTCCGCGTCCGCGCGATCCACCGTCTCCTGCACCACCTGCCCGTCGCCGACGCCCTCACCGCCCTCGGCGACTCCTTCCGCGTACGCCACGTCGAAGGCCCTCTCTCCGCAGCGCTGGAGGCCCTCTCCGTAGCGGCCGCCGAGGGAAATGCCTTCCTCCTTGCGGGCGACGGCGCCTTCCACCTGGTCGACCGCCCCTCTCCCGACCTTCTCGCCCGTACGATCCCGGCCGACCGCCCGGAGGCCTGGCGCACCCTCGACGCGACGGTCCTGCACGCCGCACTCCTCGACCACCTCTGGCGCATTCCGGACGTGCCGGAACACATCGCGTACATACACGACACCGCCGCCACAGTCGCCAAGGCCGAACGCGACGGCGGCACGGCCGTCCTGATGCACCCGGTCCGCGAAGAAGTCGTACGCGACCTGGCGAGCCGGGGCGTCACGATGCCCCGCAAGTCGACGTCGTTCGGCCCGAAACCGGCATCGGGTCTGGTACTGCGCGCACTCGGGCACTGAAAGGCGACTGAAACGCGGATGGGCGGGACCCCTTGGGATCCCGCCCATCCGCTCATACGCCTCCTACGTGGGCGTCAGTCCTCGAGGTCGCCCTCGTCGACCTTCTCGGAGTCGCCCTTGACCGGCGCGGGCGCCGAAGCCTCGGAAGTCTTCACAGGTTCGAACTCGGGCTCGGTGTCAGTTTCGCTGTCCCTGTCGTTGCCGCTGTCGCTGTCGCTCTCGTCGAGTGCGTCGACGAACTCGACGCCGTCCATCTCGGCGAGCCGGTCCGAGGCGTCCGTGGTGCCGTCCTTGTCGGACTCGACAGCCTTCGCGAACCACTCCCGCGCCTCGTCCTCACGACCGGCCGCGAGCAGCGCGTCGGCGTAGGCGTAGCGCAGCCGCGCCGTCCAGGGCTGAACCGAGTTGGAGGCCAGCTCGGGGCTCTGCAGCGTCACGATGGCCGCGTCGACCTGCCCCATGTCCCGCCGCGCCCCGGCAGCCACGAGCCGCATCTCGACCTGACCCGCCTTGTCGAGCTTCTGCACCTCGGGCGCCCCGGCCATCTCCATGGCCTTCTCGGGCCGCCCGAGACCACGCTCGCAGTCCGCCATGACGGGCCACAGGTCCACGCTCCCGGTCATCCGCCGCGCGGCCCGGAACTCGGCGAGCGCCTCGCTGTACTTCTGGTTCGCGTACGCCGCGAAGCCGGCCGCCTCGCGCACGGCGGCCACCCGCGACGCCAGCCGCAGCGCGACCCTCGAATAGCCGTACGCCCCCTCGGGGTCCTCGTCGATGAGCCTGGCCACCATCACCAAGTTCTTGGCGACATCCTCGGCCAGCCCCTTCGGCAGGCTCTGCAGCTCCTGCCGTACATCCTTGTCGATCTCCTCGCCCGTGACGTCCTCGGGGATCGGCAGCCGCTTGATCGGCTCGCGATCGCGGTCCCGCTCATCACGGAAGCGCCCGCCGCCACGACGGTCATCACGCTCCCGGAAGCCACCGGGTCGACCACGGCTGTCCTCGCGCCGCGGCCCACGGCCACCACGCTCGTCCCGCCCGCGCTCGTCCCGCCCACGGAAGCCACCACGGCTGTCGTCCCGCCGGAAACCACCACGGTCCCCGCGATCGCTGTCCCGACGGTCGTCACGATGCCCGTAGCTGGCACGGTCGCCTTGCCGCTGGTCATCACGACGGTCATCGCGCCGATCGTCCCTGCGGTCATCGCGGCGGAAACCACCACGGTCGCCACCACCGCGGCCCTCATCACGACGAAAACCACCACGATCGCCACCACTGCGGCCCTCGTCACGCCGGAAGCCACCACGGTCACCGCCACCACGGCTGTCGTCCCGACGGAAACCACCACGGTCGTCATCGCGACGGAGAGCCGGACGCTCCCCTTCACGCCGGAACCCACCGCGGTCACGGTCGTCCCCCCGCCGATCGTCGCGGCGGAAACCGCCGCCACGATTCTCTTCCCGACGGAAACCGCCACGCTCCCCACGGTCCTCACCACGGCGATCGTCCCGCCGGAAACCGCCACGGTCCCCACCAGCGCGGCCCTCGTCGCGCCGGAAACCGCCACGGTCACCGCCACCACGGCTGTCGTCCCGACGGAAACCACCGCGGTCCCCACCAGCGCGGCCCTCGTCACGACGGAAACCACCACGGTCACCACCGCTGCGGCCCTCGTCACGCCGGAAACCGCCACGATCACCGCCACCACCACGGTCATCTCGACGGAAGCCGCCGCGATCGTCGTCCCTACGGTCGTCGCGGCGGAGACCGCCGCGGTCATCATCGCGACGGTCGTCACGACGGAAGGCCGGACGATCGCCATCGCGCCGGGGGCCACCACGATCGCGGTCGTCCCGACGCGGCCCACCCGGACGGTCCTCGCGCCGGAACGCCGGACGGTCTCCGCGATCCCGGTCGTCGCGCCCACGGAAGCCGCCACTGCCGCGGTTGCCATCGCGGCTGTCATCGCGACGGAAGCCGCTGCGGTCGCCACGGTCATCACCACGGCGGTCGTCACGACGGAAGGCCGGCCGGTCACCTTCGCGACGGGGGGCAGCACGGCTGTCATCCCGACGGGAACCACCACGGTCACCGCCACCACGGCCGTCATCACGACGTTCGTCGCGCCGACCGTGGCCGCCCCGGTCGTTGTCGCGGCGCGGCGCCCCTCGGGAGCCGCCGCGGTCACCACTGTCCCGGCGGCGCTGATCGCGCTCCGGTCGCTCATCGGGAGAGTTGGTGGACATGGTGACTCCTGTCTTAGGTACCGCAAGTCATTCTCGCGCAGTTTCGGGTACCCTGCGCGCTTCGGAAAAACAAAAAAGGACCTCTGGTCCCAGCGAGTCGCTGGGACCAGAGGTCCTCCAAAGATTGTTCGGCGGTGTCCTACTCTCCCACAGGGTCCCCCCTGCAGTACCATCGGCGCTGTAAGGCTTAGCTTCCGGGTTCGAAATGTAACCGGGCGTTTCCCTCACGCTATGACCACCGAAACCCTAATGGTTTCGAGCGAACAAGCACACTCTTCAGTTAAATGTTCTGTTCTACTCAAAGCCGACAACGGTTCGTTGTCTCAGAACCAACACAGTGGACGCGAGCAGCTGAGGACAAGCCCTCGGCCTATTAGTACCAGTCACCTCCACCGGTTGCCCGGCTTCCAGATCTGGCCTATCAACCCGGTCGTCTACCGGGGGCCTTAA
>NZ_JAAKZY010000323.1 GCF_011045015.1 Streptomyces scabichelini | reverse complement strand
CACCCACCCGCCGGCGACTACCGAGGCGCAACCGCCTCCTCGCCGTCCTTCCCCCGCCGAGCCCGTTCCCGCACGAACGAGATCGCGATCACGATCGCGGCCACAAGCACCGACAGCAGCACCTGACTCCGCCCCCCGCCTTCCTTCTCGTCGGTGAGCATGTAGACGAGCACGAACGCGATCATCGCGATCGTCGCCCACGTCAGATACGGGAACAGCCACATCCGCACGACGAGCCTCTCCGGGCTCTCCCGCAGGATGATCCCCCGCATCTTCAGCTGCGAGAAGCAGATGACGAGCCACACGAAGAGCGCGACCGCACCCGAGGAGTTCAGCAGGAACTGGAAGACCGTGTCCGGCCACAGGTAGTTGAAGCCGACCGCCACGAAGCCGAAGACCACGGAGGCCAGGATCGCGGCCTGCGGGACACCTCGCGTGTTCGTCCGTACGAAGGACCGCGGGGCGTCGCCGCGCTGCCCTAGGGAGAAGGCCATCCGGGAGGCGGTGTAGAGGCCGGAGTTGAGACAGGACAGCACGGCGGTCAGCACGATGAAGTTCATGATCTCGCCGGCGTGGGGGATGCCGATCGAGTCGAGGGCCGCGACGTACGAGCCCTTCTTCTCGATCGCGGGGTCGTTCCACGGCAGCAGGGCGACCACGACGAGGATCGAGCCGACGTAGAAGACACCGACTCGCCAGATGACACTCCTGGTGGCCTTGGCCACCGCCCGCGCCGCGTCCGCGGACTCACCGGCGGCGAGGGTGACGATCTCGCTGCCCATGAAGGAGAAGACGACCAGCAGGATGCCGGTGAGGATCGCGCCGGGCCCGTTCGGCAGGAAGCCGCCGTGCTCGGTGAGATTGCCGAATCCTGTCGCGGCATGGTCGGAGCCGGGCAGCACACCGAAGATCGCCAGCCCCCCGAGCACGATGAAGCCCGTGATGGCGACGACCTTGATGCCCGCGAACCAGAACTCGAACTCGCCGAAGGAGCCGACCGAGACGAGGTTCGTGGCGGTGAGCACCACCATCACGATCAGGGCCCAGGCCCACTGCGGTACGGCCGGCACCCACCCTTCCAGGATCACGGCACCCGCGGTCGCCTCCACGGCGAGTACGACGACCCAGAAGAACCAGTACAGCCAGCCGATCGAGAACCCGGCCCAGCGGCCGAGCGCCCGGTCCGCGTAGGCGGAGAAGGAGCCCGAGGTCGGATTGGCCGCGGCCATCTCGCCGAGCATCCGCATCACGAAGACGACGAGGGCGCCGACCAGTGCGTACGAAAGGAGGATGCCGGGTCCGGCGGCGGCGATACCGGAGGCGGAGCCCACGAAGAGACCGGCGCCGATCACCCCGCCGATGGCGATCATGGACAGATGGCGGTTCTTGAGACCGGCCTGCAGACCTGCCTGCTGCTCCGGAGGCTGACCACTGGTGGATGGAGCGGTGTCGGGGGCCAGGGAATCAGGGGGACGTGTAGTCATGTCGACATCCATTGGGTGGTTGGGGAGTGCCGTGCGGGGCGTGGCTGCCCGGCTCGCCTCGGCAGTGGGGGAGGAGCGGGCCGGGCATGCGAGGGAGGGCGGTCGGGGCACTGACGTCCGCGTGTCGTTCCGCCTCCTCGTGGGAGGCGGGCCGCATCGCTCGCGGATGTGGATTTGCGTAAGCGTAGGGAGGGCCATGGGGCTACGTGTTTGTGAAGGCTGAACAAACTCGCCGTCGATGGCTGTACGACCGGCCAATGCGAAACCGGGGCCGGACCGGGGCGGCCCGGGCCCAGGACCGGCCCGGGCCCAGGGCCGCGCAGCGGTCGGCGTGCGGAGTCAGCCGGTGGGCGGCAGCCGCAGCTGGAGCATGGCCAGCAGCCGCTGGTCGGGGCGGCTGAGATCCAGACCGGTCAGCTCCTCGGCCCGGCGGAGGCGGTACCGCAGCGTGTTCGGGTGCACATGCAGCTGGGCGGCGGCCGCCCGTACGTCACCGAGAGAGTTCAGGTACGTCAGGAGGGTCTCGGCGAGCCGGCCCTGGTGCCGGCTGTCGTGCGCGACCAGGGCGGTCAGCCGGGGATCCCGTATCTCGGGGTGGGCGGAGAGCAGCGTCAGCATCTCGCTGACCAGCACCTCCGCCTGGATGTCCGGCAGTGCGGCGACCGCCGTGGACAGGTCCGCGCTCATCATGGCGTCGAGGATGCGGTCGGCCTCCCGGCGTGACTCCGGGGCATCGCCGAGCCCGGGCACCAGGCAGCCGACCGAGCCGCGCAACGGCAGGCCCAGGTGGCGGCGGGCGGCGCCGACGACCTCGTGGCCCCAGCCGCGCAGCGTGGCCGTGTCGATGCTGCGCGGCAGCTGGGGCAGGAGCACGTAGATACGGGGATCGAGCTGGGTGACCAGTGCGCTGCGGTGCCGGGCGGCGATATGCACGGAGATGAGGTTGGTGACCTCGGCGTGCGTCAGCTCGGGCGCGGCGACATCGGCCTCCGCGGTCTCGTACGAGAAGCCGAGGACGGCGGCCGGGCGGCCGGCGTCGAGGCCCAGGTGGGTGGCGAGCGGCTGCGGACCGGTGTTGCCCTCCAGAAGCCCGGCCATCAGCGTCCAGGTGAGGGTCACGTCGTCGGAGAGCACCCGGCGGCGGCGCACCAGATGGTGCGCGGCGACCCGGGCCGCACCCACGAGTGCCTGCTCCGAGTGTTCCGACAGCGGTGCCGAACCCTCCTGCACCCAGATGGTCGCCAGATGCCGCTCCCCGGACCGGATGGCCACCGCGAGCCGGCGGCGGATCCCCAGCTCCGGGTGGCTGTCGATGGCGATCACCTTGTCGCTGGAGTGCAGGTGCTGGAACACACCCCACTCGCGCAGCTTCGCCAGATACGCCTCCGGACCCTGCCAGCCCAGGATGGAGCGCCGCCGCATGTCGTCGATCTCGTCGGAGTCGGAGGAGCGGGAGTAGGCCAGCACCCGGTTGGCGGTGTCCTCGATGCTGACGATGCCACCCGTGAGGATGGCCGTCGTCTGCGCGAGCGAGAACAGGTCGCCCTCCTCGGCCTCGTCGCCGGAGTCGCCCGGCGGTGCGTCGTCGAGGGCCGCACGGGCGAGCGCGTTCACCTGCTCCCAGCGGGCCTCGCTGCGCAGCGACAGCAGGGCGACCCCGGCCTCGGCGGCGGTCTCGGTGAGCGCCGCGGCCTGCCCAGGACCGTCCAGCTTGACCACGACGGCGACGGCTCCGTCCCGCCCGGCGGCCCGCAGCGCGGGAAAAGCGGCCCGGCCACGGGCACCTATCGCGAGAACCAGCTCACCCGGCTGTGCGCTCGGCGGATCCTCCGGGTCGAGCAGCGCAACCCCACGGATCTCGACGTCTAGACCCGAGGGAGCGGCCTGCACCTCCACCAACGAGTCACCCAGCGCCATCAGCAACTGACGCAGGCTGATGCCCGCTGCGGGGGGAGACACCGCGGCCGGATCCATGATTGTCGCCTCTGCTGGGAGCCACGCCGGAGCCCTGATGCTATCCGTGCGGGCGACGAGAGCCGCGGCCCGTATCACCGTACGGACCGTGGTCCTCCGCATCGGCGGGTCCGTTCAGCGGTCCTCCGCATCGGCGGGCCCGTTCACAGGCGGATGACGACCAGGGCCGTGTCGTCGGTGGTGCCGGTGGGCGGGAGGAGGTCGGCCAGCAGGGCGTCGGCCAGGGTTTCGGGGTCGGCTCGGCGGTGCCGGGTGAGGGAGTCGGCGAGGCGGGCCAGGCCGGTGTCGATGTCCTCGGTACGGCGTTCGATCAGGCCGTCGGTGTACAGGACCAGCGTGGCGCCCCCGGCGAAGGGCGCACGGGCCTGGGGGCGGGCGACGTGTTCGGGGCGGGCGCCGAGCGGCGGGTCGGTGGCCTGATCGAGGAACGTCACGGTGCCGTCGGGGTGGAGCAGGGCGGGTGGCGGGTGGCCGGCACTGCTGTAGGTGATGGTGTGGCTTTCCCAGTCGATGAAGGCCTTCACCACGGTGGTCGACTCGGCGCCGTCGACCGAGCGGGCGTACAGCCCGAGGGCGTCCAGGGCCCGCGCCGGTCCTTCGGCGACGCGGGCGGCCGCGCTCAGGGCGCTGCGCAGCTGTCCCATGACGCAGGCGGCCTCGAGACCGTGGCCGACGACGTCGCCGACGGCGACCGTGATGCGGTCGCCGGGCAGCTCGACCAGGTCGTACCAGTCGCCGCACACGTTCAGGGCGCCGAGGGCGGGCCGGTAGCGCACGGCCGTCCGGTGGTTCGGGAGCGGGCTGGGGGCGGGCAGCATCGCCGCCTGCAGGGCCAGCGCGACCTCGCGTTCGCGGGCGTGCGCCTGGCGCAGGCGTTCGTTGACCTCCTGCAGGTCACGGGCGCGGGTGTAGAGCTCGGCCTCCAGTACGCGGGCCCGGCTGTTGCCGCCCGTGCCACCCGGGCCGCCGCGGGCGCGGATGAGTTCGGTGACCTCCTCCACCCGGTGCACGATCAGCACCACCTGTCCGTCGGGGCCGAGGACGGGTGCGTTGACCGGGCTCCAGTACCGCTCCTGCCAGTGGCCGGGCCGACGGGGATCCTCGACGTCATAGCGTTGCAGCGCCATGGTGTCGCGTTCGCCGGTGGCCACCGCGCGAAGCATCGACGCCTTGACGTCACGCATGCCGGTCGCGGCCGGGTCGTTGGGGTTGTCGGGGAACACGTCGAATATGTAGCGGCCCAGCAGCTGCTCGCGGGTGCGCCCCGCCAGCCGCAGGAAGTCGTCGTTCGCGTCGGCGTACACCAGGTCAGGGGTGAGCAGTGCCACCATGCCGGGGAGCGCCCGGAAGACCGCCGCGTAGTCGATCTGCGGTTTCCTCATGAGCTGCCTGCCTCGGCGCCGACCGTTGAGTGTGCTTCCACGATAGAAGCGAACGCGCCAGGCGGCCCGGGCACGGCTCCCTCCGATTACGGCAGGTCAGCGTCCGGGCCCACAGTCGGGCGATGCGGATCCGCGACCTCGCACGGGTCCGCGACCTCAGGGATCCGGGGCCTCACGGATCCGGGACCTCACGGGCGTACGGCGGTGACGAGCCAGTAGCGGCCCATGAGCCGTACGCCGCTGTCGCCCTCGTGCCTGCGGAAAACGTCCGTCGCGGCCTGCCGGGCGCGCTCCTCCGTGGGGGCGTCGGCGTCCGCCTCGCGCAGCCAGTGGCGCACCGGCCCGAAACCGAAGAGGAATCCGGCCGCGTCGTCCGCGTCCTTGCCCCAGTACTGGGGCGCTTCGAGGCCCTCGACGGCCACGTCGTCGAAGCCGGCGTCGCCCAGTACCCGCCGGGTGGTGGCGGGATCGGCGAAGGCGAGCGGGCTCGGGCCGGTGGACTGCGACATGTCGGGCAGCCGTACGTGCTCGCCGATCGCCGCGAAGACCGTCGACTGGTCCATGCGCCCGAAGTCCTGCGGGCAGACGAAGGCGAGACGCCCGCCGGGGCGCAGGGCACGGCCGATGTTGCCGAAACCCGCGACCAGGTCGGCGAAGAACATGACGCCGAAGCGGCTGACGGCGGCGTCGAAGGAGGCCTCCTCGAAGTCGTACACCTGCGCGTCGGCCTGGACGAACTCCACGTTGTCGAGGGATTCGGCGGCGGCGCTCGCCCGGGCCCGTTCCAGCATGGGCGCCGACAGGTCGATGCCCAGGGCGTACGCGGCGCGGCCGGCGGCGAGGCGGGTGACGCGGCCGTTGCCGCAGCCGATGTCGAGGACACGGTCGGTCGGCGCGAGGGCCGCCGCGTCGAGGAGCGGGGTGTTGGCCCCGTCGTTGAGGCCGTCGTAGCGGTCCTGGTGGTCGGCCCAGTGCCGGCCCTCGTAGCCGTTCCAGGCCTCGGCCTGCTGCGAGTTCACCAAGTTGCCGGGGCCGGGCGGGCCGACCGGGCTGTCCGGGCTGTCCGTTGTATCCGTCATGCCTTCATAGTGACGCGTCGCGCTGTACCAGTCGCGGCCCGGGGCTGGTGCGGCGGGCCAGGAAGGCCGTTCGCAGCACTATTTCAACCCGAATACCGCTTTCTCTTTTCGCGGGCTACAGGCTCTGCCGCAAAACCGCAAGTTCACATGAGCAGAGTGAGGGGCATTCGACCGGCGCACGTGGGGCGCACGTTGCTATTGCGTCCATCGCGCGCCTGCATAATGGCTCTTGCGTGGGGACACCGGATCCCTGCACACTCGAATGAGTCGGTGCGTTGATCGTGAATCGACCTTTCTGCTGGGGAACTTCCGGAGGATCACGCGTATGGGCCGGCTCGCGCTCGGATACTTTCTTTCCTATATTCCCTACGCCATGCTCGTGAAAGCGGTGTCCAGCGGAGTGCTCCCGATTTCCGGGGGTCCGGTCGACGGTCTGGAGATGCTGCCGGCGGCCGCCCTGGGGCAACTCGCCGTCATGCCGCTTTTCCTGGCGACTTGCGGGTGGTGGCGCTACGCCCGGCAGCGTGAGATTCCCGGGGTGGGGCGCGTCCGTATGCCGGGAAGGGAAACGCTGCTGGCGGGATTCTTCACCTCACTCATCATCGCCACCACTACGCTGAATTTCACCTTCGTGGGTGTCTCCATCCTCCTCGTGATGCTTCTGATGCGCGGGGGCGTGCTGATCCTTTCCCCGCTGGTCGACTCGGCGCGAAAGCGGAAAGTCTCCGGTTCGGCGTGGGCCGGCCTTGCTTTCAGTCTGATGGCGGTTTCTGTGGCTCTCGGTGATGTGGGCAGCTATCACCTCACCCTTGCGACGGTTTTGAGCGTGCTCGTCTATCTCGCCGGTTACGTGGGGCGATTCGAGATCATGAGCCGTGCGGCCAAGAGCGGAGTGAAGGAAACCGATCGCCGCTATTTCGTGGAGGAGCACGCCGCCGCCCCGGTTTTCCTGGTCACGCTCCTGGCGGCCGCGGCCCTGGCCGGACAGCCGGAGTTACGCGCCGGGTTCACCACTTTCCTCGGCACCCCCGCCGCCGTGGCGGCCGTCGGTATCGGAGTGGCGTACGAGGTGCTGTTCGTCTTCGGCACGCTGATCTACCTGGACCGCCGCGTGTACACCTGGTGCGTCCCGGCCAACCGGTGCGCCAGCCTGCTGTCCGGCCTCGTCGCCTCGTACGCCCTCGCCGCACTGGCCGGACTGCCGGTCCCGGGGAACGCGCAGCTTCTCGCGCTCGCCTTCATCGTCACCGCCATCGCGTCCCTGTCCTACCCCGCGGCGGTCTCCTGGTGGCGGGACCGCGGCGCACATACGCGACGGGTGCTGTTCGTCTGCGGCGGCAACACCTCCCGCTCGCCCATGGCCGAGGTCATCGCCCGCACCCACGCCGCACGGGCGGGGGGTTCCGCGCGGCGCGTGCGCTTCGCCAGCGCGGGAGTCTCCCCGGCACGGCCCGGAGCGCCGCTGGTCCCGGCCGCCCGGACCGCGCTCGCCGAACTCGGCATACGGCGCCTGCCGGGCCCCGTACACCCCCGCCGCCACCGGGCGCGGTCCGTCACCCCCAAGCTGTGCCGCGACAGCTCCGCCATCTACTGCATGACGCGCGCCCACCGCGACGCTGTGGTCGCCCTGGCGCCCGACACGGCGGGCCGCACACTCTGCCTCGACCCGCACGGCGACGTCCCCGACCCTGACGGGCAGCCGCCCGAGATCTACCGCCAATGCGCCCTCCGCATCCAGGAGTTGGTCCGCACCCGGCTGCACGAGTTCCTCGGCCGCGACCCCGGTCCCGACGTCCGCGCCGCCGGGCTCGGTTGAGGCGCGGAGGAGTGCGGAGGAGTGAGGCGCCCATGACGATCCAAGACGTCCCTGTCCCGGCCCCTGTGTCCGAGGAAGACGTGGTCGACGGCACGTACGACGCCGCCGCGTACGACGCCCCTATGCGCGATGCCCGGGCATACGACTCTCCCGCATACGACTCTCCCGCAGAGGACTTCCCCGCATACGACGACGGCCTGGCCCTGATCGCATCCCGTCACTGCAAGCGCGCCTTCCTCGATCGGCCGGTGCCCCGCGACGTACTGGCGGAGGTGCTGCTCACCGCGGGTCAGGCACCCTCTGGCCGCAATATCCAGCCGTGGCGGGTGATCGTGGTGACGGGCAGCGCCCTGGACGCGCTGACCCGCACACTCCAGGAGGCCTTCGACCGCGGAGAGCCACAACGGCCGGACCGCGCACACCGGTTGCCGACGCTCGACGACACTACGGCGGAACGCGCTCGCGCGGCCCTCTCGGGAGTGCTGCGTGCCAAGGGCCACGCCGCAGACGACGCTGCGGCCGCCCGGGCCCATCTCCGTGACAACCTGCGCTTCTACGGCGCTCCTGCCGCCGTCGTCTGCCACCTCCCCGGCGACGCGGTGCCCGGCACCTTCCTGGAGACCGGCCTCTTCCTGCAGAACACCATGCTCGGCCTGGTCGCCCGCGGCCTCGGCAGCTGCCCGCAGTTCAGCGTCGCCGGCTACGCGGACGCGCTGCGCCGGAAGCTGGACATCGCCGCGGACCGGATCATCGTCTGCACCCTGGCCGTCGGCTACCCCGACGAGGCGGCCCCGGTCAACCGGTTCGTCCCGCGGCGGGCCGGTCTGGAGGAGTACGTCCAGTGGAGCTGACCCCTGGGAACAACGGCCATCCCGGTGCCGGGCGCCGTGCCCGCCTCGTGGCCGTGGCCACCGGACCCGACGACCTCGACAGCACCCGGCTGCGCGGCCTCGACGGGATCGCCGAGACCCTGGAGGTACGGGCCGACCTGCTCGGCGACCCGGATCCCGGCCGACTGCGCAAGCACTTCACGGGCACCCTGACGTACTGTCTGCGCACCCGGGCGCCCGGCGACGGCCGCGGCCCGGCCCCGCCCCCGGCCC
>NZ_JAAKZY010000322.1 GCF_011045015.1 Streptomyces scabichelini | reverse complement strand
GGGGAGGACCGGGGGAGGGCCTCGTGACCGCGGCCGCGGCCGTGTAATGTTGCCGTCCGGTTGCGGACCGCCCCGGCCGTGCAGGGACGAAGGAGGTGAGCCCCATTACCGCTGTGTCAGCTCGGGTGCTCTCGCCTCAGGGTTTCACCGTCGCCAGGTGACCGGGAGAGCGCCCTTCGGGTTCCCGAAAGGCTCTCGGCTTCCATGCCCTTCCCCTCCGCCCCTTCCGTTTCGTACGCCACTGTCGTCGCCGCGCTCCGGTCCGCGGGCTGTGTCTTCGCCGAAGACGAAGCACGGCTGATCCTCTCCACCGCCCGCACCCCGGCCGAACTCACCGCCATGGTGGACCGCCGCTCCACGGGCCTGCCCCTCGAACACGTCCTGGGCTGGGCCGAGTTCTGTGGTCTGCGCATCGCCGTGGAACCGGGCGTCTTCGTGCCCAGGCGGCGCACCGAGTTCCTGGTCCAGCAGGCCGTCGCCCTCGCCCTCGCTCGTGACGCGACGGCCCCGCTCGTCGTGGACCTCTGCTGCGGCTCGGGCGCGGTGGGCGCCGCACTCGCCGCGTCCCTCCTCGGCGCCGAGCTGCACGCAGCCGACATCGACCCGGCCGCGGTGCGCTGCGCACGCCGGAACGTCAGCGCGGATCACGTCTACGAGGGCGACCTCTTCGAGCCGTTGCCGCGCACCCTCCGCGGCCGCATCGACGTCCTGGCCGCCAACGTGCCGTACGTCCCCACCGAGGAAGTCGGCCTCCTGCCCCCGGAGGCCCGCGACCACGAACCCCTCGTGGCGCTCGACGGAGGAGGAGACGGGCTCGACGTCCTGCGCCGGGTGACCGCCGAAGCGCCGCGATGGCTCGCCCCCGGCGGCTTCCTCCTGGTCGAAACGAGCGAACGCCAGGCGCCCGCCGCCGTCGAGACCTTCGCCGGCAGCGGTCTTGTCCCACGGCTGGCCGTGTCCGAGGAGCTGTACACCACGGTCGTCATCGGAACGAGGTCCTAGTCACATCGACTCTCCGCCGTTGTGCAACTAGTTGCATAAAGTTCGGCCCCTCGTCTACAAAAGACGTGACGACGCCGCGCATGGAGGGGCCGATGAGCCGTTACCCGCACCTGCTGAACCCGCTCGACCTGGGCTTCATCACCCTGCCCAACCGCGTGCTCATGGGCTCCATGCACGTGGGCCTGGAGGAGGCGGAGCGCGGCTTCGAGCGCATGGCGGAGTTCTACGCGGCCCGGGCACGCGGGGGAGTGGGGCTCATCGTCACCGGCGGGATCGCGCCCAACGAGGCGGGACGGCCCTATGAAGGCGGCGCCAAGCTCACCACCGAGGCGGAGGCCGAGCAGCACACCGCCCTCACGGAGGCCGTACACCGTGAGGGCGGCAGGATCGCGATGCAGATCCTGCACTTCGGGCGGTACGCCTACCACCAGGACCTCGTCGCGCCCAGCGCCCTCCAGGCCCCGATCAGCCCCCACGTCCCGCACGCCCTCACGGACGAGGAGATCGAGCGGACGATCGACGACTACGCCCGGGCCGCGCGCCTCGCCCGGCAGGCGGGCTACGACGGCGTCGAGATCATGGGCTCCGAGGGCTACCTGATCAACGAGTTCATCGCCGCCGGGACCAACCACCGCGAGGACCACTGGGGCGGCTCGTACGAGAACCGCATCCGCTTCCCCGTCGAGATCGTCCGGCGCGTACGCGAGGCGGTCGGCGAGGACTTCGTCATCATCTACCGGCTGTCGATGCTGGACCTCGTGCCCGGCGGCTCCTCGTTCGACGAGGTGATCACGCTGGCCAAGGCCGTCGAGGCCGCGGGGGCGACGATCATCAACACCGGTGTCGGCTGGCACGAGGCACGGATCCCCACCATCGCGACCTCGGTGCCGCGGGGCGCGTACGCCTGGGTGACCAAGAAGGTCATGGGGGCCGTCTCGATCCCGCTGGTGACGACCAACCGCATCAACACCCCCGAACTCGCCGAGCAGTTGCTCGCCGACGGCTACGCCGACATGGTGTCCCTGGCCCGCCCGATGCTCGCCGACCCGGACTTCGTCACCAAGGCGCGCGACGGGCGGCCCGAGGCCATCAACACCTGCATCGGCTGCAACCAGGCCTGCCTCGACCACACCTTCAGCGGCAAGATCACCTCCTGCCTGGTCAACCCGCGCGCCTGCCATGAGACGGAGCTCGTCCTCTCGCCGACCCGGCTGCGCAAGCGCGTCGCCGTCGTGGGCGCGGGCCCCGCCGGACTCGCCTGCGCCGTCTCGGCCGCCGAGCGCGGCCACGACGTCACGCTCTACGACGCGGAGAGGGAGATCGGCGGCCAGCTGAACGTGGCCCGCAGGGTCCCCGGCAAGCAGGAGTTCGACGAGACGCTGCGCTACTTCCGTACGCAGCTCGAACTGCGGGACGTGGCGGTGCGGTTGGGCACATACGTCACCGGGGACGACCTCGCCGCGTACGACGAGGTCGTCGTCGCCACGGGTGTCACCCCGCGCACCCCCGAGATCCCCGGCGTCGACCACCCGAGCGTCGTCGGCTACCTCGACGTGCTGCGCGACAGCGCGCCCGTCGGCGACCGTGTCGCGATCCTCGGCGCGGGCGGCATCGGCTTCGACGTCGCCGAGTACCTGACCGACAGCGGCGACAAGGCGAGCGAGGATCCGGCGACGTACTTCCGGCAGTGGGGCGTCGACATGGACTACCGGGCGCCCGGCGGCCTCGCCGCACCCGAGCGCCCCACCCCGCCGCGTTCCGTCCACCTCCTGCAGCGCAAGCCGTCCAAGGTCGGCGCCGGGCTCGGAAAGACGACGGGCTGGATCCACCGCACGGAGCTCAAGCACCGCGGCGTCACCATGGTCCCGGGGGTTCAGTACGACCGGATCGACGACGAGGGCCTGCACGTCACCGTCGGCGGGCAGAGCTCCGTCCTGCCGGTCGACACGATCGTCCTCTGCACCGGACAGGAGCCGCGGCGCGCTCTGTACGACGAGCTGCGCGCCGCGGGCCGTAGCGTGCACCTCATCGGCGGTGCGGACGTGGCCGCCGAGCTGGACGCGAAGCGCGCCATCAAGCAGGGCACGGAGCTGGCGGCGGCGCTGTAGTCCACGGATTGGCTCCGGCGACGTCCCGCGGATCCGGGCCGGCGATGTGGCGCGGATCCGGGCTGGTGATGTGGCGCGGATCCGGGCTGGTGGTGTCCCAGGATCGACCCTCGGCGGCGTCCCTAGGATGAGTTCATGTCACTCCCGCACGCGATCCTCACCGCCCTCCTCGAGAAGCCTTCGTCGGGCCTTGAGCTGACCCGGCGCTTCGACAGGTCGATCGGTTACTTCTGGTCGGCGTCGCATCAGCAGATCTATCGCGAGCTGGGCAAACTGGAGGCCGAGGGCTACATCCGGGCCCTGGCGGCCGAGCAGCCGGCCCGTGGGCAGAAGAAGAGCTACGAGGTCCTGCCATCGGGCCGCGCCGAACTCACCCGCTGGACCGCCGCGTCCCAGGACCCGAAGCCCATGCGCGACACGCTGCTGCTGCGCCTGCGGGCCGCAGCCGTGGTCGGCACCGCGGGCATCGAGACGGACCTGCGCCGCCATCTCGACCTGCACCGGCGGCAGTTGGCGGAGTACGAGGAGATCCAGCAGCGCGACTTCCCGCCCGGCAAGGAGACCTCCCAGGACCGGCTCCAGCACCTCATCCTGCGCGCGGGGATCGACCTGGAGACTTTCTGGACCCGGTGGCTGACGCACGCACTGGAGGAGTTCGGGCGGCTGCCCGCGGAGGACTCGGCTTCCTGAGAGCCACCCGTGTACCCCGTGTGATCAGAGCCGGTTGGGCTTGGCGCGGCGACGCAGGAACCAGGCCGTGCCTCCGACACCTGTCGCCACCAGGACCCCGCCCACCACGTAGGTGACGGTGCTGTAGTCCTTCGAGGAGCCTCCCGTACCGCCCATGACCCCGCGTGTCGGCGATGGCGACGGTGAGAGTGTCGGCGACGGAGAGGGTGACGGTGAGGCCGTGGCGGAGATCGTGGGGCTGGAGCTCGTGGACACGGTGACGGACTGGGTGCCCGCCGTCGTGCCGTTCGTGCAGACCACGATGACGGTGTAGGTACCAGCGCTCACCCCCGACCAGGAGGCGCTCTGACTGCTGGTGCCGCCGGTCAGCGGCACCTGGCGGCCTTGGGCGAAGTTGGCCTGGCCGCTGGAGAGCAGCGAGGCGTTGCCGCCGGTGGGGCACGAGGTGGTGTTCACCTGGACCGTGGATCCGCTGGCGGTCACGGTGATCTGCGTGTTCACCGCTGAAGCGGGCCCGGCGGTGAGGGCCAGCGGCAGCGCGGCGGTGGCCGCCACGGTCAGACCGGAGCGGACGAGCATCTGAGTAGTACGCATTGGACTGCCCTCCGGCGGCACGGTTGGCGGTACGTCCCATGCGCCGCCGAGGGTTGGGAAACGCCCGTGCTGCCCTGGGACCGAGCCAACGTGCCCTTCACCGGGTCCGCACGCGGGCCGGGCCCGACCAGGTGACGGATTCCTCCGTATGGCGGATCACGAATGGCGCGCCACGTCCTAGCGGACTTGCCGAAGTCCGGTGCGGTACCGCGCCCCTTTAGGGGCGCGGGGCTGTATCTATTTGCGGCTCCGCTGCGTGGGCGCGACCAGCCACGACGATCCCGCAGCTTCGAACCGCACGTTCAGCGGAGCGCGCTCGCCCCCGTGGTCACCGTCCGCTCCACCGAGAAGCCGCCCCAGGTCCCGTCCGGCAGCTTCGCCCTGATCCGCACCCGCTGGGTGACTCCGGCCTCGCGTCCCACGTAGAAGCTGTACGTCGCCTTGTCGCGCGGCGCCGTGCCGCCCCAGACGAGCGAGGTCGCCGGCCGTCCGTCGAGCTGGATCTGATACTCGGTGATCACACCGTCGATCACCCCGGCGTTCGGCGGAATCCAGGACAGGTCCACGTAATACGCCCCGTCGGCACGGTGTGTCGTCGCGCGGAAGCCGGATGGGGCGGTGTACCGCCCGTCGTCGGAGCCCGGCGCGGTGGTGATCCTCACGGCCTCGCTCGCGGGCGAGACGTTGTCCGCCGCGTCCCGCGCCCGGACGGTGAAGGAGTAGCGCGTGCCCGGCCGGAGCCCGGTGAGCACGGCCGCCGTCTGCCCGCCGCCCACACTGTGGATCTTCGTCCCGGCCTGGTGGATGTCGTACGAGGCCACGCCCCTGTCGTCCGCGGACTTCTCCCAGGACAGCTGGACGGCCCGGCTCCCGGCCGCCTTGCCCTGCGGCCGCGCCGGGCGGGCCGGGGCGCGGTCGTCGGCGGCGGTCGCGGCGGGTGTGGTGGCCCGCACGCGTGCGCTGGGCGGGCCGCTGTTCCCGTCGGCGTCCCGTGCCCGGACGGTGAAGGCGTACGTGGTCGACGGCTTGAGCCTGGTGACGTCCACCATGTGCTGCGCGCCCGGTACTTCCTTCACCTTCGTGGTGCCGCGATACACCTCGTACCGGTCGATCTCGGGGTCTCCGGAAGACCGGTTCCACATGACGTGCACGCTCGTCGCACTGCCCGCCGCGGCGGTGACCCCCGCCGGTGCCGAGGGCAGCCGGACGCTCCCGCCGCCGTCCGGCCCGCCCCAGCCGCAGGACACCAGTGACGTCGGCACCAGCAGGACGCCACAGACCATCGCAACGGCTCGCGCGGGAACGCGTCGCATCGCCCTGCCCTTCCTCGACGGGATTGGTCCGGACCAATATGGCGCTGTTGATGCGGCCACATCAAGAGGGCGGGCGTGGAGTCCGTGAGGGTGGCCGTCGTGCGCGGCCTCGGCGGAGGGTTACGTATGATGATCCTCTTCGCGGCTGAACTCGCCCTTGTCGTAGGGGAGTTCATGCCCGTGGCGCGGACGCTGTCGTCGCTGGTCCCGCGCCGACGAGGGCGGCCGAGGGGCCGGAGCCGACGTCGGCTCCGGCCCCTCGGCCCCCGATCGTGGCGTACCCCGCGACTGGGTCACACCTTCCGATACGTGTACGCCTCCGAAGCCGCCGCCTCCACCGCCGCGAGGTCCGCTCCGGCCGACGCGGTGACGACCGCGGCCACCGCGCCCTCGACGAACGGGGCGTCCACGAGGCGGGTGTTGGCGGGGAGCTCGTCTCCCTCGGCTAGCAGGGTCTTCACCGTGAGGACCGCGCTGCCGAGGTCGGTGAGGACGGCGACACCGGCGCCGCGGTCCACGGAGGCGGCCGCGGCGGAGATCAGCTCGGCGCTGGTGCCGAGGCCGCCGCCCTCGACACCGCCCGCCGGAGCCACCGGAGCGGTCGTGCCGCCGCCCGCGAGTCCCGCCGCCAGCTCGGCGACCGAGGAGGCCACCGCGGCGCTGTGCGACACGAGCACGATCCCCACCAGCTTGTCGTCACTCACCAGCTTCTCGTCAGTCACCGACGGCCTCCTCGAGGGCGGCGATCAGCAGAGCCGAGGAGGTGGCACCGGGATCCTGATGCCCGATGCTCCGCTCGCCCAGATAGCTCGCCCTGCCCTTACGGGCCTGCAAGGGCGTGGTGGCGAGGGCACCCTCCTCGGCGGCGGCCCGGGCCGCCGCGAAGGACTCGCCGAGCGCGTCGACCGCGGGCACCAGCGTGTCGATCATGGTCTTGTCGCCGGGCGCCGCCCCGCCGAGCTGCATCACCGCGTCCACGCCCGTGCGCAAGGCGTCCGTGAGCTGCTCCTCGCTGACCTCGGCCGCGTCCCCGAGCGCCTTCCCGGTACGGCGCAGCAGCGTGCCGTACAACGGCCCCGACGCACCGCCCACCGTCGAGATCAACTGCCGTCCGGCGAGCATGAGGACGGCGCCCGGCGTGCCCGGTGCCTCCTTCTCCAGCGTGGCCGTCACGGCCGTGAAGCCGCGCTGCAGATTGCTGCCGTGGTCGGCGTCGCCGATCGGTGAGTCGAGGGCGGTGAGCCGCTCGGCCTCGCGGTCGACGGACGCGGCGGTCGCCGTCATCCAACGGCGGAAGAAGTCGGCGTCGAGCACAGGATCTCCTTGCCTGGTACGTGCCTGGTACGTGGGTGGTATGTGCGTCGTAAGGGCTTCGACCGGTCTCACATGCCCCAGCGCAGGCCAGCCGTGCGCACCGGAGCGTCCCACAGCCGCAGCAGGTCCTCGTCGACCTGGCACAGCGTCACCGAGGCTCCGGCCATGTCGAGCGAGGTGACGTAGTTGCCGACGAGCGTGCGCGCCACGGCGACGCCGCGCTCGGTCAGCACGCGCTGCACCTCGGCGTTGAAGCCGTACAGCTCCAGAAGCGGTGTCGCACCCATGCCGTTGACCAGGACCAGCACCGGATTCCTCGGGCTCAGGTCCTCCAGGATCGCGTTCACCGAGAAGTCGGCGATCTCCCGGGAGGTCATCATCGCGCGCCGCTCGCGGCCGGGCTCGCCGTGAATGCCGATGCCCAACTCCAGCTCTCCGGCCGGGAGATCGAAGGTGGGGCTGCCCTTGGCCGGAGTGGTGCACGCGCTCAGCGCGACGCCGAAACTGCGGGAGTTCTCGTTGACCTGACGGGCCAGTGCCTCGACCCGCTCCAGCGGCTGTCCCTCCTGGGCCGCGGCGCCCGCGATCTTCTCCACGAACAGCGTCGCGCCGGTGCCGCGCCGCCCCGCCGTGTAGAGGCTGTCGGTCACGGCCACGTCGTCGTTGACGAGCACCTTCGCCACCTGGATGCCCTCGTCCTCGGCCAGCTCCGCGGCCATGTCGAAGTTGAGCACGTCACCGGTGTAGTTCTTCACGATGAACAGCACCCCGGCACCGCTGTCCACGGCGGCCGCAGCCCGCACCATCTGGTCCGGAACGGGGCTGGTGAACACCTCGCCCGGGCACGCCGCCGACAGCATTCCCGGGCCTACGAACCCGCCGTGCAGCGGCTCGTGCCCCGACCCACCGCCGGAGACGAGCCCCACTTGTCCGGCCACCGGAGCGTCCCGCCGCACGATCACCCGGTTCTCGACATCCACGGTCAGCTCGGGATGGGCGGCCGCCATGCCCCGCAGCGCGTCCGCGACGACCGTCTCCGCGACGTTGATCAGCATCTTCATTCCGTACCTCCGGGTGAGGTGAGCAGCCGTGGCCGCGTCCTGGATCTCTCTCAAGGCCTGCGGGTCAAGTATCGATCGCCGAGTGCGGTTGGGCACTGATCGGGACAACAGATCTGGCGCTCGCGTGTGCCGTCGCCGGGTTTGGCGTCACGGCGTCCGGCTACCCGGACAGCGTGTCAGCAACAGATCAGCAGGAACTCGTCCGTTTCCTCGAGGACCGGTTCTCGTGCGCACAGGCCTGTACCGAGTGCGCGCGGGTGTGCGCCCTGCGCGCGAGCCTCGCCGATCTCGACGGTCCCGAAGACCAGCAGCAGCTGCGGCGCAAGAGCATCATGTGCGCGGAGGTCTGCGACGCGACCTGCCGTGTCCTGGCCGAACAGACCTGGCAGGACGAGGCCGGCACGCGAGCGCAGGTCGAATGGTGCCGCGCCGTCTGCCTCGAGACGGCGCACGTCTTCGACCGGGACCCCGGCGCCGAGGAGGGCGCCAAGGCCTGCCGGGACTGTGCGCGCGCCTGCACGGAGTTCCTTGCCGTTCTGAGGTGACGGGCCCTGCTGGGTGACAGGCCGTGCTTGGGGGACGCGCCGTCTTGGGGTGAGGGGCCCGCTGGGTGACAGGGCCTGCTTGGGTGACGCGCCGTTCTGGGGTGAGGGGCCTGCTGGGTGACAGGCCCTGCTTGGGTGACGCGCCTTTCTGAGTCGAGGGGCCTGCTGGGTGACAGAGCTTGCTTGGCGGACGCGCCGTTCTGGGTGACGGGAGCGACAGTGGTGGCCTGAGTGAAACAGGTGCCAGTCTGTGCGGCGGCCCCTCAGCCCCGAGCGGCCCCTCAGCCCCGAGCGGCCCTTCAGCCTC
>NZ_JAAKZY010000321.1 GCF_011045015.1 Streptomyces scabichelini | reverse complement strand
TACTCCCCTGGCTCCCGCCCGCCCGACCCGGTTCTCCCTCGCCGTCCGCGACTCGAACACGATGCTGCGCCGCAACCTCCTGCACGCGCGCCGCTACCCGTCCATGACGCTGAATCTCCTGCTCACGCCGATCATGCTGCTGCTGCTCTTCGTCTACATCTTCGGAGATGTGATGAGCTCCGGCATCGGCGGCGGCGGTGCGGACCGCTCCGACTACATCGCGTACGTCGTCCCGGGCATCCTGCTGCTGACCATCGGCGGCACCACGGTCGGCACCGCGGTGTCGGTCTCGATGGATATGACCGAGGGCATCATCGCCCGCTTCCGCACGATGGCGATCCACCGCCCTTCGGTGCTCGTCGGGCACGTCGTCGGCAGCGTGCTGCAGTGCGTGATGAGCGTGGTCCTCCTCGGAGCCGTCGCGGTGGCCATCGGCTTCCGGTCCACGGACGCCACGGCGCTGGAGTGGCTGGCGGCGTTCGGGCTGCTCACGCTGTTCGCGATGGCGCTCACCTGGATCGCGGTCGGCATGGGCCTGATCAGCCCGAACGCCGAGGCAGCCAGCAACAACGCGATGCCGCTGATCTTCCTCCCGCTCATCTCCAGCACCTTCGTCCCGGTCGACGCGATGCCGGGATGGTTCCAGCCGATCGCCGAGTACCAGCCGTTCACGCCCGCCATCGAAACCCTGCGCGGCCTGCTGCTCGGCACCGAGATCGGCAACAACGGATGGCTCGCGATCGCCTGGTGCGTCGGCCTGGCCGTGCTCGGCTACTTCTGGTCGACCTCGAAGTTCAACCGCGACCCGAAGTAACCGCCGCCCTGGAGGGCGACCTCGGGATCCGGATACCCGTCGAGCTGCACGTCCTGTGGTTGCCAACGGCGGGCGACGACGGGGTCAATGGCTGGGGCTGGGGGTGCCTTCCGGGCGGTGAGGCTCTGATGGCCCTGGACGCCGTGGCCGCCGCCTACCGGCTGAGGATGGACTCCCAGACCCACGAGGACACCCTCAACGCCGCCCGCCCCGAAGACGACCGGATCACGGTGTGGAAGCCAACCTGGATTCCGGTTGTCTCCCACGGCCCGGCCGACCGCACCTCGGGCCTGTACCTGGACGCCGCGACCGGCTACCCGGGCCGCTGGTCCCGCTACAACGAAGCCCCCGGCACTGGCCACGCGGGACAAGCCCGGCTTGATCGGCGGGGCACTGGTGTGGCTCAGCAGCATCGACCCCAGGGATCGCGTGGCGTCGGCCGTGCCACGTACGGGCCGCCCTCGGATCGAGCCGGTTTGAAGGTGACCGCCTTGGAATCCAGCCCTGTTCCGCCCTGCGCTACATCGATCCATCCGCGATCCGGCGCACGCACTGAGTCCTCAGTCCTGGTCCTCAGTCCTGGGCGGGGATGTCCAGAACGGTCCCGTACAGGCGGGAGACCCGGATCAGGATCACCACGCGCCGGTCGGGCAGCGGCTGCTCGCCGGGGGCCGCCCCGTCGGCCGGGTCCACTACCTCCGCCTCGCCCTCCGCCACGGCGAACGACCAGACGTCCGGGCCGCCGACGTGCAGTGAGGTGTGCGGATCGCGGCGCAGTTGGCGGACCTTGAGGCGGTCGGCGGTGGAGGAGACGCGCAGTACGCGCTCCTCGGCGTTCCAGTCGTAGAGGACGGTCGACAGGTGCGGGTGGCCGGTGCTCCTGACGCTCGCGAGTACGCCGAACCGCTGCTGCCGCAGCAGCTGGGAGAGCTCCTGGTCGGTGAGCACCCGGGGAGCCGGACCGTCGTTCTTGGTGGTGCCGGTGGCCGCCTCTGTGGTGGTCTCGGTGGCGGTGTTCTCGCTCATGGGGATCAGCCTTTTGGTGGTCGGCGTGTGCGTGAGTGAGAGGGCGGTCAGACGCCTGCGGCCTGGGCGGGATCCGGCGTGTCGGCGGCCGGCTCCTGAGCGGCCGGCTCCTGGGCGGCCTGCCGCTCGGGTCGGCGCAGCATCGTGAAGGCGACGGCGAAGGCGACGACCAGAAGCCCCGCGCCCACCGCGAAGGCGAGCCGGTAGCCGCCGGTGAGCGCCTCGGCCGCCGTACGGCCCTCCGCCACGAGGCTCTCGGTGCGGGAGGCGGCCAGGGTGGACAGGACCGCGACGCCCAGCGCCATGCCGATCTGCTGGGTGGTGTTGAACAGGCCGGACGCGAGACCGGCGTCCTCCTCGCTCGCGCCGGACATACCGAGTGTGGTCAGCGCCGGCAGCGCGAGGCCGAAGCCCGCGGCGAGCAGCATGACCGGGAGGAGGTCGACGGCGTAACTGGCCTGCACGGGGAGGCGGGTGAGGAGAGCGAGGACGCCGATGAGGAGCACGATGCCCGCCAGCAGGACGTTGCGCTCACCGAAGCGGGCGTTGAGACGGGCGGAGACTCCCAGGGAGACGGCACCGATGACGGCGGCTGCCGGGAGCATCGCGAGGCCGGTCTCGGCGGCGCCGTATCCGAGCACCTTCTGGAGGTACAGGGCGACGAGGATCTGGAAGGAGAAGAGCGCGGCGACCATCAGGATCTGGACCAGGTTGGCGGCGGAGACGCTGCGCGAGCGGAAGATCCGCAGTGGCATCAGCGGGTTCTTCGCGGTGGCCTGACGGACGAGGAACGCGGCGAGCAGTACGGCGGCGAGGGCGCCGAAGCCAAGGGTGCGGCCCGAGGTCCAGCCGTACTCCTCGATCTTGACGACGGTGTAGATGCCGAACATCAGACCGGTGGTGACCAGAACCGCGCCGAAGACGTCCGCGCCCGCCTTGAGGCCCAGACCGACGTCACGGGGCAGGACGCGGACGGCGATCGCGAGGGCGGCGATGCCGATCGGCAAGTTGATGAAGAAGATCCAGTGCCAGTTGAGCGCATCGGTGAGTACGCCGCCGAGGACCTGGCCGATGGACGCGCCCGCCGCGCCGGTGAAACTGAAGACGGCGATGGCCCTGGCGCGCTCCCTGGCCTCGGTGAACAGGGTCACGAGGATGCCCAGGCTGACGGCGGAGGCCATCGCGCTGCCGACGCCCTGGAGGAAGCGGGCGGCGATCAGTACGGCGGGCGAGGCGGCCACGCCGGCCAGCAGCGAGGCGGCGGTGAAGACGGCAGTGCCGGCCAGGAACATGCGCCTGCGACCGATCAGGTCGCCGAGCCGGCCGGCCAGCAGGAGCAGGCTGCCGAACGCGATGAGGTAGGCGTTGACGACCCAGCTGAGGCCGACGGGGGTGAACCCCAGGTCGTTCTGGATGGCCGGCATCGCCACGGTCACGATGGAGCCGTCGAGGATGATCATCAACATCCCGGTGGCGATGACTCCGAGGGCGAGCCGGCGTGAGCGCGGGGCGGCGGGAGAAGCGGGCGACGGCGCGGAGTCGGATGCGGCGAACATGCGGTCTCTCCTGTCAGTCGAGGCGACAAGAGAGACCGTAGCAGATGGTTTCGTTGCAGACTATTTCTTTCGGTCTTGCTTTTTGGACCCCACTTCCGCCTACCTGGACTGGCGCGCCCGGCGGGCGGTGCGCGGGGCCTCGACAGGGGTCGCCAGACCGTCACCGACCAGGCGCTTCAGAGCCCGCAGGAGGACCTCCCTGTCCCCCTCGGGAAGCGCGGCCAGGGCCTCGCGATGCACACGGTCGACGATCTCCTGACTCCGCCCGGCGACCCGGGCACCCTCGTCGGTGACGGCAATGATCCGTGCCCGCCGGTCCCTACTGGAGGGGCGACGCTCGGCCAGACCCGCCTCCTCCAACGCGTCCACCGTCACCACCATCGTGGTCTTGTCCATGTCACCGATCTCGGCGAGCTGAACCTGGGTGCGCTCCTCCTCCAAGGCATGGACGAGCACACAATGCATGCGGGCAGTCAGGCCGATCTCGGCGAGGGCAGCGGACATCTTGCTCCGCAGAACGTGACTGGTGCGATCGAGGAGGAACGACAGATCCGGTTCGCTGCGCGCGGGCGTCATGGCGGTCATACCTGCCAGCGTAGAGCAAGTCGATCCGAGGCGGATTATCCAGAAGAGACCGGCCTGGACCCAGCGAGCCGTACGGACCGGCCACATCCAGAGCACCCTGCGCGCCGTCCAGAACCCCCACCGTGGCGAGAGCGAACTCGACGCCCATCCCACGCAACGCCTCGGCCACGCGCTCGGCCTGATGGGGCGGGCCATGAACGCCGGGAGCTCGAACGCCGGGCAGAATCTTCGCGACCTCATGACCTGGTAGGCCGACGCGGGCGACGAAGACGTCATGATCGAACTCGGTGCCCTGCTTCAAAGGTCGGGCGACACCGAGGGAACGCGCACCTGGCTGCGGCGCGCGGCCTATGACGGGCAGCCCAGCGCGGAGGAACTTCTGACTAGGCCGGCGGACCTGGAGGACCGGTAGCGCCTCTGCAGGCCCGGCATGCCAACGGACGCCGATGAAGTCGTTCGTGGCCTTGGCACCGCGAGTTGTCATGGTGCCGGTGACGTTCTACCGCCCTTGCGGCGACCAGCCCGCACGCCCTGGACCGTAGCCGAAACGACAAGCTCACGGGCCCTGCGGGCTGGTCCTCTACTTTCGTCGAGCCCCCTGTCGGATTCGAACCGACGACCTTCGCTTTACAAGAGCGGCGCTCTGACCAACTGAGCTAAGGAGGCGTGCACGCATGCCTTGCACGCGTGCGTGCCCGTGCAGTGTACCCACGTCACAGCCGGGCCCTGTCGAAAATTTCCGCGAAGTTCACAGTGCCCCAGCTACTGACAGACCACGCAAACGCCAGGTACCGTCCTGACCCAGTTCACTGCGTGGACTACACCACAACACCACAACGGAATCACCCGTAGTGGCACCACCTTCCACAACGGATCGTCCGGCACGTTCCTGCCGGTAGAAGGGGGCCCATCACCATGGCCACTGTCTCGTTCAACAAGGCGACCCGCATTTACCCGGGTGGCGACAAGCCCGCCGTCGACCAGCTCGAACTCGACGTCGCGGACGGCGAGTTCCTCGTCCTCGTCGGTCCCTCCGGCTGCGGAAAGTCCACCTCCCTGCGCATGCTCGCGGGTCTCGAGGACGTGAACTCCGGCTCGATCCACATCGGTGACCGCGATGTCACGCACCTGCCGCCGAAGGACCGGGACATCGCCATGGTGTTCCAGAACTACGCGCTGTACCCGCACATGACGGTCGCCGACAACATGGGCTTCGCGCTCAAGATCGCCGGCGTCAACAAGGCCGAGATCCGCCAGAAGGTGGAGGACGCGGCGAAGATCCTCGACCTCACCGACTACCTCGCCCGCAAGCCGAAGGCTCTCTCCGGTGGTCAGCGGCAGCGTGTCGCGATGGGCCGCGCCATCGTGCGTGAGCCGCAGGTGTTCCTCATGGACGAGCCGCTGTCGAACCTCGACGCCAAGCTCCGTGTCTCCACGCGTACGCAGATCGCGTCGCTGCAGCGCCGCCTCGGCATCACGACCGTGTACGTCACCCACGACCAGGTCGAGGCCATGACCATGGGTGACCGGGTGGCCGTACTGAAGGACGGTCTGCTTCAGCAGGTCGACTCGCCGCGCAACATGTACGACCGTCCGGCGAACCTGTTCGTCGCCGGGTTCATCGGCTCCCCGGCCATGAACCTCGTCGAGGTCCCGATCACGGACGGCGGCGTGAAGTTCGGCAACAGCGTGGTGCCGGTCAACCGGGAGGCCATCTCGGCCGCCGCGGACCGGGGCGACCGCACCGTCACGGTCGGCGTCCGCCCCGAGCACTTCGACATCGTCGAGCAGAACGGTGGCGCCGCGAAGGCCCTCACCAAGGAGTCGGAGGACGCCCCGGCGGGCCTCGCCGTCTCGGTGAACGTCGTCGAGGAGCTGGGCGCCGACGGCTACGTCTACGGCAGCGCCAAGGTCGGCGAAGAGATCAAGGACCTGGTCGTCCGCGTCAGCGGCCGCGCGGTCCCGGAGAAGGGTGCCACGCTGCACGTCGTTCCGCGTCCGGGCGAGACCCACGTGTTCTCGACGTCCACGGGTGAGCGCCTCTCCGACTGAGGCACGCGTACGGCGGGCACGCGCATTGACGCACCCGTACCGGGTGAATTCGCCCACGTTGACGGAAGGGGCCCCGCAGCCTGCTGCGGGGCCCCTTTTGTTGTCGTTTCGTTGTCGACAAATACCCCGGCAGACTGGCCATTTCGATCCGTGTACGTCAACGCCGTACCCGGAATTGAGGCCCGTCCGTCCCTCGAACTGATTACTAAATGTCTCCAAATCATCACCCCGCGCTACCCTCGCTCGCGTGAAGCACTCCACTAACCCATCGACGCGACACGGCCGTCTCCCCGCCGGCCGACCGACGCGGCACGGCCGCGGCCCGGCCCGGCGGATCGGCCGTACTCTCGCCCTCGTTCTGCCCGTCGTCCTGGTGCTCTCCGGGACTCTCGCGGTCGCCCGGGTCCCCTGGTCGGGGAGCGACTCCTCGGCCTCGGTGCTCGCCGCCTCCGCCGAGAACGCCTCCTCGCGCGCCGCGGCCCGCAGTCCGCAGGCGGTGCTCCGCGACAAGCTCCTGCTCGAGCTTCAGGAGAAGAACCCGGAGGTGGCGCTCACGCACCTCCAGGAGGCGGTGAACGGCCGCCCGTCGCTCGCCAGGCACTGCGCCGCCATCGCCCGTGCACTGGGCCGCGCCGCCGTCCACAAGTACGGCCTCTCCGGCGCCCAGTCCTACGCCCGCCCCGTCTGCGACACGTCGTTCGCCACAGGCGTCGCCGCCGAGCACCGCTGAGGACGCGCGAGCGCCCCGTCAGGGGCGCGGGGCTGTATCGATATGCGGCTCCGCCGCGTGGGCGCGCTCAACCCCCACCGGCCCGCAGAATCCCCACCGGCCGGACACCCCGTAAGGGGCGCGGGGAACTGCGCGACCAGCCCCCACCGGCCCGCAGCCAACCAACCCGCCCAGCCCGCACAAGCTCCACCCGCCAAGCCCGCGGAGCGCGACGTACAGTTCCGGTCATGACCGATCCGAACGCCGCGTCGCGCCCCGTTCAAGCCGTTGTCCTGGCCGGCGGCCAGGGCTCCCGGCTGCGTCCCTACACCGACGACCGGCCCAAGCCGATGGTCGAGATCCCCGGCACCGGGACCCCGATCATCGGCCATCAGCTGGTCTGGCTCGCCGAGGAGGGCGTGCGGGACGTGGTCGTCTCGTGCGGCCATCTCGCCGAGGTCCTCCAGCGGTGGCTCGAGTCGGCCGAGCTCCCCGTCCGCGTCACCACCGTGGTCGAGAAGGAGCCCCTGGGCCGCGGCGGCGGCCTCAAGTTCGCCGCCAAGCACCTGCCCCACCCGGACCGGCCCTGGTACGCGACGAACGGTGACATCTGGACCCGTTTCTCGCTGCGCGACATGGCGGACTTCCACACCGAGCGCGACGCGGTGGCGACCCTCGCGCTGGCCCGACCGCGGATCCCGTGGGGCGCCGTCGAGACCGACGACTTCGGTCACATCACGGACTTCATCGAGTCCCCGCCGACCGCGTACGGGATCAACGCGGGCGTGTACGTCTTCTCCCCCGAGTTCGCGGGCCTGCTCCCCGACTTCGGCGACCACGAGCGCACCACGTTCCCGCGACTGGCCCGCGAGCGCCGCCTGGCCGGCTATCCGATCCCCCAGGGCGCGTACTGGCGCGCCATCGACACCGCGAAGGACCTCACGGAGGCGGCGAAGGAGCTGGCGGCACTGGGACGTTGAGCGCGGCCGTCCGGCTCGGTTCTCGCGTACGTACGCCGCTCTCCCTCCCGCCGACTTCTCGTACGTACGCCAATGGGGCCCCGCACTCGTGAAGTGCGAGGCCCCATCTCCGTATCTCCGTACCGGACCGGCGAAAGGGTGTTACCCGAGCAGGCCGCCCACGAGCGCGTCGTCCGAGCCGCCGCCGGAACCGCCGCCCGAGCCGCCGCCCGAGTCGCTGCCGCCGCCGGTGCCTCCGGTGGACCCCGTTCCGCCCGTGCCGCCGCCGCCCGAGGAGGACGGGCCCGCGCTGGTGCTGGGTGCCTGTGGGGGTGCCGACTGCTGGGGCGGGGCCTGGCCGGCGCCCTGGGTTTCGCTGGGCCGGCCGACGCCCGCGGTGGCCGTGTCGCGGGACGCGCCCGGTGTGGTCGCGGCGTCCGAGGGGCTGGCCGAAGTGGCGCCCTGGGTGGGCGAGTTGGCGGCCGAGGGGCTCTCCTTGCGGCCGTCCCTGCCGGACTTCTCGGGGAGCGGGGAGCCGGGGAGTTCGTTGCGCGGGGCCTCGCCGGGTCCTGGGACGACCACGCGGTCGGCGTCGCGGACGGCTCCGCCGAGCAGTGAGCCGACGAGCAGGGTGAGTCCGACGACGACGGTGCTGACGAGGGCGCCGCGGCGCAGGACGTGGCGTCGCAGTTCCCAGATGTCGGCGCGCGGTCCGAGCTTGCGCCAGGCGCCGCCCGCGAGGCGGCCGTCGACGGAGTAGACGGGGGCGCCCGCGATGATCAGCGGGGACCAGGCGGCGAGGTAGATGATGTCGGGCGCGTCGTAGGCGGGGACGCTCTTCCAGCTGACGGTGAGGAGGAGCGCGGCCGACAGCAGCGCGCCGACGACAGCGGCGACCCGCTGCCACAGGCCCAGGACGGTGAGGACGCCGACGATCACCTGGAAGAAGGCGATGAGGAGTCCGGCGCCGACGGGATGCTCCAGGGCGAACTGGCGCAGTGGTTCGGCGACTTCCCAGGGGTGCAGCGTGTTGAGCCACTTGACCATGGAGCCGCGCTTGCCGCCGTCGAAGTAGACGGGGTCGCAGAGCTTGCCCATGCCGGCGTAGATGGAGATGAAGCCGAGGAAGACGCGCAGCGGGAGCAGGACGACGCCGAGGTTCATGCGGCGGCCGGGGTAGTACGCGTGCCGGACCGGGTCGGCACCGTGCCGCCTGGGCGGGGCGTCGCCGTCGGCCTCGTCGTCGTACGCGCCGGCTTCGAACTCGCCTTCCCCGTACGGGGTTTCTCCGTACTCCTCGTACGCGCTGCCCGCCGTGCGCATCTGGGGAAGGATGGGGGTCTCGGGGG
>NZ_JAAKZY010000320.1 GCF_011045015.1 Streptomyces scabichelini | reverse complement strand
GGGTACGCGAAGGCCGCCGCCCCCGCACCGGCACCCCCGGCGATGAGCGCGGCGGCCTTCGCGTACCCGGCGGCACCGAACCACCCGATGACCGCGACCGGCACCACCGCGGGAATCCCGCCGGCGACTTCCTTGATCTGCCCGGCGGCCAGCCGGCACTGGGCGCACTCATCCAGGTGCTTGCGCAGCCCGCGCTCGGCCCGTGTGCGCAGCCCGCCGCGGGCGTACGCGCCGAGCCGGTCGGCATACCGCGCGCACTCCTCGTCAGCGGTCAGCGTGGCGCTCACATGGGCCTGGAGATACGCCTGCTTGAGGCCCTCGCGAGCCCGGCTGGCCAGCACGCGCGTGCCGTTGGCGTCAAGGCCGAAGAGCGTGGCGACCTCGCTCGGCGACTCGTCCTCGACCTCGGTGTGCCACAGCACGGCCTGCCAGCGCTCCGGCAGCGACCGGAACGCCTGCATGGCCATCGACTGCTCGGCCTCGTGCATCGCCCGCACATCCGCGCCCAGGTCGAGCGTGTCGTCGTCCGAGACCTCGGCGCCGCGCGCGGCCTGCGCCGCGAACACGGCGAAGTCGTCGACCAGTTGCTCCCGCTTCGCCGACTTCGTCCAGTTGGCGGCGACGCGTCGTACGGACGTGAGCAGATACGCGCGTACGGCGTGCTCGGGCCCCGAGCCGCCCCGTACGGCCTGGAGCATGCGGGCGAAGACCTCGGCCGTGAGGTCGTCCGCGGTGTGCGCGTCCCGGCAGCACGTGCGCGCGTACCGGCGCACCGCCTCCGCGTGGCGCCGGTACAACTCCTCGTACGCCGTGTCGTCGCCCGAGCGCATCCGCCCGATCAACCCGGCGTCGGGCGGCGGCAACTCGACGGGCTCACGCTGCGGCGGAACGCTGCCCTCTGAAGGACCGCCCTTCGAAGGACCACCCTGACCAGGCACCCGCCGCGAAGGCATCGCACCGGACTCCGTGGAAGGCACCCCACCGGACTCCGCACCCCCGTCGCCGAGTGACCCGTCCCGTCCGTCAACGCTCATCGCGGAAAGCCCCCGCCTGCACACTCGGACCCGAACATCGGGAAAGAGTGTCATGGGGTCCCGCAGCCGTTACCCGAAGGGACGGACCAACCACTCGTCCGTGGGTACTTCGCACACCGCAGCAATAGCGTTCACCCGTACGGGGAAGACGCAGCCGACTTTCCCCGTACGGCCGTTGACGCGCCCCTTTAGACGCGCCCCTTTAGGGGCGCGGGGAACTGCGCGACCAGCCACAACGAACCCGCAGCCGACAACCGACCCGCATTCTCCCAGCCGCCCAGCGGAGCGCTTACGCGGGACGCGACCGCAGACCCTCCAGCAGGATGTCCAGCAGCCGGGCCGAAGCCGCCGCCTGCTGGGCCGCGTCCGGCAGCGAGGGCGCAGCCGTGGCTATCACCAGCAGAACGTCCGACACGGTCACGTCCGGGCGCAGCTCGCCCGCCGCGCGCGCCCGCTCCACGAGCCGGCCCACGACCTCGAGCAGCTGACCCGCCCCGGCGTCGTCCTCGGCCGTCCCGGCCTCCCCGTCGGCCGCCGGCCGCTGCTCCAGAAGCCGCAGCTCCCCAGAGACGGAGACCGGCTGGGACCGCTGCTTCGGCACCCGCGCCTCGTCGAGGACCGTGCCGTCGTCCGCGACGCCCACCCGGAGCACCTGCGGCGGCAGCAGGCGTCCCGCGCCGGAGGCCACGGACGTCCGCAGGAAGCGCGAGAGCGCCGACCACGGCTCGTCCTCCTGCCCGAGCGCCGCCCGCGCCTGGTCGGTCAGCCGGGAGGTCTCCTCCTCGGCTATCCGCCGGACCAGGACGTCCTTGCTCGGGAAGCGCCGGTACACCGTGCCGACGCCGACCCGCGCGCGCCGCGCCACGTCCTCCATCGGCGCGCCGTAGCCCAGCTCGCCGAAGACTTCGCGCGCCGCGCGCAGTACGTGCTCGAGGTTGCGCTGTGCGTCCACGCGCAGCGGGGTGGTACGCGATGCGTCTGCCGCACCGCGTCCGTTCCCCATCGCCGCACCGATCGCGCTGCCGGGTGCGATGGCAGACGCGGAAGACCAATGAGTGTCCTGAACATGCATAAGTGTTCCCCCGGTAATGACGTCTCCCCCCGGAGACTCTCCCCGTCATTGACTGCCGGAGCGAGCGGAACAGGCGGTGATCGCACGACCCCGTCGTACTCGTCGTGCGGACCAGCCGAGTGCTTCCCCCTACACCCCGATGACACACGAACATAGTTGAGTAAGGGTCAATTCAGAAGGGGCAGGTTCCGCACAGAGCGCCCCCCGATCGGAGTACGGGTCGCTTACGTCCCGATTGAGACACCTACGATCACCCCGATCACCGTCGCTGACCTGCGCTTCTTCCGCACACTCCGGCAATTCGGCCAACTCTGCGCGTCTCCGGCAGTCGGTCACACAAATTGTCGGGCCTGTGGACAAACTCGAGCGCTCGTTGCGTCATGGGTGGGTGAAGGAACCTGCGCGCATTCTCATCGTCGGCGGCGGCTACGTCGGGATGTACACCGCTCTGCGGCTCCAGCGGAAGCTGAAGCCGGAACTCAAACGGGGCGACGTGGAAATCGTCGTGGTCACGCCAGACCCGTACATGACCTACCAACCGTTCCTTCCCGAGGCGGCCGCGGGAAACATCTCGCCACGCCACGTCGTCGTGCCACTGCGCCGTGTTCTCGACCAGTGCAAGATCGTCATCGGGGAGGCCCAGTCGATCGACCACGCCAAGCGCACCGCGACCCTCACCACGCTCGCCACCCAGGAAGAGGGCGCGGAGGCGGAACAGATCTCCTACGACGAACTCGTCCTGGCCCCCGGCTCCATCTCGCGCACCCTCCCGGTCCCCGGGCTCGCCGACTACGGCATCGGCTTCAAGACCGTCGAGGAGGCCATCGGCCTGCGCAACCACGTCATCGAGCAGATGGACATCGCGTCGTCGACCCGTGACCCCGCGATCCGCGACGCCGCCCTGACCTTCGTCTTCGTAGGAGGCGGTTACGCCGGCGTGGAGGCGCTCGGCGAGCTCGAGGACATGGCACGCTACGCCGCGCGCTACTACCACAACGTCACGCCCGAGGACATGAAGTGGATCCTCGTCGAGGCCTCGAACCGCATCCTGCCCGAGGTCGGCGAGGAGATGGGCAAGTACACCGTCACCCAGCTGCGCCGCCGCAACATCGACGTACGCCTGGAGACCCGCCTCGACTCCTGCGCGGACCGGGTCGCCGTCCTCAGCGACGGCGCGCGCTTCCCGACCCGTACGGTCGTGTGGACCGCAGGCGTGAAACCGCACCCGATCCTGGCGGCCACCGACCTGCCGCTGAACGAACGCGGCCGCCTCAAGTGCACCGCCGAGCTGACCGTCGACGGCGTCACGCACGCGTGGGCCGCGGGAGACGCCGCCGCCGTCCCCGACGTCACCGCCAAGGAGCCCGGAAAAGAGACCGCGCCCAACGCCCAGCACGCGGTACGCCAGGCCAGGACCCTCGGCGACAACATCGCCCACTCCCTGCGCGGCGAGCCCCTGGAGACGTACTCCCATTCGTACGTCGGCTCGGTCGCCTCCCTGGGACTGCACAAAGGCGTCGCCTACCTCTACGGACGCAAGGTGAAGGGCTACCCTGCCTGGTTCATGCACCGCACGTACCACCTGAGCAGGGTGCCCACCTTCAACCGCAAGGCCCGCGTACTCGCCGAATGGACCCTGTCGGGGCTCTTCAAGAGGGAGATCGTCTCCCTCGGGTCGCTCGAACATCCCCGTGCGGAGTTCGAACTCGCGGCCGGTGGAAAGCCTCCTCAGGACCCGAAGGGGTCGTCCTGACCGGACGCAGGAACTCCGCCGACAGGGCCGGCGTCTGACGGATGTCGGTCCGGTCCGACACACTGGTCCACGACCATGGGCGGGCCGAACCGCTCGCCCTTCAATCCCACGAGGCCTGTCCCACAGTGAACTTCACGCGCTGGAGCGCCCGGCTCCCCGGAACGCAGCGCCGCGACCGCGCGCGGGCCGGCAACTCGTCGAACGCGCTCCCCCCGGAGGGCTCCGTGCCCGCGGCCCGCGCCGAGCGGCGACCCGTCGACAGCGGCGACAACGGCACCGACGGCGCCGACGCCGACGCCCCGCCCGTCCCCGCCGTCGACGAACTGCCGGTCCGCGAGGTCCTCGACCGCATCCCGGCCCTCGTCGCCCTCGTGCACGGCTCCGAACACCGCCTCGCGTACGTCAACGAAGCCTACGTAGCGGCCTTCGGCGCACGTCCCGTCGGCAAACCCGCGCGTGAGGCGCTTCCCGAGCTGGACGAAGTCGGCCTGCTGCCCCTCCTCGACCAGGTGCTGCGCAGCTCCAAGCCGCGCACCGTCAAGTCCCGCAAGGCGCCCGGCGGTCGCTCGTACACCTTCACGTGCACTCCGGTGGACGTCTCGGCCACCCCCGAAGGGGGTGGCGTACTGATCTTCGCCGCGGACGTCACCGACCACGCCGAAGCCGCCGACCGCCTGCGCGCCAGCGAGCGCGAGCAGCGCGAGACCGCGGTCACCCTCCAGCGCTCCCTGCTGCCCCAGGAGCTGGAGGAACCCGACGACCTGCGCGTCGCCGCCGTCTACCACCCCGGCGGCACGGAGGCCGCCGTCGGCGGCGACTGGTACGACGTCATCACCCTCGGCGGCGGCCGCACCGCCCTCGTCATCGGCGACGTCATGGGCCGCGGCGTGCGCGCGGCGGCCGTCATGGGCCAGCTCCGCACGGCCGTCCGCGCGTACGCCCGCCTCGACCTGCCCCCGCACGAAGTCCTCCAGCTCCTGGACGGCCTCGCCACGGAGATCGACGCCAACCAGATCGCCACCTGCGCGTACGCCGTCCACGACCCCAACGAGGGCCGCCTCGTGTACGCCTCCGCAGGCCACCTCCCGATCCTCGTACGCGACGACAGCGGCACCGTCGTGCGCGCCGACGAACCCACAGGACCACCGCTCGGCACGGGCGGCTGGATGCACGCCTCGGGCACGGTCCCGCTGGGCCCCGGCTCCACCGCCGTGCTCTACACGGACGGCCTGGTCGAGCGCCGCGACAAGGACCTCGACGACGGCATCACGGCCCTGGAGCACGCCCTCGCGGGCGCCACGGGCACGCCCCAGGTGGTCTGCGACCGCCTGGTCCGCTCGGCGGGCGTGACGGCCGACCACGACGACGACGTCGCGGTCCTGGTCCTCCAGCACCCGGCCCGTACGGGCTCCGACAGCGAGCTCTTCCGCAACGCCGCCCTGGAGCTGCTCGGCGGCGTGGAAGCAGCCCCACGCGCGCGTGCCTTCGCCTCCGGCGTCCTCACAAGCTGGCGCTTCCCCGTGGACCTGCACGACCTCGGCGTCCTCGCCGCCAGCGAACTCGTCGCGAACTCCCTCCAGCACGGCACCCCGCCCATGCGCCTGCGACTACGGCGCACGGACCGCCGCCTGATCGTCGAAGTGACCGACGGCGACGACCACCTCCCGCGCCGCCGCCGCGCCGAACCCGCCGACGAGGCCGGCCGCGGCATCGCGATCGTCGCCACCATCGCCTCCAACTGGGGCTCCCGCCGCACGCCGGGCGGCGGCAAGTCGGTGTGGTGCGAGTTCGCACTTCCGCGTGTCACATAGACCTGTGGCCGCGCGCCACCTAGTCGATCCCGGCGCACGGTGCTAGTAGCTCACCCATGGCAGAGGAAACGGAAACGGGCTTCCAGCTCACAGGCAGTGCTCCCGAGCGATACGAGCGGTACGTCGCGCCGATCATGGCGCCCTTCGTCGAGGCGGTAGTGGACGCCGTCGACCTGTTCCCCGGAGCCATGGTGCTCGACCTCGCATGCGGCACCGGCTTCGCGGCACGGGTGGCGGCCGCCCGGGTCGGTCCGGCGGGCCGCGTCTTCGGCGCCGACGCGAACGACGGCATGCTCAAGGTGGCCGCCGCACACCACCCCCGCATGTACCCGGACATCGAGTTCACCGTGGCCCCCGCCGACCAACTCCAGTACGCGGACGACACCTTCGACGCGGTCGTCTGCCAGCAAGGTGCCCAGTTCTTCCCCGACCTGGACGCGGCATTCGCTCAGACGGCCCGCGTGACCCGCCCCGGAGGCCGCTTCGCCGCCACCGTATGGGCCTCGATGGACAAGTCTCCGTACTTCGTCGCCCAGCAACGGGCCATCGCGGAACACGGCGGCCCAGAAGCCGCCGCGGCCTTCGCCGCCGCTTTCTCCTGTACCGCCGAACGCCTCACGACCGCTCTGCGCCGGGCGGGCTTCCAGCAGGTGACCGACCGCGAGGTCACCTTCGGCATCGACCTCCCACCCCTGCCGGACTTCGCCGCCGGCCACCTCTCCGCACTCCCCTGGGGCCAGGCGATCGCCGACACCGGCGGCCAGGAGGCACTCACCAGCGCGGGCCGCACAGTCCACGACCTCCTGAGGGACCACACCGCCCCCGACGGCACGGCCACGGTCTCCTTCACCTCGACCCTGGTGACAGGAGTCCGCTGACACGAAAGGGCGGCCGCCACCACAAGGTGACGGCCGCCCTTCCACGGCTCCACGGCGTCAGACCTTCTCCGGTACGGGCTCCACACCCCGCGCGACCACCCGGCTGCCCGCCGACGACGGCTGATTCTGCGCGGGCGTGAGCTGCCGCCCCAGCCGTACGGCCAGGAAGCTGATGCCCAGCGAGAACAGCAGGAACGTCACGATGTACGGCGCGTGCAGCGACGCCCCCATCGGCCCGCCCACCGCAGGACCGACCGCCAGCGCAAGCTGCTTCACCAGGGCGAACGCCGAGTTGTACTGACCGGCCATCCCGCTCGGCGCCAGATCGGCGACCAACGGCGCCACGGTCGGCGACAGCATCGCCTCACCGAGCCCGAAGAGCGCGTACGTCGAGACGAACGCGGCCGTGGCCATGGCCTGGCTCCCGTGCCCGAGCCCCGCGTACCCGGCCACGACCCATGCGACGGACCAGATCAGCCCGACAGCCGCGATCACCCGGGACCGCCTGCGCCGCTCGACGAACCTCAGCACCGCGAACTGCGCGACCACGATCACCGCGGTGTTCGCGGCAAGCGCCGTACCGAGCGCGGAGGTGGACATCCCCGCCGCCTCGACGCCGTACGCACTCAGCCCCGACTCGAACTGCCCGTAGCAGGCGAAGAACAGCACAAACCCCAGCACACACAGCTGCACCATGGCCCGATTGCCGAGCAGCTGCTTCCAACTGCCCTTGGTCTGCGCCGGAGCCCCTTCGACCCTCGGCGCGCGCGGCATCCGTACGGTCGCCATGATCACGACCAGCAGGAGGAACATCGCCGCCTCGATCGCGAACAGCAGCGTGAAGGAACCGGGGCGCGTGGCATCGACGAGATGGCCACCGATGAGCCCACCGACCCCGAGCCCGAGGTTCTGCAGGAAGAACTGCGTGGCGAAGGCCCGCGACCTGGTCCCGGCCGTCGAGCAGTCCACGATCATCGTCGCGAGCGCCGGCTGCATCACGGCCTGCCCGGCCCCGAGCGCCCCCGCGGCCAGGAGCACGGTCGTCGCACTGCTCGCGAGCCCCAGGCTCAGCGCACCCGACGCGGCAGTGACCAGGGCGGCGAGCAGCACCGGCAGCGGACCGCGCCGGACGATGGCCCGCCCGGCGAACGGCAGCACCACCAGCGCGGCCACAGCGAAGACGGCGAGCACCAGCCCCGCCGTCACGGCACCGAGATCCCGCACCTGCGCGACATAGACGTACAGGTACGGGACGGTGAAGCCGAGCCCGAACGCGCCGAGTGCACTGCCCACATGGATCCGGCGCATCGCTGCGCCCATCGCCCTGGTCACTTTCACCTGCTTCAGTAGTTAGGAGTGAAGACTTCGAACCTAAACTTAGATATTGAACTCTACACATCGAAGGACTTCGACGCCAAGTGAGTGCGTGCCATACTTCGTCCATGGGCGACACCCCCGGCGTCGGCGAGCCGACACTCGAAGAGCAGATCGCCGCGTACCAGCGCGAGTTCCAGGACCTCGACCCCCAGGTCGAGAAGATCGTCTCGGCTCTGGGCCGCCTCAACCGCCGCATGAACGTCGCCTACGGCCGCCAGACCGCCACCCTCGGCATCAGCAACGCCGAGTGGGAGGTCCTCAAGGCCCTCGTCCTCTCCGGCGCCCCCTACCGCATGGGCCCGAGCGACCTCGCCAAGCGCCTCGGCCTGACTCCGGCCGCGATGACCCACCGGATCGACCGCATGCTGGCCGAGGGCCTGGTCACCCGTGAGCGCGACGAGTCCAACCGCGTACGCGTCATCGTCGAGCTCACGACCGAGGGCCGCGAGAAGTGGCTGGCAGCCATGCGCCTCGCCAGCGTCTTCGAGGAAGACCTGCTCCAGGACCTCTCCTCGGATGAGCGCGGCGTCCTCGGCGACGTCCTGACCCGTCTCCTGCGACGCGTGGAGCACGCGCAGCCCGACGCCGGCGGTCGGCTCACCGACCTGGACTGACGCTCACCTCCAAGGGTTTGCCGAGCGGTCGCCCCGGGGAGACTTGACACTCCCCTCGTCGATCCGTAAGGTTCTTCGAGTTGCCACGGAGCCGTAACGGTTCTGCGACAGCACCTCCCGCCGCAGAAGCGGCACACCAAACCACTAGTGCGATCTCCCGACAGGGTCCATTTCGGCATGCCCGAATTGAATTCCAGTTGGAGCTCGGCAGCCCGATTAGGCACTGCCGAGAGCATCCGCTAAAGTTTGGAACGTCGGAACGGCCCAACAGCCGCGAGGACAAAACCAGTTGACTGGGGTTCAGGCCCGAAAGGATCTGCTACAGTCAACGTCGCTGGAAGGCCGAAAAGCCGGAAAGCAAAACCCCTCCGACGGGGAATCGGACGCGAAAGAGTCTGGTAAAGTCGGAAACGCAAGACCGAAGGGAAGCCCGGAGGAAAGCCTGCGAGGGTGAGTACGAAGGAAGCGTCCGTTCCTTGAGAACTCAACAGCGTGCCAAAAATCAACGCCAGATATGTTGATACCCCGTCCATCGGAGACTTTTCC